>CAJTOR010000015.1 GCA_910577675.1 uncultured Lachnospiraceae bacterium
CCATAGTTATAAAATTACCTACCCATACTCTTGCCTCATGTGTTCCTGCTATTATAAAAAAAATATAGTTACATCCTGTCTTATCTTCTCTCAAGGTTTGATACCAATCATTCCAATCTACCTCTGATGGTTCTGGTATTCTTTGAGGATGGGTATGCCATACACCCATATAATAACTTTTATATATTCTCTGCATTTTCGATAAAAACATCCAATGCTTTAAATCTCTAATAGTAAAATATTCTCTGCCATGTCGGTCACAAGGATATGGATGCGACACTGCTTCAAGAGAAATATTCCCTGTTTTTTTATGTTTATACCCGACAATATATCCACCACTTTCCGGTAAAGATGGTTGTATCTGTAGCCATTTTCCAATTTCTTGAAATACTGAAGATAAAATATCTACTACCTTTCCATTAGGAAGTTCCATCTTAATACATTTATTTGAAATCTCTATCGCCACAACACCTACACCCCTTCACAACAAATGTATGTTTTACATATTCTACTTCATTTAACGAAATATTAACCAATGTATTATCCAATATACTATCGTCATAAATTTGTTTTAATATTTCTAAAAGAACTGCCGTTGTTCTCAACAATACTGCCGTACCATAAGCAGCTCTTGTTCCACCACAACCATTTCTTAAAACTTTTTGTTCTAAAAATTCCTCTGTATTCTGGTTAGCCTTATTATTGATAAAAGAACCTGTTTCATCTGTATATAAGCATTCAAAGCACCCCTTTTTCTTATAATCGACAACCAATATATGACTATAAAGTCCACCTGCTTCAAGCCACACAAAAATTACTGGTGCATGACAATGATTATCCTTCAGCACTTTATTCATCTTCATCTGAATATCTGTACTTCCTACAGTAAATATAATCAAATCAGTCTGTAGCACCTCTTTTAGTAAATCTTTCTCATCTATATTCTTTCCAATTGCCTCAATTCTTATTTCAGGATGATTACGCTCCAGAAAAAATTTCAGTATTTCTACCTTTTTCACTCCATCAAACATACCACCATACGCCCATCGCATAATATTTTCTTTATACAATTTGTCTTCATCATAAACTTTTATTTTGTTAAAACCATTTTTCACCAGTTCATTTGCTACATAACTTCCTAATGATCCTGCGCCTATTAAAAGCACATTTTTATCCATTACATTACATTCATTACCAATCTTCCTATTTAATTCAAAGTAATCATTTCTTTTACTATTTAGCTCTTGTATGCTAACTACACTATCCATCAATTTTTCGTACAAGGTCTTTGATTCGTCATCATTACAATTTATTCTAATCATAAAAGTTACTGGGATATTATTACAATTCATTTCAAAAACTAAATCTATTTCTTGTACATCAACTCTTTCTTTTTTAATTTTTAAAAAAGTATCTCTACTTATATGACTAATTCTTTTTCCAAATATAATGTTTTGAATTTCCTCTATTCCCCAATGATGTCCTTGATTTGGGGGAAGAATTCCTCGGCAATCTATAATAGGTATATAGTAAGCCACACAATTCTCCTTTTTTTCCCATTTTTCATTTTCTTTACTGCTATCATTGAATAAGACACTTGGCGCAACACAACAAATCTGATCGTTTTTTTGATAAACTTTCAACTTTGTAAATGACTCTACACGTCCAATATAAAGTTCTATTTTCTTATTACTTGTAACTGAATCCCAGTAAAACATAAATTCTTTTTGAAATTCATGTTCCACTTCTAAAGGCGTTAGAGTCATAAGGGAAATTAACCTCTCTATTGCATCTGCTATTTTTTCTTCGTAAGTCTGAATTGATGCAATTACACTATTCTGTTCATAAAGGCATACGGCACGATAACTTCCTTCTGGAAGTCCATACCCCATTTCTATATAAATTTCATCATACATAATATGTGGATAATCAAAATTCATTTCATCCAAAACACATATCGAAACTTTTGAATATCTATTCCCACAAAAAAGCACAAACCTTTTCTCAAACAGTGTAAATAATACTGCTAAATCACTTTTTAAAGAATCATCCACAAAAATATCCACGTAATTTTTTAATATCATTTTTGCTATTTTTATATTATCCAAAATTATGCTCCCTTTTACTCTGTATTACAGTTGTAACCACTGGTTTCTTTGGAACCTCAAAATCTATACCTAAAACTTTTCTTACATATTCACCCGCATCATGATCAGATTCTACATTCACTGCATTTGTAAGATTCTCAACTGCTTTTGATAATTTCTTATAAAACGTAACCATATAATCCAAACTGCTACTTCGCATCTTTTCAAAAATATCTGTCTTCGGTTTTACTTCAAGATGCCTCATAATATCTGCAGACATAACATTACCTTCTTTATCTCTAGTTACACAAAATCTATTTAATATAGTTTGCATAGTTTTCTGCAATGCCAACAAATCATTGTCACCATCCTTACAAGTTTGCTGAGAAAAACAATCACAAACAAGATATGTCAGTCCGATACTTGGAGGAACTTCGTGATCATTCGAAACTTTTTCATACTTTTCATTTTTCCATTTCTTCACAAAACAAATAATCCTTCTCAATTGATCATGACCATTAATTTTTTTGCATAAATCATTATTCAGACCATCAGGATCAGCTTCCTCCCAAAAATAATTCTCTGATGACATTTTACCTCTAGCTAAATAAATAGAATTTCCATCAACAGCATATAATGGTAAATCGATATGTAACCACTCTTTTCCATGATCCAAATAAGTTGCCCTTACACATGGTTCCTTTACATCCACTACCCTTGAAGAACGACTTATAGACTCTTTCAAATACCCTTTTATCTTTCTAGGATCAGGATTGTCTTTTATATTTATCGGAATCATTATGGCTACATCTCTATCCACTACATTAGCCCTTATTGTTGTGTTATACTTATAACTTCCCTGATCAATTACTCTAATATCACTTTTATTCAAGTCAATATTATGTTTTTTCATAATATTGGGCAACTCTGCTGTTATATCATTTACAAGATTTTCTCTTTTTTCGATAAGGAAATCCTGTTCTCTATCAATTCTTATTTCTTTATAAAAATCAGCAAATTCTTTTTTTAACTTCATTATGATGCCCCCATAAAATTTTATCATTTATTTCTTTTTGATTTTTTGCGATATCTTTTCCCTTATCGCACCCACCAACTCCTGCACTTTACACGCTGGCCACATTTCGGATGTTTTTCGTTTCCCGTCCTCCAAACATTTTCTATAACACCGTCCTGCCAGCTTAATTGCTCCCTCCTCATCCCCATACTCAACTATTTTTCGATAAATATCCTTATCGTTTTTCGCGTATTTCTGTTTCAAAACTTTTTCAAATTTTTCTGCAAAACGTTCACAACAAACATAGGATTCTCTGATTACAGGCATCTCACCAAAATAAGCATACAACCAAATCTCAAAACAGGGATTTGACCATCCCGCACCAACTTGACTTTTTTCTGCCTCCTGCACAATATCATCAAAATCTTTTACCTGATCCCGATCAAAAACAATCCAGGGAATCCGATACTGTGAATCCTGACCGGTCAGTTCCAACGCTTTTTTTACAAGTTCTACGGTTTTTGCTTTTTCCACCTTGATGACCAAATGATCTTTTAATTTCTCCGGTATACTGTCCCGAAGACCTTCAAAATAATTTTTTTCTGTTTCTTTTATATCCGTGACAATCAGATAATATCCTAGTTCTGGTATCCTTGTCCCTACACGTTTATCCCTGTCCCTTCTCTTACCTGCGCGACGATCGCTTGGTTTACTGCCCTTATTCGCCATCCCCCGTTCCTCCCCGTAGCATCTTCATCGGTTTTAACGCTGGAATTGCACCATAGCTCCCAGTCATATATTTTTTTGCATTTACCTCATCCCTGCGAATCTTAATCCCTTCCTCATCCTTAAATTCAACAAGAGAATATAAATCGGAAGCACCGTCCTGTTTTTTATCCACCATCCAAATCTCATCCCTGCGCAACAATTCATTTGAAAACTGCCATACGTCATGGGTCGTAAAGATCAATTGTGCATTCTTTGTATTGATTTCCGGCGACAAAAAAGTCAGGATAATATTTCGTACCAGCAATGGATGCAGCCGCGCATTTAATTCGTCAACAAATAAGACTGCACCATGCTCTAAGACTTCTTTTAATGATGGGTACAACGCGAACATCTTTAACGTTCCATTGGATTCCTGACTAAGTGAAATTGATACAGTTTTATCACTGTCTGCCATCTTATGGAACGTATCAATCTGATAATTCTTTTCTGTTTCCTTCCCATCCTCCTGCGGAATTTCTTCCACAGAAAAATCCTGTATGCTTTCATCGAAAGATGAAAAATATTCCACCACATTCTTCTGTATATCCTTGCTTGTCACAAATCCCTGTGGAAGCATTCTGGAACGGAAATAATTCTCTGCCGGATCGCCAAAATTCACGACCTCATTTTCTAAAAACCAATCCCTGACTTTTTTTAATTTTGCAATCCGCAGTTTTGCCCCTAATGATACAATTAAAGACTCTTTATTCAGCGCGGATTTGATATTTTCTACATGGTTTTTACCAAAACCATTCATCTCCAGTTCTTCCCCGCTTTTTCGGTAAAAAATAGTACGGTAAGTATTCCTCGCCGTTTTCGCCTTAGAGTACAGCCATTCCTCGACCACCTCGCTGTCCTTTAATGAAAACCCATATTGGTATATCTTTCCTGTTTGCTCTGCATTGTCCACATAAAATACTTCAAAGGTAGTTTCTTGGTTCCTGCTGTTTTCATCAAACAAAAATGGGATAACCTTCTGGTAATCTTCTTCTTTCTTTCTGCGCCGTCCATCCTCATCACCGAATTTAAAGGATTCCAGTACATAATAAGTCATATACTCAAATGCGTTATATACATTCGATTTTCCACTTGCATTTGCGCCGTAAATCGCCGCAACCCGGAGCAGTTTATCATTTGCAATTTCTACAATATGCTCCTCATGTTCCGTAATTTTCGTTGCTGACAAATCCAATGAAACCTCGTCACGGAATGATTTGAAATTTTTAAAATTAAATTGTATTAGCATGGTAACTCCTCTATATGCACTAAAATTCTATTTTAGTTTTCTGTCAAAATCATGTTTTCTTATATTATAACCTCTTTTCCAAAAAAATCAACTCCTAAATTAAATTTTCTTTTAAATTATATGTCAATTATATCAAAATTATTTTTCTAGGTACTTATCAAAAGAAAGTTGATAAAATATTATTAACAAAACAATTTTTGAATCTATATTGAGATCCTGATAAAAAATGATGATAAAAAGGGATGGACGATTTTCCATCCATCCCCTTGTTGCCTTCCTCTATTGATACGGAAAGACCGTGTTATCCTACACTCTTAGCCCTGGTAGTTGAACAGGGTACGCACCTTTTCTGTCAGCGTTGGCAGTACCGTGTCTTTGAACAGGGTGTAAAGCCCTGCGAGCAGCAGCGCACCGATAACAACGCTGATCAGGATCTTTAAGGCCGTATCCACAAAGCCTTCGCCAGACTTCTGCGCAAGCACGCCAGCAATCTTTGCCTTTGCCTGCATCCCCTTCATATACCCTTTCACTGCCAGCCTGTTCATGTTCTCTTTGATTTTTCTCATAGATTTGTTCCCCTTTCCTTGGATGGGCAGTAACTGCCCAAAAATTATGTTGTTATAGCAAAGCCGCAGGCAATAACTCCTGTGGTTCTACCCAAATGAATTTCGGGCGGGCAATTTGGAGTTAGATCGCTGCCTTTCCCCGCCCTGCACACTCCCTTTGTCAGGAAAGTATGCTTACTTGTAATACCCTACAATAATCCCCAGCGTGGCACTTCCAATCACCGCACCAATGCAGGATACAATCGCGGTAACAATCCGGCTGTTCCACTTCTTCTGATCCATCTCGTCCGCTGCGGAACGTCGGATACAGAAATAAATAATCAACAGTCCTGCCACCACTGGCGCAAGCACCATCAGCCAGGTGGTTACATCCGTAATCAGCTTCTGCGTTCCTTCGGCAAGCTTGCTTTTCTCAATCTTTGTCGTCGCATACACGGTACTACTCCGTGCCAGTGTGACAAAAAGGGCGGTAAGCATAGATGCGCCTACCGCCCGGAAACCGGATACTGCCTTTTTCCATTTCTTCCTCACCTTTTTTCTTCCCTCCTTCTTTGTTCTGTGTATGCTGTTTGCTCTATCGGGGGTTACTGGTAGCCCTTCCCGGATGAAAACATTGCCCCTGCCTGCCCAGCAAATGCCTGCGCCCTCTGCTGTGCTTCCTTCAACTGCAGATCCTTGACATAGTACACCCAGATATTCCACAGCGGGATTTCCTCTGTCCGTGAAGACCGGATAGGGCGCGCCGCTTCCCTTGCCTCCCGCACCTTCCGGTTATGTTCCGGATCGCCCAGCCCGCACATTCGGTTAAAATACCATTGTGACAGGTCAGGTGCTTCCATCACCGCCGGATGCCCTCTCCCCACCACAATCTGGTATGGTCTTGCGACCCGCCGTATCTCGTCCGTGGTCAGCAGTTCCCTTGCCACAAGGTTGATGCTGTGGGAACTGCTTGGGTTGGTATACTTCCCATGCTGGCTGGAAAGCTGGTAGGCCGAGGTCGTGTATTTCCCAAGCTTATCGCATACCTCCTGCAGGGTTTCCCGGTCGTCCGCCTGTAAATACACCCAGGTCTGGCAGTTGGATTTTACGATTGCTGCCGTTTCCTTATCATACTTTTGTGTGAGCTGCTCAAAACTTTGCAGGAACAGGTTGAACCGCACCCCGCGTCCGCCTGCCACCGTCAGTTTGTTCGTAAAGTCATTCAGTTTTGTGAAGTTCCCAAACTCATCCAACACAAAGTTGACACGCCTCTCAAGCCGCCCGCCGCGCTGGTCAGACTGGCGCACCAGCAATTCGTAGAGTTGGGAAACCATCAGACTTGCAATCGGGTAATAGGTCGTTTTCTCATCCGGCAGGATCAGAAACAATGCCTGCTTCTTCCTTCCAATCTCTGCGATGTTGTAATCGCTTCGGTGTGTGACCGCATAGACGGAACGGCTGGTGAACAGGCGCAGCGTGGTCAGGGCGGAGGTATCAAAACTTCCCTTGGTGCGACTCGGCGCGACCTCCACAATGGAAAGCAATGCCCGCGCTGGGTGCTTTGGCGGCAGCTTTTTAAGGTATTCTTTCATTGGTGTAGTGTTTCCCACGGTCTTGCTCATCTCTGCGATAAACCAGTAGACATTCGTCAGGTTCTGGTATTCCGGGCGTTTCCGGTTGTCCACCACCACACAAAGAATTGCCGCCGCAATCGTGGATTTCTCCCCGTTTTCCCATATTTTTTCGTTTGAGGTGTTGTCCCCCACAAGGATGTTGGTGATATCCCACGCATACATCTCCGCACGCTCCATCTCCCCCTCGTTCACCGCGTCAATCACAGGCTGGAGCAGGTTGTAGCGGCTGCTTTTTTCCGGGTTTTTGAAATCAATGCAGACTACTTCGTACCCTAACTTTTTTAAGTAGCCCGAAGTGTAGTGGAACAGTTCGGCTTTGGGATCGCTGACCACAAGGCTTTCCCCCGCAAGCGCGATAGAACAGATCGACTGAATGACTAAGCATCGGGTCTTGCCGGAGCGGGTTGCACCGATGGTCAGGGTATGGGTATCCTCCCCGACCATATACAGGGTTTCCTTCCCGCTAGATTTCTCCATTCCAACCACAATGCCACCTTTCTCAAACAATTTTAATGGGTCATTATCATCCAGACTGCATGGCTTGCTTGTCCCCTGCCTTTCATCTATTTGTTTTTCCTGCCCGTCTTGTCCTTCCTGTTCCCCGGTGGCAGGCGGGGCAACCGGGATTTCATATTTAACATTTTCAAAAGGATCGTCCTCCTCTCCATTTGGTATGTTGGTGTGTTCCGACGGGAAATCCTCTATAAATTCTTCCCGCTCCACTACCTTCTCTTGCTTCCTTTCCTTTAACTCCCCTGCTCCATCCTTATCCCCCATAAATGGCAGGTCGTCATACCCGGTATCCAGCAGCATCCGGATTACTTTATTATGTGGGTCAATTACCTGCGCCTGGAATACCTTCCCCCGTTCATCCGGGCGCAGCCAGCGGGAAGAACCATGCTGGTACTGCCCGACTGGTGCGGGGGTACAGATTTCCCCTGCCACCCGGATCAGCGTGCTTTGATATGGGCGGCTGTTCTGCAAAAAGAAAAGGATGCCGCAGAGTACAAGAAACCCTTCAAAGGAAAGGAACAGGAGCATCTGCTGACGTTCTGTGAATAAGCCGCTGATACTCTGACCAAATGGCAGGAAGGTTAACGTGGCATTTTGTCTTGTAAGTAGCCTATGCAAGGCGGCGGTAAAAAACAGGTTGACCACGCTCCCTGTTATCATCAGGATCAGGCTTAAAATGATCTTTTCCTTTTTCTTCACTGACTGAATCCTTCTCCTTCCTGTAATATGTCTTTATTCACCAATCCCATAATCTACCTGTTCCCCAAACTCCCAATCATGCCCCACCGCTTCCATTCCTTCCCCCTTCTGTACTGCCTCCTGCCCTGCTAAAAGTTGCCCCGCCAAGAACAGATCTGCCGGGGCATCCACCTTTGGGATTTGTGCCGTTTCTGGCATACACTGGTTGTAGAAAGACGTGTATGCTGGATAATGTTTATGTAGTGACGCATAAAGGCTGTCCTCCGAAATAACAAGGGCGGCAACCTCCTCAAAAATGTCCTTTAGTTCATTTAAGACAATGGCACTTTCTGGGGTATGATAAAAGAGGTATTCCCCCTCCCGCCTGCCATACCCAACCGCCACCGGGGTCAAAAACTGGTCTGCGATCTTCCCATTTATAGCAAGTGTTGCATTGGCTAGGTCATTGATAAGATAGACCCCGTTGCGGATTTTTCGTATCTCGTTTGTTTCGCATTCCTGTGCCGTTTTTGGTGGCTGGCATTCCCCGAAATAATCCGTCCAGTCCTGTTTTCCATCCCGTTTCAGTTCCCCGATCTGTTCCATAATGAGTTTTTCCATCCTCTTACAGTCCGCAATACGGTGCAGCAGAATCTCATGGAGCGGGATTCCCTTTGTGTCCTTCCCATAGCAGAGCCATTCTCCGGATTCCTTTCCCGCGCTGACGGCTTTCTCTGACAATAATTCTCCTGCACGACTTTTTTTGACCATGATTCCCTGCTGTTCGTTGCCATCCCGGTCTTTTGCAATAATCGCATATACATCCAGGGCGATCTCAATACAGGTGTTGATCGTTCCCCAGATAGACTGCCCCTGTGGTTGCTGGTGCATTTTTTCTCCTTTCCTGCCGCATATGCGGTATTCCAAACAAAAATTTTATACAGACAGCCCTACTGCCAAAAACCATTTACCGCCCCCGTTCCATAAGGTGTTCCAATCTTTGAAATCTCGCGACAATTCCAGCCCCTTTCCCTGCCAGCTCTGGCACGATTTCTTCAATACGCCCAATCAGCGCAGCAACCGCATCCAGCCCTTCCCGGTCAAGGTCGCTGTCCACTGTCCGCAGCTTTACAAGCCCGGAATGGAGGATGGCAAGTTCTGTTTCATTAAACAGTTTCCGCGCATCCACCAACCCGCTGCGCAGGGCAAAATCCTCGAAAGCTGCTTCCTTATTGTAAAAATACTGCCTTTGGACTGGGATTCCCCCATGTGCAGTATCCTCGCGGTAAGTGGAAAGTACATAACCCAAAAGCGGGTGGTGTTTGCAGCTTAGGACAACCCCGTTATGCTGCTTGATGCGCACCACCCCGTTTTCCCCTTCCTTTGCATTTTCCTCCTGGTATGGTTTTTCCGTGCAGATCCCGCAGGAGATTGCCGTGGTTTTTGCAATGTTCATCAGCCGTTCCAAATGTTTTTCCTCCACCTTGGCAAACGGGTTGGCAAGAATGGCATCCTGCCGGGTATAAAAAGCCAGTGGTTTCTCTTTCCGGTAGATGTCCGCCACATAGTCTGGGGAGGACGGCGGGCGGACGGTGTAACCTTTCTTTGCCAACACCCCAAAGTATGCCTGATAAAACTCCGTCTTGCTTTTGATGATGTACCACCCCTTCCTTTCTTTTATCCGTGTTCATATCCTTTGTCCTGATGCTGCAGATACCATTCCTTCCTCGCCTCCTTTGACAGTTCCCCGCCCCTTTCCCTGGCTTTTGTCCATTCCGTAAACTTGCGTTCGTTCGCCCCTGCAATCCCGGCAAGCATATCAAACATCCCCACAACCATCTGTCCCATATAGAATTCCTCACGGTGCTGCAGGTAGTCCGCTGTCTTCCCCTCACCATCCAGACGGTTTAAGGTCTTTACCATCCCCAGAACCCGGTTGGCAAGGATTTTGTCCGCCTCCACATCAAAATCCCGGCGTTTGGTATTTTGGTACGCTTTGCTGCCGCCATACAGAAGAACCATTTTCATCTTACTTTCAATGTACTCCTCCTTCTTCTTCGCAAGGCTTGGGAGTTCGGATAAGAGGTATGCCACAAGGCTGTCCACCTGCTTTTTTGACTCCGGCGGCAATAGCTGGTAGGCAATCCTCCCCCGTCCGGGGAATGTGGCTTTGATCTGGAACACCCGTTTCGCTGCCCCGGCAAGCACTTCCTCCCCAAAGTCAAAAACATCTGACAACTCGGATTCTATATCGTTCCCTTCCCGAAGCTTTTGGTATTGTTTCCATCCCATCTGCCGGATATGCCGCTCGAAATCTTCCACCAGCCCCTCCCCAAACCTGCGGATCTCTGCCGCCGCCCGGTTCTTTTCCTCCCCATACGCCCGTATCTGATTGGCAAACGTGTCCTTGATCATCTGCCTGCGGATGCTGTTCGGGATGGCTGGAGGGGTAAAGGGGTTCCTGATTTTCGCACGTTCTTCCGACTTATCCCAAAACACGATATGGATATGGGGGTGTTCCTTTTCCGGGTGGAGTGCCGCCGCCCACTGGAAGTTTTCCCGCCGGATGCCGTTCTTTTCCGCAACCGTGCGGACATGGTTTTCAATATATCGCTGCCATGCCTTTTGGTCGGTCAGGTACAGTTCCCTTGCCGTTTCTGCCCCAAAGGAAACCACACTGCGGTACATGGTGACGTGCCTTCTGGAATTTTGATATACAAGCTGTGCCACCGTTTTCCAGTCCGGGAATTCGGTCAGTGAGCTGCCCGGTACCAGGCAGCCAAACAGCCCGTGATCCATGCCCTTATTTTTCGCCACCCCCGGACGGGTGGCAATATAGCGGACATGGGCATAGTTTTTGCCTGCGGCACTCTTGTAGTTTGGATTTAAAAAACGCTGCTTGTAGACTAAAATAGAAATGCGATATCACCCCTTCCCAGAGATTTCTAATATCATCTTTCCAAACTCGTTTTATGAAAGTATCTGCTTTCCCGTCAATAAAATAATCATTTCTCTTTTTTATTGCTCCTGTTCCATATCCGATATTTCCTGTGCCTCCAAAGCGGTAAATCCCCTTAATAATTTTTCCGTTTCTTCCCTTGTGGTTGCCATCGAAAGGCTTTGGCTCTCCCGGTCATAGCGGTATACCTGATCCGACAAAACTTCCTCCGGTTCGACCATATGTCGGTTAATATCCATTACCATATATTGCAGTTCTCCTGCGTTTATTTCCCCATCCGCTTTCATCACCAGCACCTCATGAATACTGCTTGGGAGGATGAAAAGGTCTGCCCCGCTGTTTTCTGCCAACGCCTGCAATACCCCCGGATATAACAATGTGGCTGCACCGTGGCTTTCCTCTGTGTTTCGCAGTACATATAATTTCTTTTCCTGACAGGATACTTCCTCTGGTTTTCCCCCTCCCTCATCCCCTGTTAGAACAGAGTCTATTTCCGAAACCTGTGCTGGCATCTGACAAACCATGTTAGCCAATACGCTTTCATAGAGGGAATCCACATCGCACCCCCATTTTTCCATGATCCGCTTATCCACCGAAATATTCCCTTCTTCCAGCCCTGGAATCCGTACACGCAGCTGGAAGGTTGCCACAAGGTCTGTCCCCTCCACTTCCTTATAGACGCACCTCTCCAATTTTCTCTGGTTACTTTCCTTCCCTACAAGCTTTAACCAAAGCTGTTCCTTTGCTGATTCAAAATCTGGTATAAGTTCCCCAACATTCTGTGGCATACCGCGGTCACAGTCCAAATATTCTCTTGCGATCCTCTGCAATACCTCCGTTTCTGAATTCCCTTCCTGTAACATCTGGTAATATTCCTCTAAGTACAAGATCGGTGCGATTTCCCAGCCTTCCTTCTGGATGCTGATGCCCAGCCTCCGCTCATTGTTGTTTTTAAACACCTGTTTCATTTCTGCGGATGCCGACTGATATTCCTCCGGCAGAAACTCCAAAATCTGGTTTTTGACGTTTTCTGCAAACACTTCAAAATCTTCCATTTATAATCTCCATTTCTGTATTATTTTTCTGTGCATAAGCAATTTTGTCAGGTAATGCGCGGATACAAATTATCGTGTAAAAATCATATTTTTTCGTATGTCCAATGCCTTTAAAATAGACTGCATTGCCCTGTGGGGTAACTTGGGCTGTCTGCTTGCTCTATAACCTTCCTGAAAACATACTTTCCATTCTTTTTACCGCTCCAATTCCTCATCCAGTTTCTCCTGTTCTGACAGCCGTTCCCGCCCTGCCAAAACTTCCTTTAACATTTCCTCGGTTTCTTCTTCCGTGGTCGCACAGGATAATTTCTGTTCTTTCCCGTCATAGCGGTATATATGGTTTGACAGGATTTCCCCCGGCGGTTCTTTTGTTGTGTTTATTATCAATAGCAAGTGCTGCAACTTTTTTACCTCCGTCCCAGAGTCCGCCCTCCTTACTGCCACGGCATGAGGGCTAAAGGGAAGAAGATAAAGATCCGAACCACTGTTTTCTGCCAACGCCTGCAATACCCCCGGATATTGGAATGTGACTGCACCATAACTGATCTCCGGATTCGTCAGGATGTAGTCCATACCACTTTCGCAATACATTTCTTCCGGGGCTACTGTCTTTATATCTTTCCGGAACAGATCATTTAATGTTGTGATCCGCACAGGCATCTGGCGCATTGTACTTTTTAGTGCAATCCAGTCAAGACAGTGTGGGTCAACCCGCCATTTCCTCAGCATGGCATTGTCCACAACCGGGTCGCCCCTGTACGGTTTCCCATATTCTTCCCGTACCCGGTAGATGGTCACAAGGTCGATCCCCTCTACTTTTTTGTAGGGATATTTTTCGGATTGTACTAAGGGGTTACTTCTCCCCACAAGCTGCACCCACAATCGATCCCGAACCCTATCAAATGCCAGTGCCGCCTCCTCTATTTCCCGCAATACTGTGTCACCATCTGCGGAATATCCATTTGCTGCCCCTTTCCGTATGTCCATTTTCATTCCCTTTCCTATTTTTTTTGTTTTACCTCTTAGTTGTAGTTGCTTCCTATAATCCCTCTGCCATCCCACGCAGGTTGTCCGTATCATGCAAGAAGCTGTTGATTTGAAAATCCTTTTTCTGCATATAATCCACCCCCAATGCGATGGCTTCGCTTAGCATCTGGTCAAACTGGTCGCTCGTTCCCTCCTGTGCCATGTTCATCAGCACCTTAATTAACAGAAAGAATGCGGCGGCATCAACCTTCCCGGATTTCATGTGCATCTTTGCAATCCGGTTTGCCTGTTGCTCCACCACCGCCTTGATATCCTCGATATGGTAGATCGCCAGAAGTTCCTGCCGGATAATCCCCGCAATAAAATCAATGTTCTGGCTGTAACCCTCTACGTCCAACCCTTTCTCGATGTAACGGCGTATCTGTTCATTCCGCGAGATATGCCCCTTGGCTGCCATCTGATCAACCTGCTCGCACATTTCCTTTGTCAGGTAGACAGAGGTAATAATGCGGTCACTGCGTTTTGCCATGTTTTTCCTCATTTCCGCACTGCTTTTTTGCACATTTCAAGTTTGTGGATGCAGCGCAGACACAAACTTATTGAATGAAAAATTTGAAAAATCTTTTATTCTTTCCCCACTTTCAGATCAGAAAAACGGCTTACAAAATCGGTGTTGATTTTGTAAGCCGTTGGATCGGATAAGATGATAAGGATCAAAAAACATCTTCTCAAATTTATAGCGATAGGCTGTCAGATATGGCAGGCTTTTTCGTTGCAATAATCTGACTGTTTCGCTAGACGGTTAGAACTTTTTCCTTTTGGCAGTGTGTTTTTGTAATTAACTGATTTTTAACAGCCTTTGCTATGCTTTAACAAGGGTACAGGCTTTGCCTGTACGGTGTTTTCACGGTTTGTTTCACAAACCTATTCCTGCCTTAACAGGCATCTTTCCGGTTTTGCTGCCCTCCCTATGGATACTTGCCTGCCAAGTCCCCGCCGTGGGCGTGGCAGTTGCTTCGCCTGAAAAAGCGGGGATAAAACTGCCCCAAAAGCAGGATGCAACTATCCGCAATCAAAAAGGGGAAGTACCACGGTTTCCCATGACACTTCCCCGATTTTCGAATATTCTATCTTTCCGGTTCTTCCTCCTGCCCCGGCAACGGTTCAAATGCAATCCCATCAATACAGTTCTCATACAGGAATTGCTTGATCTCTCCCATATCATTTGATTCATAAAATTCAATCAGCATCTTTGTGAATGTCGGCTGTAATTCAATCGGGATGGAGATGATCCCGCACCCGTTTGAAATCATAACATGGTTGCCTGCCAACATGGAAGTCCGCTTGTTCCCGTCAAGGAACATCTGCTTGCGTACAAGGTAAAGCATCATTGTGAGTGCCCGGTCGGTCGGATTTTCAATCTGGTTGATTTCCCCCATCTGCTCCTTGATCTGGGATTCAATCGGCATATCCGGCTTCCATGTCGTACCGCCAATGCTGACTGGCATATTCCGCAGATAGCCTGCCCGGATAATCAGGTTGTCCCCGCCGACATACTGGTTGATTTTACATACAAAAGGATAATCTGTCGGGTAGTCCAGCGTATCCAGGACAAACTGCCATGCGTGCTTTAAGTTATTGACCGCCACGATATCCGATACTTTTACCCCTTGGACACTCATTCCATTGTAGATTGCCTCCGTGTCCGGGTAAGTCACTGCCAGCCCTTCCAGTTTTGCACTTTTCCAAATGTAATCTATGATATTTCTCTTTGCAACAAAGATATTTTCCTCTCTTGTCATATGGTATTTTGCTTCCAAATGCAACCGCCCCTTTCCTCTATGATCCATTTCTGTTTGTTCTGCTATCATTATAGCATTCTTATTTTTGCTTTTCAATGGCGATTCCAAAATAAGACCCTATCCCCATGTGTTATGGGCATTCTTGTAAAACTTCCTCCACTGCAATGCTTTCCCTCCCCCGCTCCATCTTCCCCCGGAACACCATCAAATCTTCATTAAAATCCTTTCCCTGCGGCGTTTGGATATAAACCTTATATCCAGCCTTTTCAAACACAGCCGCGGATCGTTCCGCCTGTACCTGCCCATGGTTGTGCGGCTGTCCTTTTACATCCCTGCCATCCATGTCATTATCATAACAGAACACAATCTCCCGGATTCCCGGATGGAGTTTCAGATAGCAGGCAAGGGCTTTGTCGGATAGGCATCCTTCTGCAACCCGGTGATCTTCCTGCCAGTCCATGCCATACAGTTTGCAGAGCGTGGCATGGCTCATGGCATCAATCGGTGCCTCAAACTCATATACCCGGTCGGAACGTCCTTCCATACAAAAACCATAAGTTTTATCCGAATTCTCAACATCCTGCCGGAACTTACTGTCTTTTCCCGGCGCACGGAGTGCGCAATAACGCGCCTTTCCATTTTCATCATAACCAACAAAGGCACAGTTTTTGAAGTGGTATCCATCTTTATAGGTAATAGCCTGATAAATTTTCCCCTGCTTTATCATCTCCCCCACTATCCCGCAGTCAATGCCACGGGTTTTCGTCAGATAGGTAAAGGTCTGGTCCATCCTCTATCTTTCTCCGGCAACACCAGCTTCCCTTTCGGCTCTTTCTCCGCCACCGGGACATAATGTTCTGTCTGTTCGTAAGCGCGGCAGCCAAGGATAAACCCCACTGCATCCTTAAAATCGGCAATGCCCATATATTCCTGCACAAACTGGATGATGTTCCCGGATTTCCCGCCCGTAAACTGGTAGTATCCCCGCCCATGCTTGAACAGGTACAGCCCGCCGCTGTACTTCACATGGACGGTGTTCCGGTCGCCCTTCTCAATCTCATATCCATGTTTTACGGCAAAATCAATCAGGTTGGTATCAAAGACCTGCCTCATCTGCTCCTCTGTGAAGGGCATCGGGCGTTTCTCTTTTTCTGTGTGCCACTCCATCCTGTTCTCCTCCCCATAGCTTACTTACAGTTCCATTTCCCCCTGCCATCCCTAAAAACAAAAAATCAAGAGCAGAAAATAGATTATTACTGCTCTTGATTTTTACTTACTCAAAAATGATGTTGTGTATATATCCTAAACTTTTCCCACAAACAGGAATTTAATATAACAACTACTTGCATATTTCACTAAAATTATAAAATTCTTGTTTTAAAAGATATTCATCAAATGCCGAATGCTTCGTCATCGTATACTTTTCAATATTTCCTGCCAGAACAATCTCATTATGTTCCCCATCCTTATATATCTCATTGACATATGAATTGAAATTTTGATTTTCTATATTATTGTCTATTCTTTCTCTTAAAAAATCCGAAAAACGAATCGGCTTAGTAAGTAATATTTCATTCGCTCTTTGCCAATAAAGACATTTTTCATTATATGGTATGGCAATCGCAAGATTTATTGCTTGTGGATACGCATAATAATCCAACATTCTTTTTGACAAGTATGCAACTCCATCTATATCCAACTCATTACATACCTGCATTATAATCTGTGAAATAATATATTCTGACTTAAACTTTCTATCCGTTTCAGAAACATGATATGATGTTGCTATAATAAGCGGAAATATTTCCAGACTACTTAGCACTATATTTTTTTCATAGTCATTTTCTATATAACTTGACATTCCATTTATCAGATGTTGTTGTATGCACAAATTTAATACTTTCAAATTTTTCGGAATTTTAAATGATGACACTTGAAAATATTCTGCTTCTGGCAATCCTAATTCAAGCCACGCACCAAATGAAGATGTGGACAAATACAAACATGGTAAGCCTGCGATGCTAAATCGTTGTGTATTTATAATTCCTCTTTTATTAAACGGAATATGAAACATATCTTTCTCTTGAATTATTTCTACACCAGTTCTTGCCCGATAAAAAGAAAGATCATGGTTCAACATCTTATCATATATTGGATCATACTTCTCATTAGAATATATTTTTGGTCTTAACTCTTTAACAGCAGATCCTCTAAATGCATAATTTTTATCAACTGGTGCTACAACAAACGGAGAATCAACATATTGTTCTAATATATTTTTTATACAATTATATGCCTCACTTATTTTTCCATTATAATATGATAGTATACATTTTTTGGTTTGCACAATATTGCTATCAATTGTTTTAATTGTATCCGGATACTCTTTTCCTATTTTTTCTTGGATATACGTAGAATAATTATCCAAATATTTATATAATTCGCCTGCATAATCGCAATCATATGTTACTGTTTGAGGAAGTGGAAAATCATTTAAATTTACCGCAATATACATTATTTTACCTCCTAAAAAATCGTTTAAAAAGAACATTTACAAAAGAACCTAAAATCCAAATAGACTGGCAAATCCACTACAAAACTTTTAATTTCTTTTGATACGGTACTTGCTACACTTTTTATGTCAAATGCAACTATTTTTACAACCTTAACCACATCATTTTTGAGTACCTCTAACAATAGTTTCTCCCACTTTGAAACTAGGCATATAGCCAATTGTTTCACCCACAAATCCGCCAATTACAGAAACATTGTTCCAACTGTCGCCTCTACTTGATTTCTCCTATGTCGTTTGATTCATAAAATTCAGTCAACCGTTTTATACCACAGCATTCCTTGTAGATAATATACGCAAGGCGCAACCACTATTCAGCTCATAATAAATCGTTTGCCTCAAAATCATTTTCTCCTATTATCCTATGGGCAGAAAAAGTCAAATTTGGATATTGTTTTTTTAATTCCCTTAAACAAAGAATGGGATAATCATTATTGGCGTTGTAATCTGACATTCCTTGAATAATATTGTATAATTCAATCCCACTTTTCGTTAAAAAATAAGGCTCAATGGATATGGAATTAAATTTACTGTCACTGTCCGCAATTATAAAGCAAGCAATTTCTTGATTCTGGATGCTAAGAACTTTATTGCTTTCAAAGTCAGTTGCAAGAGCATTATCCACAGACAGCAATCCGCATTCAATCATCGGGATTATACTGCCTGAATAGTTTAAACCCGTTTTTAATATATAATTATAACTTTCCACATTGCTCTCACTTTTTCCCAAAAAACCATTGTCTAAAATAAAATAACAACCCTCACTTTGTAAAACATACTGGCTTAATTTATTGAAAATCTTTGCTTCCCTTTGGGATAAGTTTCGAATAATGTCCATTGTTCTCAGGGAACAAGTACCAGATCGTTTCATTTCACCCGCAAGCACCTTGCCCCATAACTTTTGTAATTCTTCGCTGCCGATATTGCCTACTGCATCAAAGAAACGCATAATCCAATCAAATTCCACTTCAGGATTCACTTGCTCATTATTCCCCTGCAATTCTATTGCTGCAAAATTGGCAGAACTTACAAAATTTTTTAATTTTGTAATCTCGTATAACGTAAACGGCTGATTTTCCATCAGTTTTCCTTCTTGCTGCTTTCGGTACATCTCCACATCCACTTCCGCTTTACCGTTTTTTAAAGTCAGTGTGGGGGTATATAAGGCTTTTACAACACCTCCAACGGTTTCGATCAATTTGATCAGCACCGGGGAGGATGCAACAATAGGCAACCCCTTATTTATAATCTCAATTATTGTATTTTGGTCAATCATAGATATCACTCCTTCTTAAAGAAGATTTTATCACAATTTACCACATTATTCCAGAACAATTTACAATTTTTACGATAACTATAGATTTCATTCCATATCCGTGTTTTTTGTCCATGGTCTTCTACCCTAAATGTTTCTTCTCCTTGTTTCTCAGATATCTCTTTATGCTGTTTTTATAAACATTCACACTCCTGTATCATCCCTTGTATCTCTTTCAAATTTTTTTCCTCTTGTTCCATCTTCTCCCAAAACACCATCAAATCTTCATTAAAATCCTTTCCCTGCGGCGTTTGGATATAAACCTTATATCCAGCTTTTTTGAACACCGCTGCGGATCGTTCCGCCTGTACCTGCCCATGGTTGTGCGGCTGTCCTTTTGCATCCCTGCCATCCATATCATTATCATAACAGAACACAATCTCCCGGATTTCTGGATGGAGTTTCAGATAGCGGGCAAGGGCTTTGTCAGACAGGCATCCTTCTGCAACCCGGTGGTCTTCCTGCCAGTCCATACCATACAGTTTGCAGAGCGTAGCATGGCTCATGGCATCAATCGGTGCTTCAAACTCATATACCCGGTTGGAATGTCCTTCCATGCAAAAGCCATAAGTTTTATCCGAATTCTCAACATCCTGCCGGAACTTGCTGTCTTTTCCCGGCGCACGAAGTGCGCAATAACGTGCCTTTCCATTTTCATCATAACCAACAAAGGCACAGTTTTTAAAGCGGTATCCATCTTTATGGGTAATGGTCTGATAAATTTTCCCCTGCTTTATCATCTCCCCCACTATCCCGCAGTCAATGCCACGGGTTTTTGTCAGATAGGCAAAAGTTTGGTTGCATCCTCTATCTTTCTCCGGCAGCACCAGCTCCCCTTTCGGCTCTTTCTCCGCCACCGGGACATAATGTTCCGTCTGTTCGTAGGCGTGGCAGCCAAGGATAAACCCCACTGCATCCTTAAAATCGGCAATGCCCATATATTCCTGCACAAACTGGATGATGTTCCCGGATTTCCCGCCCGCAAACTGGTAGTATCCCCGCCCATGCTTGAACAGGTACAGCCCGCCGCTGTGCTTTACATGGACGGTGTTCCGGTCGCCCTTCTCAATCTCATACCCATGTTTTACGGCAAAATCAATCAGGTTGGTATCAAAGACTTGCCTCATCTGCTCCTCTGTGAAAGGCATCGGGCGTTTCCCTTTTTCTGTGTGCCGCTCCATCCTATTCCCCTCCCTATGGCTCACGGTTCCATTTCCCCCTGCCATCCCTCCTGTGCCAACATCCCTGGAATCTTCTCTTGGATATCCTGGCATATTCCTCCGGATAACACACATTCTGTTTTTCGGAGGATACTGCCAAGCAGCCCGTTTTCTTCCGGTTCGTTCCGCATCCCGGCTTGCAGTACGAGGGCATGGATTTTTTGCATCTCCCCCTCCGTAAAGAGCGGCTGGGCATCCTGTTTGAAATATTTAAGGATTGCTTTCTCACTGGCAAGCATCCCGAACAGCTTCCGCCGCGATACTGCCCATTCATAGGCTCTCAGGTCGGTCAACCGTTCTTTGGAATTGTCCTGTTCCAGCATAAAACATTCCAGCCCATACTGGATTGCCTTCTCTGCGTCCAGTGGTCCAGTCAGGAGCAGGTCATCCGCCGTATACCCGTACCCATGAAGCCTTTCCTTCTCAATCTCTTTTATGTAGTCCCCCACCCCCATCTCTTTTGCATCTTCAAAGAACATCCAGCGTGCCTTTAAAACGGTATCCGTGAGTGCTTCAAAATCCCCTGCCACATACCGGATTTTTTCTGCCCTCCCATACTCCCGCACGATGTTTTCCCAGTTTTCTGCATAATCTTCAAACCCAAACGTCCGGTATCCAAATCGGTTTCGGAATAAAATATCCACACAAACAGGGGGAATGGAATGGGTACTGAGGTAATCCAGATGCTTCTGGTAATCAATTTCAAAAATGTTCCCCCTCACCCCATTCTCCGTTCTGTTTTGCAATTCCAGTAAAAATGCCATTGGATGCCCATCCGTCAAATTGCCGTTTGCATTCCATGCATTATATGGAGAAGTTCCTTTCATATACACATCTTCCTCCCGGTAGCAGTGGGTTCCGTTCCGGCGGGTAAGCCAGAAAAAGTATTTTGGCAAACCTTCTTTTTCCATCGCATCCAGCAACATTTCTCTGTCATGCCGGAAGTCTGTTTGGTGGTACTCCGTGTTATGCTCCATAATCTTTTGCAGCGTTCCCAAGATATCCACGTTCCGGAAGCAGGCATTTGGTCTTGGCTGGTAGCCCCGTTCCCGCAGCTTATCCAAAAGCTGCGCCATAACCTCCTCCTGTGTACCATGGCAGTCTGTTCTATTAAACTGCACCCGCTTTGCAAAATCCCTGCCCTTATCCATCCCCCAAAAACGCAGCTTCCCATTATCCGGCAGGATGAAATTTGTCCTCCCCTTCATCCCTGCATCCACGACCGGAAGCTGCGAAACCATTTTTTCAAGGTTATCCTGTACGTCGGACTCTTGTTCGCGCATCTCCTGTATTTCCTCACGCGGCAGAAAAAGCGTCCGCAGGGAATAATCTTTTTCCCCTGTTCGGATTAACGAGTAGATTTCATTCCTGTTCATATTCCTCCCCTATCAAAAAAACCTTGCACCACCCACAGTTTCCTGTATTGATCTGTTTCCTACTTTCCAGCATTTCGGATGCCCTGCAGGTAAAAGCCCGGATCAGGGCAGGTATAATTTCATGCTCCAAGTCAATTCCTCCTTATCAACCCAATTCTATCATTTCCCCTTCCGTTTCATCCTGTTCCATTTTTGCTTCTTGGCTGGACACAAGGGGTTTCCTGTGGTTCCTCCCTTGGTTATCTTCCCCATCCTCCCCAGATGCCACCATGTCTTCCCCGCCGTCCTTAAATTCCAGTGCAAGGTCAAGCTGTACCTTTTTCTTCTGCAGCTCCAACAGCCGTTCTTCTTCCGGGAACGGCTTCCCATATTCCCTCTTTGCGGTTTCCATCTGTAATTTCAGGTTTTCCAGTTCCGCTTTCTGGTCTTCCAACCTCTCGGTAAGGCGTTCCGCTAGATTGACAATGCGGGTAATGTTGCCAAGTTCCGATTCCCCGCAGTCTGCCTGGTAGACCCCCTTCCCGCAGAGTTGGATCTCCACATCATCCCGGAACTTCCGTACCAACCGGACGGAAAACCCTGCATAACTGCCAACTTCCATACTGGCACCCGTTTCCACACCGAGCCTGCGGGTGCAGATCAGGAAATGCTCTGCCGCCTTTGCCCTTTCGGTGTATTCCCTCCCGCCCACAACCATCCGGAATTCTTCCGGCTTGTTTGCCCGGTAGGTTTCCAAATCCTTCCGCAGTATGTTAATCCATTTTTCTTTTCTTTCCATTTGTTCCGGGTATTTGCTAATCTTTTTGGAAAGTTCAATCTGCCCGGTTTTCCAGGAGGATTTCAGTATCATCAGCCTGCCAATCTCATTGTCTGTTTCCATCTTTTCTTTCACTCTTGGGTCGGAGGCTGCCATTGCCTTAAACTGTGCATATTGCAGTACCGTTTCGTCCATGTCCTCACAGGTACGGAGGGCAGAACGTCCGGTCATGATCTGGCTGATATATCGCTGTTTCTGTTCAAGGATCTGCCAGAGGTAGGCATCAAAGGTGTTTTCCGTGATATAGTTATAAATGGAAACTTCCTCATTTTCATTGCCCTGGCGCAGGATGCGCCCATTGCGCTGGATCAGGTCGGAAGGCCGCCACGGTACGTCAAGGTGGTGCAGGGCAATCAGTTTCTGCTGTACATTCATCCCAGTTCCCATTTTCTCTGTGCTGCCCATTAGGATACGAATTTCCCCGCTGCGTACCTTCTCAAAAAGTTGTTCCCGCTGTAAATCAGTCTTTGCGTTATGGATAAAGGCAACTTCCGCTTCTGTCACCCCATATCCGACTAACGCCTTTTTCATCGCTTCATAAAAATTGAAGCTGCCATCATACTTTGGTGTTCCCTGGTCACAGAAGATTAGCTGGGTCAGTTGCTTTTCTGCGGTTTCCTTATAAATCCCTGCCACGTTTTTCGCGCACAGGTTCAGTTTTGTATCCGGGTCGTCCGGCAGGTTCGGGTCGATTGCCCTGGGGTCGGTGGAGAGCAGGCGCGCTTCGTTGGTCAGCTTCAAAAAATTATCCTCACTGCTGTCCACTGAACCGTTCCGGATGGCTTCGGCACGCTCCGCAAGTTCCATTACGATACGCTTCTGGTCAGGGGTGCAGACGGATTTTATCACCTGCGGCGCACCCGTTTTTAACTTTGGTGTCGGCAGGTTTAACATATCCGCCGTTTTGATATCCGCAACCATCGCAAACATCCCCATCAGTTCCGGGAGGTTATGGAACTGTGCAAAACGGTTCTTCATCTGGTAGCCGTTTCCTTCCGGTTTGATTTCCAGCGAGGATGTGACCTTGCCAAAGGTTGCCGCCCACTCATCAAACATCAGGAGTCCTCGCCGCTCTAGTTCCTGCGGCTGG
Organism: uncultured Lachnospiraceae bacterium; assembly: GCA_910577675.1. Classification (GTDB taxonomy): domain Bacteria; phylum Bacillota; class Clostridia; order Lachnospirales; family Lachnospiraceae; genus RGIG4057. The sequence continues at coordinate 23,680 of CAJTOR010000015.1, forward strand.
AGGGTTTTCTGCATCACATACAGTTCCGCCATTGAGTTGCTGACGGGTGTCCCGGTCAGGTAGATTACATTCCTTCCATTGCTGATTTCGTTGATGTACTGGCATTTCTGGTGCATATCCATGGCACGCTGGCTGCCCTGGCTGCTGATCCCCGCCACGTTGCGCATCTTCGTGTAGGAAAAATTGTTCTTGTACGCATGAGCCTCGTCCACAATCAGGGCATCCACGCCAAGTTCCTCAAAATTGATGGTATCATCCTTCTTTTCCTCCGAGAACAGCTTGTCAATCCGGGTCTGTAAGTTCTTCTTAAAAATTTTCATCTGCTTTAGGGACCAGTTTTCCCCTGCACGGTTTTTCTGCTCGTAAATCCCTTTTGTGACCGCATCCATTTCTGTTTGCATGGCGGCAAGCTGCCATTCCCTCGACAGTCCAATCAGTTCAAAGCTTGAGTGCGCCATAATGATACAGTCATAGTCGCCGGTTGCAATCCGGCTGACAAAACGGCGGCGGTTCTGTTTCTCAAAATCCCGTTTCGCTGCCACAAGGAGGTTGGCGTTCGGGTACAGTTCCATGTATGCATCCGACCACTGCCCGACCAGGTGGTTCGGAACGGCAATTAACGGCTTGTTCGCCTTCCCCAGACGTTTCATCTCATGCGCCAGCACAATGGCTGCATATGTCTTCCCTGCCCCCACTTCATGCGCCATCAGGAGGTTTCCCTCCCCATACAGCCCATGTGCCACCACATCAAGCTGGTGTTTCCTTAATTTTATATCCCCCGCCAGATCTGGCAGCACAAGGTCACTTCCGTCATATTCGCGGGGGCGGATGTTGTTGAAGCGGTCATTATACAGCCTTACCATCCTTTCCCCCCGCTGCGGGTCAGAAAACAGCCATTTTTCAAACTCTGCCTTGATTTGCGCCTGCTTTTCACGGGCAAGGATGGTTTCTTTTTTGTTTAGGACGTATTTTTCTTTTACCTCCCCCGTTGCCGGGTCGGTGTATTTTACCTTATCCCGCACCTCCACAAAGCGCAGGTTTAAGGATGCCTCCAGTATTTCATAGGCATTGATCCGCCCCGTTCCATAAACCGTTGTTGCCCGGAGCGAATCCCCCTCGTTCCCCTTGTTGGTGATAAAATATGCCCCGCTGTATTTTGAATACTCTATCGCGGTTGCATGGCTGCTCCATTGGTTTTTCATCCGCGTCTGGAAGGTTTCATACATAAATTCCTGGTAGACCTCCACCGGAATCCACGGCGTTCCAAGGGAAAAGCGGATCTCCTGTGCGGTCAGAGGGGCGGGCTGCACCTTCTTTAGTGCTTCCACGTTGCGGGCAAAACGCCCCGGTTCTTCCTCTGCTTTTAAGACGGCTTCTGCCAGCTTTTCTCTCACATGGCCGCTCAGGTATTCCCCGGCCGTCTGCCAGCCTGCATTCGGGTTGCCGCCATACAGCACGGGGTCTTGATAGATCTGGTCATCCAGTTCTGCAATGATTTCCTTTGTACTTGCCCGGCTTCCATCCGGTTTCTGGTACAAGCCCGCCATATATCCCAGGTCAACCTTCCCTTTGACATTTAAGGATACTTTTAATGCCTCCCCCGCAGAAAACACCACGGCTGGCAGGCTTTTTTGGTGTATGGTTGCCTTGTAGAATACTGCGGTCTTGTCATATACCCCTTTTTCCTCTTTCCGCTCTTTTTCGATGGAACGCAGGAGCGGCGCGTTGGCATCCTGCGAAAAAGCGGTGACATTGGTTCTGGAATTTAGGTATCCGTACTCCGTCACAAAGCGGTCATAAACCCGGTTCAATTCTTCGATATGGTATTTCAGGGCAGATTCATACTCATTTTTGCCCAGTACACTTTCCTTTTCATTCTGAAAATCAATCAAAGCCCGGAGCGATTTTGTGACCCCCACAAGCCCCCGGATACGACCCGCTTTCTTCCCTTCCATATCCTGCGGGTACATCCGGGAATGTTCCCGGTAATACAGTTTTCCATCCACCAGCGTATAGGAGAAGTTACGGACTGCCGGATCTGCCGGGATGCTTTGCCTCTCCCTGCCAGTTGCAGTGTGGGCTTCTTCCCCCGACTCCGGTTCATGGTACTTCCCTTTCAGACAGGAAACTGCCTCCCCCAGCCGCTTATGGAGATCATCACCGGGGATCGGATGGCAGGCAGTGGCTTTCTCATTGCCGTACACCCTTTCATCAAATACTATCTCCCCCAATACCATTTCCGGGTGGTCGATAAAGTAACGGTTCATCGGGATGCCATCTATATTTTCTTCAATGAACAGCCACGGGCTGTTTTTTTCATCCGGTACGATTTCCCATTCCCGTTTTTGCAAAAACAGGATATCCGTTGTGGTTTCAGTTCCTGCCACCTGCTGGAAGGCATTGTTTGGCAGGCGGATTGCTCCGATCAGTTCCGCCCTCTGCGCAAGGTATTTCCGGTTCGTGGGGTTCGCCTTGTCCATTGTGTATTTCGAGGTGATGGCGGCAAGGATTCCACCCGGTCGCAGCTTGTCCAGGGATTTTGCTAGGAAATAATCGTGGATGCGGAAGTTATAACGGTTGTACTTCGGGTCGTTTACCCGGATGGCGTTGAATGGGATGTTGCCGATTACAATATCAAAGAACTGGTTGGGGTAGTCCGTTGTTTCAAAGCCTGTGATCTGGATGTCCGCTTCCGGGTAGAGTTGTCTTGCAATATTGCCGGAAACTGGCTCAATCTCCACCCCGTACAGCCTAGAATTTCCCATGCTTTCCGGCAGGACGGAGAAAAAATTTCCGGTTCCCATCGCAGGATCTAGGATGTTGCCGCCGTGGAAGCCAAACCGTCCAAGCGCGTCATAGATATGTTGGATGATGCCCTGCTCTGTGTAATAGGCGGTCAGGGTGCTTTCCTGTGCTGCGGCAAACTCCTCCTCGGTCAGCAGGTTTTTGATTTCCCCATACTGGCTTTCCCATCCGAGCCTGCCCGGTGTCAGGGCATTCGCAAGACCGCCCCAGCCAACGAATTTCGCAAGGGTGGTCTGCTCCTCTGCCGTTGCCATACGGTTTTGCGCCTGTAGTTCCTTTAACAGGCGGATTGCTGCAATGTTGTTCTGGCATTTGGTTTTTGCGCCGCCATCATAAAGGTGGTGGTCTTCGGAAAAATGATAGTTTGGGTTAGTTGCAGTGGGCTGTACCACTGGGTATTGGCTCTGGGGCGGTTTGGTGGTGGCACTTAGTAAGGCTTGTCCATCTATCTCCTGTGCATTTTCCTTTTCCTCTGGATGGGCTGCACGATCTGGTACTGTTTCCATATATGGTATTGCCACTCCATCCAACATTCCTTCCGTGTCCAACATGGCATCGCTGTCCGCACGGGTGTTATCCCCATCATCCTCCCCTATCCCCAGTTCAAACAGGGAAAGCTGTTCCCCCTCCGGTCTTTCCCGCCCCGGTAACTTCCCGTCAGGGTAATATTTCCCATTCTGCTTCAGTTCTGCTTTCTCCTCCCCGGAAAGGTACATATCCTTTTGAATCAGTTCCATGATCCGTTTTTCTACCTGCTTCCAAGTGAGGTGTTCCTGTATCTCCATCCCATTTTCGGAGTAATCAATTTCAAAGCCGGAGGTATCGTACATGATCCGGATATGCCCGCCATTGTCCAAACTGGAAGCCAAACCACCAATTCCATACTCTTTTTTTAGTATGTCAGTGCGGTCTTTCGGGGAAGCCAAAGTGGTCATTGCTTCATAAATCCTTTGCTTCCCACCCTGGTAAGCGGTTTGCTTTGACAGATAATAATCGATGATATCCTGCGGGTTTGGTGTCCCCATTGGCAGGCTGGCATTCCCCTGCCTGGCATCCCGTTCGCTTTCTCTCCCTGCGCTTTTCTCGTCCACACTTTTGGGGACTATATTTTTTTCACCTGCCACTTCCTTGCTTACGTTTTCCGTTTCATTGTTCCCTTGCTCTGCGTTTTCTTCTCCCTCATCCTTAACAGGCAATGCTTGGCTTTCCCCCTGTTTCTCCTGCCCTTCCGTTTGTTTCCCCATTTCGGGATATGGATAGCTCCCATCCCGAATTAACTGTTCCACCCGTTTCGAAAGCTTCTCATAAGTGTAGGAATTACTGCTTTTCCCCTCTTGGATGGTCAATTTTTCTCCATCTGCTATAGTCCGCAGGCTGTACTCCCCACTTTTTGTGGTATAGTTTCTGTCCATCCCCCGGTAAAAGAGCCGCAGGACGTGCGCCCTCAGTTCCGGGTCATCATTTTTTTGGTAAAATTCCGCAATTTCTTTCAGCCATTCCGCTGCATCCGGTGTCAGATCGTCCGCACATAACACCGAATCCACAAGGGCATTGTTTTCCACCGCTTCCAGTGTCTGTACCGCTGGTTTTGGCGTTCCGTTGTTTCCTGCCCCTTTTTCTTCCCCCTGTTCTAATTTTTCGGGAATCGCTTCCTCTTTCACTGGTGTTTCCTGCCCCGGTTCCGTGGTTATTTCGCCTGTTGTCTGGTTCTGTGTCCTTGGCGGAACAACAAAAAAACCGCCCGCAGACGGTTTCTTCTCATCTGCGGACGGTTGTGTAACCTGCCCCGATTGCGGTATTACCTGATCTTTAGCACCACTTCGTTTGTCACGGTTTCCTCCGCTTCCCTCATAATCATGGCGAGATGCCCCACCCGCTCCATCGTGTCCTCCGTTTCCGGCATCGGCTGTGTTATCAGAAACTGCTGTAGCAACTCCTCCTTCCGCTTCTCCGCCTCCCGGTTGACCTGCTGGATCATTTCGTTTATCTTCCCCTGCGCCACCAGTTCGGAAAGGCGGTGCGGGTGTTTTTCCATCATATACTCCTTCCACAGACTGCCGAACCTGCCCACTGGCATTCGGTCGCTCTGTGCGTCCGTGGAAATCTGAAGTTCGGGGTACATCATCCCGTCCCTGCCCGGTTGGTAAATAAGGTTCATCAACGGTTCTGTCCTCATAATCTTTGCTCCTTTCGTCTTTGATGTCCTGGATTTCCTGGTAGACCTCCCTTAAAATCGGTCTTGCGATGGAAACGGTGCAATTCCCTAATGCCATGAAAAGCGGGGGGCTGTTGTAGTTACGGATGTTTTCAAAACTCTTATCGTCAAACTGTTCTGTTGGGAGGCCACATTTTGAAAATACAACATAGGCAACACTTTCTTCCACAAGGGCGGAAAACTCTGCTTTCACTGCCGCTGTTGGCATCCCGTAAAGCGGGCTGCCCTCGTCCGTCACCTGAAAGTCCTCTAAGTAGGCCGGCAGTATCTCCCTCACACGCTGTCCTGCCATCTGGTACAGGCATTCTTCCATGCTGACCGCTGGGAGGCCGTACTTCCTACGGAATCTCATCAGGATTTCCGGGCGATACTGCTCCTCCAGTTCCCAGAGGTATCTCTGGAGGTTGCGGTAAGACTGGACGCTCCCGTTCGTATCAAGGAAATCAAACAGGTACTTGATACTCGCGTTCGGGTTCTCCATGTCAATCACGGCAATACTTTTTGCCCCACGGTTGATACTGCGGCCAATGCGCCTATCGTGCCATTCGTCAAACGTCCCAAGCTGCGTGGCGTTTGGCCTCTGCGCATAGATCAACACTGCATTATCAAACGAACGCTTGTAAAACCTTGCGACACAGGACAGAAGCCCCTTCCATTCCCCCGGTGTTTTTGTGTATTCCTGCACCGACGCTGCATAAAGGTCGGCCAGTCTGGTCACTCTGTTCAAGCCATCACCCCCGTTTCTTGGTTTTGTTTTTTATTTTTGTCGGGCGCACAGGATCTTGGAAGAAAGGGGTTCCTATCCCATTGCCCAAAAGCCTTTTGTCTGCCGCCTGCTAGACTGTCCTGTGCGCTCCTGATTTTTTCTTGTTTTTATTCCGCTTCTAGGTTTCCCTCGGAAATCTTTCCCGTGTCCTGGCTGCTAAAATAAAATTCCAACGCCCGGTCAATAGTTTCCTCAATCTCCTTTGTACTCTGCCCGGTGGTAAAATACTTGGTGATCACAGCAGGTCTGACCTTGAAGGGTTGTGGTCGGTCGCCCTTCGGTTTCCTTGTTTTCTCGCCGGAAAGGATCTGTACCAGTGCGGTGTCCGTCAGTTTCCCGGTTTCGTAATAATTGCGGAGCAGTTCTGCTTTTTTCATGTCCAGCTTATAACCATCCGTTGCCATAAGTTCTGCAACCCGCTGTTGTTTTTCAGCATCCTCCACAAAGGACAGGTCATAGGCAGCAAGGAAGGCAATTTCCCCGGTATCCACCTTATCTATAAGCGATGTAATAAGTTTGGAGATACGGATATATTTTGCCACTTTATCCCTCGAAAGCCCGTATTCTTGTCCAATTTTTTCATCTGCCCGCAACTTCGTCTGAAGTTCAGACGAAGTTGAATTTTCCCTTAATTCATGCGGGTTTAGGAACATTTCAATCTCGGTCAAAAGATCATTTCTCCTGCCCTGTGATTTCAATGCTTCATAATGCTGTGCCAGACAATATGCCCGCTCCGAATGGCTCATATCTGCAAAGGAACGCTGCCGTAAGTTTGTTTCCGTTACAATCAGCACTGCCTCGTCCTGTGTCAGCCCTTCCCGGACAATCACCGGGCCTTTCGTCAGCCCCGCAAGCATGGCGGCATTGCGGCGGTTATGCCCGCTCAGAATCAGATATTTCCCATCCTCCGTATGCCAGAGGATGATTGGGAGCAGGATGCCAAACTGCCGGATGCTTTCCACCATGTCTTCAAGCTGCTGCCCCTCATACAGTTTGAACTTGTGTTCCGGGAACGGTTCCATCTGTGAGAAATCCATTTCCAGGATGCCGCCATGCCCTAACGTAGCATTCTGGGCAGGCATAGATTCTAAGCCAGGAGAAGTTTTGTAGGGTGATATGGGTTCATTTTCCTCCCCCTGTTCGAAATTCAGCATATCGTTGAAATCCTCCAGGCTGACCTTTGGTCTACCCAACTGCACGCACCCCCTTCCCGTCCACTGTGGTTTCTGCCCCTAAAAGCTCGTCCACAAATTTTTCATACGCAACCGCCGCCGGGTTATTTGGCATATACTCACAGATTGTTTTATGGTACAGCACAGCCTCCGCCACCTTGATAGAGCGCGGGATATGTGTCTGGAAGATTGGGACAGTCCCGGCAAATCCCTGTTCAATCAGCCCCCGCACCTGCGCCGACACAATCGTATTCGGCGAATCCATCGTGATCAGGATGCCTTCAATCCGCAGCTTATGGTTGCTGTTTCTGCGAATAATTTGGTAATGTTTCAGCAGTTCCGCCAGCCCCTGCGTGGACAGTAGTTCCGCCTGTGTTGGAACAACAATGCTGTCCGCGCACATCATTACATTGATCATCGGCGTTCCCATCTGTGGCATACAGTCAATGATGATGTATTGATATCTGTCCCGGATGATATCCACATACTGCGTCAGTATCCGCTCCCGGAAATCAACGTTGCACAGGTTGCGCTCCAACGTGAAAAGCTGTGAGTTGGATGGAACTACTTCCACACCGCTTTCATGCTTTAAGATATAGCTGTCCGGTTCCGGTAACGGTTCTTCCTCGATCACCATACGCAGCAATGTGTTGATTGTTATTTCTAATTTGTTGGTGTTTTTCACACCATAGATAATACTGGAATGCCCTTGTCCGTCAAAATCAATTAGGCAGGTTTTCTTCCCCCGCTTTGCAAGCAGGTAGGCAAGGGTCGTGGCGGTGGCGGATTTCCCAACGCCGCCCTTCTCGTTCATGATGGCTATGATTTTTGCCATTCGTTGTTCTCCTTTCGCAACTTATGTCTGAGTCATCATTTTTACACTCTGTGGAAAGCAAACATTACTTTTCATAAGTAGCCAATCCTATCAAATCTATAATTCGATAGAATATCCAACATTTTCCCTTGGGTAATCGGGTTTGGATAAATAGGGTAAAGAAAAATCAGATCCGACATAACAACATAGAACAATACTAGAATGAAACAGAGAATCAAACAATCTGAGAATGCTTCCTTAGAATTTTTAATATTCCCCACAGACGAAAGCTGTCTATAATGCCTGATGTTATTTTAATGTCAAGTATTCTGATTTTTCCATCCACGATGTGGAAATTTAAAAATTCCCACCTTTTTTTCACCGTTTTCACGGTATTTTTTCTTGGACGAAATCAGTGGAACCCATTGATTTTACTGGTTTCTCACTAACTTGACACTATAATACCACAATCCCCCACCTGACTATTCGGATACTCCCTAAAACCCGCAAGCCTACCCGCCCCCCTCCTCAAAAACGCCTTCACCTTCTCCCCATACAAATACGCATCATTTCCCTCCACAATCCCCCACTGCATCATAAGTGCAGCCGCCCCCGTAACAAACGGCGCAGCCATTGAAGTGCCCGTCTTTAAACTGTACCCGCCCCCCGGTGCCGCCGTCAGAATATCCACCCCCGGCGCAACCAGATCCGGCTTTTCCTGCCTTGTCCCAACCGCAAAACCCCGGCCGGAAAAATATGCATAGCTTCCCGTTCCGGAATCATATGCCCCCACGGAGATCACACCTGCTGCCGTTGAGGGGATTGTGAGTGTCGTTTCCGGCGTGCCGCGCAAAAAACCGGTTTCCCTTGCCAGTGCCCCGCTGCCCGGAAGCCAAAGGCGGTACTCCCCCGACACAATGCGGATTGGTGTAAGTACAAGCCTCCAGGTACCCCCCGCAATTGTACCCGCAGTTGGAATAAACGCAAAATAAATCTCCTGATTAACGGAATATGGTTTTGGCTCCCCGTAATAAATTGCCACCTGTGTCCGGTCAAGAAGTGCCTGGCGCACCTGTCCCGGCCGCACGCTCCCGCTGCCCTCCCGCAAAGTTTCCCGCTCCCCGTTTGGCGCGATTAGCTCAATCAAAAACTCATCTGTAAAATTTTTCCATAACTGTAGAGTAAGCGAGCGCTCCCCCGGGTCAACCGCAAACTCCGCGACCCCCGCCCCGCCGCTTAAATTCCCCGACGCATGACCCCTCGCAGCCCCCTCGTTTCCCGTGCCTGCAATAATGCAGTTTCTCCCGAAATTCGATATTTCATTGATATATTGCTCCAGGAGCGATGTCCCGTCATGCGCACCGTAATTGTTGCCAAAACTTAAATTGATCGCGATTGGCACACGCCTGTCAGCCGCTTCCCGCACCAGAAAATCAAGCGCCGTCATCAGGTTGGTTGTGCGCGGAAAAGAATTGCCCACGGAATTTCCAAGCTTTACAACCATCAGGTCACTCTCATACGCTACCCCGCGGTACCTCCCGCCAGATGCTGCGCCGTTGCCTGCCGCAATGCCTGCCACCGCGGTTCCATGCCCGGAAATATCCGTTGCGGGCACAATGGAAAGCCGCTCGGGGATACTGCCTGCCTTCAGTGCCCGGTCAATCTCCTCCCTTGTGTAGATCTTAGCCGCCGTCTGATCCCAATATAATTCGATGCGTGTTGTCCCGTCCGAATTCCTAAAATCCGGATGTGCGTAGTCGATTCCGGAATCTACAATCCCCACCACTATGCCCCTCCCGGAAAGTGTGACAGACCCGAAATTTCCCGCGGTCCTGACAGGCAGGCAGGATGCTGCCACCGCGTCCTCCAACTCAAAAAACAGCCGGTTCGGTTTTTCTGCAAACTCGATCTCCGGCTGTGAAAGAAGCTCTTCTATTTTGTCCTGCGCAATCGTTACGACCGCATAATAATTGATTAGCAAGACAGCTTCAAAGCCAAGCCGTCCTGCCAGACCATTTAAGTCACCATTGTATTTAACAATCAGTTCCCAGCGTTTTGTCGCCGCATCATATCCTGTATTCAGGGAATTTGAAGCCTGTCTTTGAGCTTCCGGGAGGGAAACCGCCAGATTTAGGGAATTATCCGCCTTGCCGCTCTCCATGCTGCCTCCAGCCTGTATTTTAAGGCATTTACTGTGAATTCCCTTTATTCTATGCGGCGGAGGAAGCAAAATATTCCATACCCCAAAAAGCAAAAAATTATTCCACCGCCTCAAGCAGTTCCTGCGGTTTAAACGGCTTCTTAATATACCCGTCCGCCCTTAACTCCTTTATGGCACCGCTCACTTCCGATTCCTCATTTCCCGTCAAAAAGAGTACCCGCATCTCTTTGCCAAGCCCCTCCCCGCGAATTTGCCTGAGCGTTTCAATCCCGTTTTTGCCCGGCATCTCCACATCCAAAAGCAGCACATCAAATGTATCCTTGCGCAGCATCTCTATTCCCGCATCCCCGCAATCCACGGCTTCCACCTCATGCTGCCCCTTTTTTAACATCATCCCCGCAAGTTTGCGGTTCATCGCGTCATCGTCCACGATCAGTATTTTTTTGCCCATCGGTAGCTCCTTTCCCCAATCTGCCCAATTTGTTTTTGGAAAAATCCTTTAATCTCTTTCCATTATTTTAACTTATCGTAATGGCGCTGTCAATGTGTCGGAGAAAAGAATCATTTCTTATTACCGCTGCGGCACCGGCATCAGATAGCGCTGCCCCGACGCAGCCACCGCCTCCTCAAACCCCATATCATAAACCGCCCCGAACATTTCCGCATTTCCTACATCCACCGTGCTTCCGGAGGCAAAAAGCTTTCCTTCTTTCATTAACAATAACTCATCACAATAATGAAGAGCTAGATTGACATCGTGCAGCACTGCCACCACCGTTGCTGCTTTCTTTGCGGCAAGCACACCCATCACCCCCATCAGCTCCATCTGGTGGCGGGAATCAAGATGGGATACCGGCTCGTCTAAGAAAATCCATTCCGCCCCCTGTGCAATCGCCCGAGCCGTAACAACACGCTGCAATTCCCCGCCGCTTAAACAGAGGATGCTGCGGTCTGCAAAACCAAGACAGTTGGTCAGCCGCATTGCTTCCTGTACAACTTCCCGGTCTTCCTTTCCCGGTGACCCAAATCTTCCGATATACGGTGTCCGCCCCATCATGACCAGTTCCTCCGCCGTAAAATCCGCCTCCGGCACGGTGTTTTGCGGTACGTAGGAGAGAAGCCCTGCCAGCTCCCTCTGGCGGTACTCTTCCAAAAAATGCCCGCCAAAGCAAATGGTCTTTTTTGATGGCAAAAGCCGCAGCAGATGTCTTAAAAGGGAAGTTTTCCCCGAACCGTTCGCGCCGAGGATTCCATAAAAATGCCCTTTTTCAAGCGAGAAACCCACATCGCTGAGCACGGGTTTTTCTGCGGACTGCGGCTCAAAGCAAAGCCCATCCACAAAAAAAGAATCATCCCCCAAATAATCCCCTCCTTTTCCTTCGTGTACCACTCCCCCAATCATCCCCTTCTGCCCCGCTTGCTCCTCGCTAACAAAATAATAAAATATGGCGCACCAACCATCGCAGTAACCACACCGACAGGGGTTTCGGTTGGCGCAGTCACCGTCCTTGCAAGCATATCACAGAAAATCATAAAAAGTGCACCACAAAGTGCAGCACATGGCAAAAGCCTCTTATGCTCCGGTCCGAAGACCAGGCGCATGCAGTGCGGGACAATCAGACCCACAAAACCGATCACACCACTTACGGAAACACATGCTGCCACAAGGAAAGTTCCCGCCACAATAACAGCCGCCCGCGTAAAAACAAGCGAAGCGCCGAGCGTTACCGCGGCATCCTCCCCCGTGGCAAGCAGGTTTAATTCTCTGCTGAATGCAAAAAGCACCGCCCCGCAAAGAAGCAAAAAAATCCCCAGGAACCGAACCTTTTCCCAACTTGCGGCATCAAAACTTCCGAGTGTCCACATATAGATTCTTTTTAACTCATCCTGGTTCCTTGTCATCAAAAACGAAATCATTGCGGACAAAAACGAGCTAACTGCCGTCCCGGTCAGCAACAGGTGTAATGTCTGCACCGTCCCGCCCATACCCGCGATATGATACACGAAAAAAACTGTGGCAAGCCCCCCAAAAAACGCCGCAATCCCGGTTATGCTAAGTCCCCCAAACCATGCGCCCGAGCCAAACAGCATGGCTGTTGTCGCGCCGAGCGCCGCACCGGAGGAAACCCCCAGAATATGAGGGTCGGCAAGCGGGTTGCGAAACAGCCCCTGGAATGCCGCGCCAGTCAGGGAAAGCCCCGCCCCGCAAAGCCCGGCAAGACAGACGCGCGGCAGACGCACCTTATAAAGAATCCGCCCGTATACCTCGCCGATTCCTTCCGTATCCATAAGTCCACCCATACCCGGCACCTTCGCTAAAAGCAGGCGCAGTGCATCCGCCGCATTAAGGCTTGCCGAACCGACACAGACCGATATAAGCAGCACTGCAAAAAAAAGCACTGCTAACACTGTGAAACCAACCCCAAACGGGATGCGCTGAACTAAACTTCCGCTTTGCTTCCCCATCCCTTTTGCCCTCTTTATTACAGCCATATAAGCCCACTCCGGTTTTACACTTACTGAACGGGCTGTGTATGGAACAATTCAGCCAACTGTACAAATATTTCTGCATTAAGGTGGCTCTGGCGCTCAAGCAGATGATATACATCAAACTCAAACACCCTGTTATTTTTCACCGCCGAAAGCTCCTGATAGCCCGGTGCCGCACAGAAATCTGCCGCCATGCCCTCGCCCACAATAATAATCTGCGGGTCAGCCTCGATAAGTACCTCATGGGCAATCACCCATCCCTCCACGTCCTTCGCGATATTATTCCCGCCCGCGGCTTCAAGAAGCTGTCCGATATAGGTATCCCCGCCCGCGGTATAATCGCCGGACTCACCGTAGCCAGATACATAATAAACAGTTGGGGCTACAAAATCTTTATATTCTGCGCCGGAATATTTGGCAACAGCATCTTCAATCTGCTTCTGTGTCCGTTCTGCCAACGCATCACCTTCCTTATTCTGCCCGGTCAGTGCGCCGATCGCGCGGATCATATCATAAATGCCATCCACACTTTTGCTGTCATATAACACCGCTACTTTAATTCCCATATCCTCAAGTTGTTTTTGCGTTTCTTCAGAAAAAAGCAGTGAGCCGATTACCAGATCCGGCTCCAGGGAAAGTATCATCTCCACATTCGGGGAAAAAAGCGTGCCGACCGAGGGAATATTTTCCACACCTTTTGGAGTGTCACAGTAATCCGTGCGGCCTACCACACGCTCCCCCACACCGAGTTCAAACAGGATATCGGTAATATTCGGTCCCATAGAAACAATGCGTTTTGGAGTGCCGGAAAGTTCTAATACCGTTTTATCCGGCAGCGTCACCGAATAAGATCCGTCCGGCGCGGTGGTTGCCGTTGGTGTCTTACTTGTTTCATTTTCACCTTCCCCATCCGCGCTCCTGCCACATGCCGCCATAGTGATAAGCACCACCGCACATAACAGCATTGTAAAAAGCCTCTTTGTTGCGTTCTTCATAATTCCTCCATGCCCCTCCCCTCTCCCGGGAGTGCACCAAATTATACTCATATGGCAGGTTTCCTGACTTGCGGATCAACTTACTTTCCACATCTTCTCAAAGGCTGCTGCCCTCAATGATATCCCGCAGATTTCATCCCCGCTCACAGTAGTGGGAGCTGCCGCAGATTTGCACCGCGTTCCCTATTACCCCGTATTACCGGGCACCATATGGCAATTTCCCATTATAAAAGAAAAAGTCACTTTTTGCAAATATTTTTTTCTTCCGCAGGTAAAGAATCCCCGCTTTCCTGCCCCCGCTCCTTTCGCCCCGCAAAATAAACTGTAATCTGCGTCCCCTCGCCAGGTTTGCTAAAAAGCTTAACCTGCGCGCCATGGCATATTGCAATGTGACGCACGATCGCAAGCCCAAGCCCCGTGCCCCCGGTTTCTTTTGAACGGCTTTTATCCACCCTGTAAAAACGCTCAAAAATCCTTTCCTGGTGTTTTTTTTCTATCCCGATCCCCGTATCCTCAACTATCAGGCAGACCTCTCCATTTTCTTCGCATACCTTTACGACAACCTTACCGCCTCGCCGGTTGTAACGTATCGCATTGTCCACAAGATTAAACAAAAGTTCTTCCATCATGCCCCTGTTTGCCAAAATCACATGTTCCTCCCCCAAAAAGCACAGTTTTACCCCATGCTTATTGGCATTCAGCCAAAGCATATCCACACAGGTCTTTGCGAGTCCTGAAAGTTCCACCGCCTCACATTCCAGATCCTCCTGCACATCCAGTTCCGAAAGACGGAGGATATCGTTAATCAAAGCCAAAAGTCTTTTTGAGCTGCGCCCGATCTCCCCCGCAAAACGCTTGGCATCCTCCCCCTCTGCCATCCCGTTCTCAATCAGCTCCGCATAACCTTGTATGGAGGCAAGTGGGGTTTTGAGTTCGTGCGAAACATTTGCAGTAAATTCCTGGCGCATCTTTGCACTCTGTAAAATATCCTCGTGCTGTTTGTGGATTGTCTGCAGGAACGGTTCAAGCTCACGGTAAACCTTTTGCCCACCTGAGAATCCCGACTCCCCGGCAAGGCGCTCAATCGGCGCAACAAGGCGGCGCGTAAGGATATGGGCGAGCAGCATGCACAGCGCAAACAGTAAAAGTGACAAAAAGAGTATCATCGGCAATACCCCCGTAAAAACACCGAATATACTGTCCGCCTCCTTCGCTGCGCGCAGCACGGTATCCTGGTTAATGCGCAGCGCATAGTAAAATGTGTTCTTGTGGAAAGTTGGGGAATTGCGCACCATCCATCCTTCCCCCGCCGCAAAGGCATCCACAACCTCCGCACGGTCGCCGTGGTTGCCCAGGATTTCCCCCTGTGCCTCCGAATCAAAGACCACCTCCCCGCCCTCTTTAATCAGTGTGATACGAATCCCCTGCCCGCCGACCGCGCGGTCAAGAAGATAAAAATCTCCCGGTTCTAATTCAGGGTGCTCCCCCGCCTTATTCCCATCGCCCCCTGTCAAAATACCTGCTAAAAAACCCGTGCAGGTCTTTAAATCCTCAAATACCTGCCGCTCAAAAACTTCATAATATACCGCAGTCACCAAAAGCAGGGTGGCAAATATTGCCACCCCGGAAACTGCCATCAACTGGATATATATTCTGCGCCTCATATCAGATCCCCTACTCCATCATATAGCCCACATTGCGCACGGTCTTGATATGTACCCCCGACTCGCCAAGCTTGCGCCTGAGTGTACCAATATGCATATCAAGCGTGCGCGACTCCCCCTCAAAATCAATCCCCCATATCCTCTCCATCAACAAATCACGTTTCAGTACAATGCCCGCATTGACAAGCAGCAGATGCAGCAACTCAAATTCCTTGTAGGTCAGCCCGCAGGGTTTTCCCGCTACATAAGCCGCACGGCGCGCCATATCAAGGGTAATCTCGCCGACGGAAAGTTCCTCCGCCGCACTATCCTGTGTGCTGCGGCGCAATAAGGCTTTCACGCGGGAAATCAGCTCCAGCACACCGAAGGGCTTTGTCATATAATCATCCGCCCCGCCGTCAAGTCCCTTTACCTTATCAACTTCCGTTGTTTTTGCTGTTACAAGGATTACCGGGAGTTTTCTTGTCCCCGCACCGCTGCGCAATTTTCCAAGTACTATAAGCCCATCCTCATCCGGCAGCATAATATCAAGAAGTACCAGATCCGGCGGCCTTTTAAGAAGCCCATTATAAAAATCCTTTGCGCACGCGAATGCCTCAACTGCAAAACCGCTGTTTTTCAGGGCAAAACTCTCAATCTCCCTGATATTTGCGTCATCCTCCACAATATATACAAGCGGCATACCTTCCCCGCCTCCTTTTTCCTTCCTGCTCACACGGACATCTGCGGCAGCTCATATTTTTCCCTGTTTGCCGCAACCATCGCCTCAAACTGCCCCTGGCCACTGTGGCGCACTGTTTTCAGATATCCGTGAACCTCCATGCCATTTTCCGCAATCTGGATCAGGCAGACCGCAATATTAGAACAGTGGTCTGCAATCCTCTCAAAATTCGCCGTCATATCCGCCAGGATAAATCCCAGCTCAATTGTGCATGTCCCTGCACGCAGCCTTCCGATATGGCGCATTTTCATCTCCGCGCTTAACAGGTCAATCGCCTCCTCAAGCGGCTCCACCTCCTGCGCGCCCGCCGCATCCTCCTCATTAAAAACCCGGATGGCAAGGCTTAAAATATCTCTCACTGCCCCCGAATACACGGATAGTTCTGCTTTTGCCTGCGCCGAAAATGCCAGCCCTTTTTTGTGCATTTCCCGCGCTCCTTCCATAAGGTTCATCGAATGGTCGGAAATGCGTTCAAAATCCCCGATACAGTGCAATAATTCATTTAATTCCTGGCTGTCCTTCATCGAGAGTGAACCGCGGCTTAGACGCACAAGATAAGTGCCAAGTTCATCTTCGTAACGGTCAACCAGCTCCTCCAGTTCCTTTACGCGCGCTGCCTCCTCCTCGGTGTAATCTTCAAAAAGGTGAAGCGCGTGGAAAACTCCTCCCTTTGCCAGTTCTGCCATGCGCATTGCCGCTTCCCTGCAGTGCTCAACCGCGAGGGATGGGCGCTCAAGGAAACGCTCGTCCAAAATCCGCAGCTTTTCTTTGGAAGGCAATGCCTTCGCCGGTACGGCTGGCTCGCCCGCCGTCTCGTTCTCGCGCACTGTGGCGTAGGAAAGTTTTTCGAGCAGACCGGAAAATGGCAGTAAAACCAGGGTTGCGGACAAATTGAAAACCGTGTGGATCACCGCGACCAGGGAAGCGCTTGCTGTATTGTCAAGGAAATCGAAGTCAAAAATTGCATTCCCCGCATAGAATAATACCATAAAAAGCACCGTCCCGACAACATTAAAATATAGATGAATCAGAGCCGCACGCCTGGCATTTTTTGTTGCCCCGATACCGGAGAGCAGCGCTGTCACGCAGGTGCCGATATTCTGCCCCATAATTATCGGTACTGCACTGCCCACCGTGACCGCCCCGGTGCTGCAAAGCGTCTGTAAGATGCCGACCGAGGCGGAAGAACTCTGGATCACCGCCGTTAAAAATGCCCCTGCCAAAAGCCCCAGAACAGGATTTGAGAACATTGTGAGAATCTTTGTAAATTCCGGGACATCCGAAAGCGGCGCGACCGCCTTGCTCATCGTGTCCATGCCGAACATCAGCAGTGCGAAGCCGATAAATATTGTGCCTAGATTATGCCGCCTTTCTTTTTTCGAAAACATCAGGAAAATAATGCCGAGCACTGCAAGTACCGGGGAGAATGCGGTCGGCTTCAGCATTTTCACAAAAAAATTCCCGCTGTCAATCCCCGACAGACTCAAAATCCAGGAGGTTACCGTCGTCCCGATATTTGCCCCCATTATAATGCCCACCGCCTGCTTTAGCTGTAAAAGTCCCGAGTTTACCAGCCCCACGGTCATAACCGTTGTCGCCGAGGATGACTGGATAAAGGCTGTTACCACCGCACCGAGCGCCACTGCGCGCAGCTTTCCGCTGGTAAATTTTTCCAGCAACTGTTCCAATCTTCCCCCCGAAAGTTTTGAGAGACCGCCCTCCATGCAGTTCATCCCATACAGAAAAAACGCCAGCCCGCCAAACATTGTCAGCAAATCAAATATACTCATTTTCTTTTCCCCTTTTTTAGTTCCGCATAATCCCTCCCACAACCCTTCCTCTCAGTGGGATTTCTGTCCGCCCTGCTCCCATAAATCTCACTGGGGTTCTGTTCGGGATTATGCTGTTTTAATTTTCTTACCGCATCTTACGATAATATCTTATCCCTAGTATGTAAAATTGAAATGCCCGTTATGTAAAATCCGGGTAAAATTTCTTTCTTTCCGCCATTACTTATGTTATACTTAAAAAAAAGAAAGGAAAAAGGTAATCCTATGAACCGGAAATTATTCAATTTTGGCTGGGAATTCTGCAAGAAACCCCTCGGCACTTCCCTGGATGCCGTACTAAAAGACAACGATTTTTATGCGGTTGAACTTCCGCATGACTGGCTGATTTTTGATTCCCGCAACCTGTACGAAACGACGGAGGGCTGGTACCGCAAGCGTTTTTCCTGCACCCTGAAAAAAGGTCAGTGTGCACTGCTTAATTTTGAGGGTGTCTATATGAATTCGACCATCTACTTAAACGGGAAGGAAATCTTTTCCTGGAAATATGGTTATTCCGGCTTTACCTTTGATATTGCACCTTACATAAAACCGGGCGAAAACGAGATCGTCGTGCGCGTCATACACCAGAGCCCCAATTCCCGCTGGTATTCGGGTGCCGGGATCTATCGAAATGCTTGGCTTTCCATAAAAGATGCCGCCCATTTCTATACGGACGGTATCTATACTGCCATCCGCAAAAACGAAGACCACTGGAGCGTGGAAATTGATGCTGCCGTCGCACTTCCCGAAGATATGGGGGCATCGGCGCTCTCCATCCGCCACCAGATTACGGGCATGGATGGCACGCTGCTCTCTGGCGCGATGGATAATGCATTCGCCCCTGCGGATGTGTTCTGCCCTTACGAAAACAAAAACATCCGTCTCTTTGCCAATTCCCAGAAACTTATGGTTTGTAACCCGCTCCTGTGGGATGTCACATCCCCTGTACTCTACAACCTGACAAGTGAGCTTCTATTAAATGGAAAGACCATTGATATCTCTTCCTGCCGCATCGGTTTTTGTACCAAAGAGTTCACTCCGGAGGAAGGATTTTTGCTTAACGGGCGCAAACTGCGCCTTAATGGTGCCTGTGAACACCACGACTTAGGTTCCCTTGGTTCCGCGGTCAATAAAACCGCCCTGCGCCGCAAACTCCTCCTCCTAAAAGAAATGGGTGTCAACGCGATCCGCACTTCCCACAACATGCCTGCAACAGAACTGATGGATCTTGCGGACGAGATGGGTATCCTGATTGATTCCGAGGCATTTGATATGTGGGAGCGCCCGAAAACCACATACGACTACGCGCGCTTTTTCAAAGAGTGGAGCCGCCGCGATGTCGCTTCCTGGATACGGCGCGACCGCAACCATACAAGCGTTATTATGTGGAGTATCGGCAACGAAATCTATGACACGCACGCGGACGCACACGGGGAAGAGATCACGCGCTATCTCTGCGGATATGTCCGCGAAAATGACCCCAAGTTAAATGCACCGGTTACAATCGGCTCAAATTATATGCCATGGGCGGGCGGACAGGCATGCGCAGATATTGTAAAATATGCCGGTTACAACTATTCCGAGTGCTATTATGATGAACACCACAAAAAGCATCCGGACTGGATTATCTATGGCAGCGAAACCGCGTCCGTGGTACAGAGCCGCGGTATTTACCACTTCCCATACCACAAATCCATACTCGCGGACGATGATGAACAATGCTCTTCTCTCGGCAACAGCTCTACAAGCTGGGGCGCAAAAAATACCCTCGCCTGCATTACCAATGACCGCGATACATACTACAGCGCAGGGCAGTTTATCTGGACGGGTTTTGACTATATCGGTGAACCGACCCCGTACCACACAAAAAACTCCTACTTCGGGCAGCTTGATACCGCGGGCTTCCCGAAAGATTCCTTCTATATTTTTCAGGCGGAGTGGACGGATTACAAAAAAGCGCCGATGGTTCATCTGTTCCCATACTGGGACTTCAATAATGGGCAGCCAATCGATGTACTGGCCTGTTCAAATGCGCCGATGGTGGAATTGTTTTTTAATGGGAAATCCCTTGGAAAACATACACTCGACCATAAGGGCGGCCACGACGACCTGCTCGCACACTGGCAGCTCCCATATGAAAACGGGTCAATCCGCGCGGTTGCCTATGATGAGAACGGAACCTGCATTGCCACGGATGAGCACAATTCCTTCGGCGATGCTACGGCGCTTATCCTGACCGCCGACCGCGATACGCTGAAAGCCGACGGCAGGGATCTGATTTTCCTTACCATCCACGCCGTGGACGCAAAGGGAAACCCTGTGGAAAACGCAAACATGCGCGTAACAGTTTCCGTTACAGGCGCGGGGCGGCTTCTCGGGCTTGACAATGGCGACAGTACGGATTTTGAGCAGTATAAATGCACGAGCCGCAGACTTTTTTCCGGCAAACTCCTCGCCATTATCGGCGCGGGGCTTACCGCGGGGGATATCCATGTCAAGGTAAGTGCCAAAGACCTGCCTTCCTCCTCCCTTACGCTAAGCGCACGGGCAATGACACAGGAGGAAATTGCCGCCGAAGAAAAAGCTGGCACGCGCATGCAGGAGAATGCCGTACTGCTAACTGTAACGGATTCGGGGGCTTGCTTTGTTCCTGCTGATACACTTGTACCGGCAGCAAACACAGAACCGGGGCATAATGACAAAACCGCCGCTTTATTCCCCGTTGTCACAGCTCCTTCTGTCACGGACCATAACATCCCAATCCGCAAACTGGAACTTAGCACGGACGGGGGTCTTACCTTCTCCCCGCAGAAAAAACAGATTGTGGTGACGGCAAAACCACTTCCTGAAAATGCCACCCCTGCGGAACTGATCTTTAAAGTAACCACGGATACAGGTATTGACTCAAACCTCGCAACCCTTAAAGTATCCGGGAACCAGGCTGCCATAACCGCTGAGGGCGACGGGATGTTCTGCATCCGGTGTATGACAAAAAACAATACCGACAAAATACGGATTCTGTCCCAGCTAGTTTTTACAGCAGAGGGGCTTGGCAGTGCGGCACTCAACCCATATCAGTTTGTTTCCGCCGGGCTTTACGATATTGCCATAGGCACAATTACAAACGGAAATGAGCGCGGTATCGCAACCTTCCGGGATAATGACACCACTTTCGGCTTTAAAAATGTAGATTTCGGCGATTTTGGCTCGGATACGGTTACAGTCCCGATATTTGCCCTGGATGGCTCCCCTTATCCGCTCCAGATATGGGAGGGTGTTCCAGGTGAGGAAAACTGTGAGTTGCTCGCGGATGTTATTTACCAGAAACCATCCATCTGGAATGTATACCAGGAAGAAACCTTCCACTTAAACCGCCGCGTAAAAGGCCTGACAACACTGTGCTTTACCACACACAACAAAATCCATGTCAAAGGCTTTGTTTTCGACGCGCCGAAAAAGGCGTTTGCAGAGATTGCCGCAAAGGAAAATACCCGAATTTACGGCGATACCTTCACCGTGGGCGAAGATGCAATCACCGGTATTGGAAACAATGTTTCACTTGAATTTAACCATATGGATTTCGGGGAGGACGGCTTTGAAAAACTTTTGATCTGCGGGCGCACGCCGCTTGAGAAAAACACGATCCATGTGCGCTTTCTTGACAGGAACGGGATTGAGATCAAGCAGATTGCAGAATTTGTCCATTCCGATAACTACATGGTGCAGGAATTTGAACTTGAACCCGTAAAAGGCTGCAATATGGTAACCTTTGTATTCCTGCCGGGATGTAATTTCGATTTCAAATGGTTCCGGTTTGTATAATTATTTTACCCGTGGTATATTGCCCCTGAAGCATATATCTTTAAACCATAAAAAGCGATTCGTTTGCCGCTTTTTATGGCATGTTTACTCTAACGGACAATATAGCGGGAGGGGAAGATTCTTCTTCCCCTCCCGCTGCACCGGGCACCCATGAGAAAAAAGTGCCCGTGTAATAAAGGCTGCACCGCCATACCCGCCTATATTTCACAGTAGTACCGGAAATATTGCTCTTTTAAAATCTTGTATGCCCCCCGGGGCAGATGCACTTTTCCCCCGCCATCTAAAGAAAGCTCCCTCGCATTCATGCTGTTTATATGCCTTAAATTCACAATATAGGCAACCCCCACCCGGACAAATTCGGAGTAGGGGGAAAGCATGGTAAAAAGTTCTGTCATAGTGAGGTGCAACAGGGGTTTCTCACCGCACAGAAGATGCAAATACTGTTTCTTACCCTGGGCTTCACAAAATACTATATCGTTCAATGAAATGCGCTTTATCTTACCGTCAATACGAAAAAGCAAAAATTTTTTGCGCTCCAGCCCAATATCTTCCAAAAAACGATCAATCACAGAATAAAAGGCGGCGGGTTCCACGGGCTTTACCAGATACTGCGCTGCATCCACACCAAATGCTTCTAACGCATGTTCTCTCGATGTGGTGAGAAAAATTATTTTGCAGTTATTGCCCATGGCGCGCAGTTCCCGCGCAGCATCAGTCCCAAGCTTCCTTGGCATATAGATATCCATAAGTATGATATCCGGCGTATAGTTCTTTTCCCCGACCAGATAAAGCAACTCTTCCACATTTTCAAAACGCTCTATTATAAGTTCCTTATCGGGACGGTTTTTCAAATAATCCTCGAGCATCTTCTCCGTTTTATCCAGTTCCGCCGTTTCATCGTCGCAGAGCGCGATCCGGTACATATACCATACCCCTTTCGTTCCGGTTTTCTAATCCGCCGCAGGCGCTTCTTCTATATCTTCTCCTTTTAGCGGTACATTCATGACCAGGCGAAAAACAAAAACCCCGTTATCATTTTTAAAATCATATTCCCCGCCAAACTTATCCGCAGTTTCAATAATACTTGACACACCGATTCCGCCGGTAAAAACCTGCTTTGACTGACCATATTCCGGTTCCGGACTGCAAGTATTTTTACAGCAGATCACAAGTTTTCCCGCTTTCCTGCGGATCATCAAATGGATAAAACATTTCCGTCCATCCCTTGCCGCTCCTGATTCTGTACAGCCATAGATCGCGTTTTCGTAAGCGTTTGCCAGAATAGCCACAAGGTCAATACCGGGTATGGGCAGCTTTTTTTCCAGCTCCACCTCCAATTCCACCTCTATCCCCTTCTCTTTTGCTTTTCTGGTATATTCTGACAAAAGATTATTTACCATAGTATTCGAACATACATAATCCTGTATTTCCCCGTTCAATGCTTTATTATAATCATTCAGGTACTGCAACAATTCTTCATTCTGACCTTTGCGGGCATACTCCGCAATCACAATATTATGATGCCTGACATCATGCCTGATCCTCCTGCCCTCCTGCGCTGCTTCCTCAAGCAGCTCCACATTCCTCTGCAACAGCCTGTGATTAATCTGCATAAACTGATTATCCCGCCAGTATTCTTTTTCTTTCCCTATATGGAGATAGAGCCGGTATACCAGAAGCTGCAGCGCCGCTGTCAGAAAAAAATTCACAACAATCTGAAATAAGCGGTAGGGTGTCCTTACCTCAATATTTGGATTTAAGATAAACCCAATCCCGAAGAGTATGCTGATTACCATTACCACCGCGCTGAAACGGTCAAGTTCACTCTCCACATAACTTGAAAAACCGCGCAGGGATTCCTTCATCTTCCGGTCAATAAAAACGGCGATTCCCGCAATCAGAATAATGCGCACAATGATATCCGCCCAGACGCTCCGCTCAAAAAAAAGAACAGATACTTCAATCCCGCCAATCAGGAAAAATGCCATTAAATAAAATGTGAACGCCAGCTTGTACACCGCTAAAAAAATGCGATCCCTACTCATGGCAACCGCAAAAAAAGCAAAACAAAAATACAATACAAAAGGCACCAGCCTCACACAGCGTTCCCAATCAAGGATATACCAGATACACGATAGCAGCAATGACACCACACAGAATGCCCCATACAAAAGCACAGTCTTTTTTTGTCCATACTTTGGCTCACTCATCAGTGAAAACAGGAGGATTACCCCTACAAGGCTAACCGAAAAACGAATGAGTGCAACCAGTACCGTTCCACCTAACATAGCCCATCCATCCTTCCAGTATTATCCCAGATCGCAGATATCCACAATTTCCTGTTCATATTCCCATTGCAGGCCATAGCGATCCACAAAATAAAAATACTTTGTATTCCCGAGAATATCCGCTGCCTCCTGCTTTATATAGGGATTACTCTCTTTTTCCGGGTCAAAGAACTTGATCTGCGATGGTTTGACCTTGCTTAACTTAAATACCCTGTATTCCTCCGATGTGTTGATTAAAGTTACATCGGACTGCGACTTTATATATTCAAATGCTTCCTCAATATTGGCAACTTTTAAAGCGATATACCTTGCGCCGCTGATATCGTTGGCACGGAAAAACATGGGGGTCTGCCGTCCTTTTGGATAATGATAACACATCAGTTCAAGAACCAGCCCAGCCCCGGGTACCTCCATAATACCTATGGAAACATCCGCATCCCCTGCTTCTTTCAGGAATCCTCCCGCCTCAAAAAAACCGGGGTTCCTAAAGTGCGGGATATACTGTTTTGGCACAGCCCCCAAAATCCTCTTGTAATACTGGATTGCCTTCTCAACATTTTCTACAAAAATGCAGATGTGGGACAATCCCGTAAAAACTGCCTTCCCCATTTCACTACCTCCTCCTGCTCCCCGCCATCGGGCATGACACAAAACTTTGTCACACCCGGGGAAATAATATGCAAATAACCGTCTGTATTATAGCAGAGAAATCTTTGTGCAAAAAGCCATTTGGCATGGATTGCAGTTTTTTCGGCATACTTCGCCATTAATTATCCTAATATTACAAAATATTGTACTCCTGCTGCCGCATTTTTCCCATAAAGCCCTAAACCTCTTCCAATCCACCTATCGGTGTCATTTATTAAACCATGACTTATAACGTTTTGCCAACAAGCCTCTTCGCCACCACAACCGCCTCCTGCGCATCCTTCGAATAGCCGTCCGCATGGATTTCATCGCAGTACTCCTGTGTGATAACCGCGCCGCCAATCATAATTTTGGCGCGCAGCCCGGCGGCATCGCGCTGTTTTACAATCTCCTTCATCTCAAGCATCGTGGTGGTCATCAGCGCCGAAACCGCGATAATATCTGCATCAAACTCTTTTGCAGAGCGGATAATTTCTTCGGTCGGCACATCCTTGCCCAGATCATGTACGTCAAACCCATAGTTTTTAAGCATCAGCGCAACCAGGTTTTTCCCGATATCATGGACATCGCCGGAAACCGTGGCAATAACGACAACCCCCTGTTTTTCCATCCCCTCATCGCTTTTAAGAAGCGGCTCGAGATATTCAACTGCCATCTTCATCGCCTCCGCCGACGCGATTAACTGCGGCAGGAAATATTCCCTGCGGTTAAACAGTTCTCCAACTTCATTGATGGCAGGAATCAACTCTTCATCCAAAAGCTCCTGCGGGGTTTTCCCCCCGGAAACCGCCTCCGCAGCCAAAGCTACAATGCCCTTGCGGTTCCCTGAAAGGACAGCCTCGTAAAGCTTTGGCATAGCAGGTTTTTCCGGATGTTCCGGCATATGCTTAATATCTTTTGCCTCAGGGGCTTTTTTGCCCTCCGCCTTAATGGTTGCTGGCGGTTTTTCTGTTACCCTGCGGATATAATCAAGTTCCGCGCCCTCCCTTGCGCGCAGAAGGTCGGACGCTGCGGCAATCGTCATCAGAAGATCCTGCGAAGGGTTTACGATGGCTGCCGTGATGCCTGCCTGGATGGCAAAGGCAAGGAATGCCGCATTTACATATGGACGCTGTGGCAGACCAAATGAAATATTGGACAGACCGCACATGGTCGCCAGTCCAAGTTCCTCTCTACAGTAACGGATGGTTTCCACCGCAGCCAGGGCAGCGTCCGGGTTTGCCCCCACTGTATTGACCAGCCCGTCCACAAAAATATCCTCCCTGCAAAGCCCGTATTTTTCAGCTTGCGCAAGGATTGTACGGATAATCTGCTTTTTCTCCTCCATATCTTTTGGCAGTCCGGTCTGCGAGAGCGGCAGGAGAATAAACATCGCACCGTATTTTTTTATTGCCGGGAAGAGTTTTTCCATCTTCCCCTCCTCGAGTGATACGGAATTGACTAACGCCCGCCCCGGATAGCGCCTAAGTGCCGCCTCGATTACTTCCGGGTGGCTTGAATCAATGCAGAGCGCAAGATTAACTGTGGCGGAAACCGTCTCGATGGCGGAAAGCATCATCGCTTTCTCATCGATGCCGCTCATGCCCATATTGATATCGAGGATATCAGCGCCATCCTCCGCCTGTTCCCTTGCAAACTGTTCCACCATCTCCATCTCCCCCGCAAGCAGGCTTTCCTTTAACGCGGGTTTCCCGGTCGGGTTAATGCGCTCCCCAATAGTAAGGAATCTTCCGTCAAGATCAATCCTTAAAATGTCACGCTCCGTCGCAAGCGCCCTAAGGTGCAATTTATTTAACTTTACAGGTGCAAATTTAGAAGCTGCTTTTGCCAGACCCTTTATATAAACCGGCGTTGTGCCGCAGCATCCGCCCACCAAAGCGGCTCCCGCCAAAAGCACCGCCTCCATATGTCCTACAAATTCCTGCGCATCCATATCGTACAGTGTCCTG
The DNA here is from genome assembly GCA_910577675.1 of uncultured Lachnospiraceae bacterium. Lineage (GTDB taxonomy): Bacteria > Bacillota > Clostridia > Lachnospirales > Lachnospiraceae > RGIG4057. Next base: position 50,019 of record CAJTOR010000015.1, read on the forward strand.
CCATCCGAAAGTACGGGCAGGCCGGCGTTTGGTTTTACAACCACCGGTATGTCCGATACCTCCACCATACGTTTTACAAGTGAAAGAAGTTTGTCCGGACCTGCGGAGCAGTTTAGGCCGATTGCATCCGCCCCCATCCCGCCAAGAACAACGGCGCAGGCTTCCGGGGTATTGCCAAAAAAAGTGTGCCCGTCCTCGAGGAAAGTGAGTGTTATCATAACGGGAAGTTCACAGACTTCCCGGATGGCAAGCAGCGCTATGCGGCACTCCTTTAGATTCATCATGGTTTCCACAACAAACAGGTCGGCACCCGCCTTAACACAGCATAGCGCCTGTTCCCTGTAAACATCAAAAAGCTCTTCAAAGTCCATTGTTCCCATGGGGGCAAGCTGCTTTCCCGTCATGGTCAGATCTGCCGCCACATAGGCATTCCCCTCCCGCCCCGCGCGCCGCACTGCCTCCTTAGAGAGTGCGATAAGTTCCCCGTTCATCTTTATCACGCGCCCGGAAAGCCCGTACTCCGCCAATTTTATACGGTTTGCGGAAAATGTCGGGGCATAGAGGATATCCGTACCCGCCTGCAAATAATCCGCCTGCAATCGGATAAGCACCTCCGGATTTTCCAGTATCCATTGTTCCGGGCAGACACCGCTAGGCATCCCCGCCGCAATCAGGCAGCTCCCGGTCGCACCGTCAAGGATAACACGCTTTTTTTCTGTTAATTCCCTAAATTCCTGTCTTGTCATAATAATCTCCGTTTCTGTCCGCTGTTCTGCCTTTACTTTTTCATTCCTCTTAAAATCCCCTCCATCAATCCCACCCGGTTAAACGGCAGCATAAAATAATATCCGTCCACAAAATCATTCATCTGTTCCATTACCTCAAGTGAAATCCGGATTCCGACCTGCTCCCCCTCTTCCCTGCCCATATCCGGATGATATTTTAAAAGCACTTTATCCGGGATATTGATACCGACCAACTCGTTTTTAACAAAATTTGCATTGCGGTAGCTGACTAAGGGCATAATCCCGGCAAGAAGCTTTGTTTTTAACTTCTGCTTTAACAAAAAAAGCCTCTCGATATCTTCCCTGCCATAAACTGGCTGCGTCAGGAAATAGGAAGCCCCGGCATCAATTTTTTTCTGCGCGCGGGAGAGTTCCACGGAAAAATTTACCCTCCCCTGGTTAAGTGCACCGCCGTAAACCATCGGCTCATTTTGGAAATGTTCGCGGTTCATCTCGCGCGCAAATTCCATCAGTTTCACTGAATTGTAGTCGAACACGCCGGTCGCACTGCTGCGCAGTTGTATCGGCACCGGGTCGCCGGTAACAAAAAGAAAATTGCGTATCCCGTTTGCGTAGGCTCCGAGCAGTACGGAACGCATGGAAATCATATTTTTATCCCGGCAGCAGATATGGGGCATCACAGGCATCCCTGTAATCGCCACCAGCTTGACCGCCGTAAGTACGGAATCCATGCGGGAACGCCCCTGCGGGGAATCCGCCACGGTCAGGATATCCGCGCCCAATTCTTTTAATCGTGCCGCCGCCGCGATAATCTTTGCATCGTCCGCATCGTATGGCGGGTCAAGCTCCACCGCGATTACTTTTTTGCCCTGTAATTGTTCAAGAAATCGGTTGTTTTCCGTATGAACCCAAATATCGTCCTCTTCCCGGCACAGTTTTCCTCCATCCCCACAAGCAGGCTCAAAGACTTTACATTCCACAGAATTTAAAGGCGCAGAAAGGTTCCCTGAAAGTTCCGCAATATATTCCGGCGACGAGCCGCAGCAGGCTCCCAGGACCGACACACCACAGGCGGCAATTTTTTCCATATTTTTCCTAAAATAATTTTCATTCCGCAGAAATACCATGCGGCTGTTAAGCTGTTCCGGATAACCGGCATTAGGCAGTACACAGAAATATTTTTTTTCCGGAAGACGCAGATTTTCCACAATCCGCAACATATGCCCGGAGCCGACCCCGCAGTTTAAACCAACGGCATCAAGCTCTGTTTCACCAGCCTGCGCAATCAGGCGTTCGGCTCGGATTCCCGCCGAGGAATAGCCATTTTGGTTTACACAGAACAGACCCGCGCAGAATATATCCGGCATACGCGATTTTGCATAGGCAACCGCTTCCCCCATCCCCCCCATATCCGGGAAGGTTTCAAACCAGAGCGCATCCACGCCCTCCTCCAAAAACAGATCGACAAGCGCGCGGTACTCCTCCCCAACATCCGCCGCATCCCCATTTACAAAAACCTCCCTGAGCGGTCCGATATCGCCCGCAAGAAAACATTTTCTTCCAGTTTTTTCCATATGTAGCGCAATTTCTGCTTTTGCAATCCGGCACGCCGCGCGCACAATCTCCTCCTGCCCTTTTTTATCCACGCCAAGCACCTGTCTGCCCGCCGCAAAGGTATTTGTCCGCAAAAGCATAGCCCCCGCCTCTAAGTAGGCGCGGTGGATGCCCGCAACCACCTCCGGCTCCCTGATATTCGCCCACTCCGATACCGGGCTTTCCTGCCTTTTTATTTCCGCATAATATGTCCCCATCGCTCCGTCCGTCAAAAGGCAGTGCGACTTTAAATATTCCCCGATGCCCATATTCCTTTTTCCTTTTTATTTCCTGTCCGTTCAGTTACATTTTTTTCCAGTTCCTAAATAATCTACCCATAGCCCGGTTTTTAAGCTTAGTTTTCCGCCCTATCTCGGCCATATCCATCTACTCTGTCACGCAATTTCTTTCCCGTCCGGCCAGGTATGCTTCTATATTTTTTGCCACTTCATCCACACAGCGCTGCCTTGCCTCAACGGTTGCCCAGCCGATATGCGGCGTGATAATCAGCCGCGTGGAGTCCTTGACGGCAAGAAGGGGGGAATCTGCTGCCATTGGCTCCACACAGAGTACATCAAGCCCGGCACCGCCGATCTCTCCCTTTAAAAGTGCCTGTGCTAGGGCTTTTTCATCGATAATCGGACCGCGCCCAAGGTTTAGGAGAATGGCATCCTTTTTCATCAGGGACAGTTCCCGCTCCCCGACAAAATTCCTGGTTGCATCGTTTAGCGGGGCATGGATGGATATGATATCCGATTCCCCAAACAGGGTTTCTTTGTCCACGCGCCGGTACTCTGTATCATCGTGCGTGCCGCTTGTCGAATAATAGACCACATCACACCCGAAGGCTTTTGCTATCCCCGCCACCTTCCTGCCAATATTGCCAAGTCCCACAATCCCGAAACGTTTTTTGGAAAGCTCGTTAAAATGCACGTCGAACTTGCTGAAAATATCGCATTTTACATATTCGCCCGACTTAACATAACGGTCGTAAAAATACAATTTTTCATACAGGTAGAACAAAAGTGCAAAAGTATGCTGTGCCACCGAATCAGTGGAATAGTCACTGACATTCGTTACTTTTATTCCTCTTTCTGCCATATATGCAAAATCCACATTGTTCGTACCAGTTGCCGTAAGGCAGATTAATTTTAGCTGGCTGCAATCTTTAAGAAGTTCCCTTCCAAGCGGGATTTTGTTGACCACAATAATATCCGCCCCCCTGATGCGCGCGGCATTCTCCCCTGGCACGGACTTCCCGTAAACGGTTACTTCCCCAAACGCATCAAACGCGCCAAGATCCACATCCTTTCCCAGCGTGTCCGCCTCCATAAATACAATTTTCATAAAAATCCCCCCAAAAACAGTCCTTTTTTACAAAATATTCCAGTAATCGACCTGTTAAAACAGCCCCACCAGTTCCATAATATCCCCAATACAGAAATCCGGATTTTCACATTTTCCAAAGCCGTACTGCGCAAAGACAAACGGCACACCCGCCGCATGTGACGCTTCCTCGTCCGGCAGGGTATCCCCGATATAAATAGCTTTTGAAAGCGGCAGATTATTTCTCTCGCAGATCAGGCGGATATTGTCGGCTTTCAAAAGCCCCGTATCGCCCGGACAGGTAAAATCATCGACCAACTCCCACAGATTATGCGCTGTGAGCATGGCTTCAATATAGCCGCTGCGGCAATTGCTGACAATAAAGATCCTGTATTTCTCCCGCAGTTTTTTAAATGCGCCCGCCACATCCCCGATCAGCGATGCACCGCCTTTTGCAAGAATCGGGCACTGGACGCGCACACACTCTTCCATCACCTGTATGGCAGTTTCCTCCGAAACGGATACAAAAAGTTTTCTGGCAATATCCTCAAGCGGCAGTCCATAGAGATTTTTCAGCTTTTCTGCGGTGACGGTATCTTTAACTTCCGGATATTTTGCCGCCACATCGCTCCAAATCTTTGCTGCGGCCTCTGTCGTATCCCACAGTGTCCCGTCCACATCAAAAATCATTGCCGCTAACGGCTCCACCCCAATTTCTTTTAATTTGCCAAGGGCTTCCTCCTTACCTGTAAATAATATGGTGTGGATTCCATATTTTTCTGCTCCTTTTAGATTGCGCTCAAGGTCATCCAGAAATACACATTCTTCCGGCACAAGATTATAACGGTTCAGTAATTCCTCATATATCTCCGGTTCCGGTTTTATCCTGTGGATTTCATATGAAATCACACCGCCGTCCGCGAGCGGGATAAATTCAAAATGGCGGCGCGCATAGTCGAAAAGGTCACCTGCGTAGTTCGACAAAAGATAGACGCGATAGCCCGCCGCTTTTAAATTCCTGATTAAAGCAGCGGAATAATCATATTCCTCCACAAGCTGCTCCCTGCCCTCAAAAAAGGCTTCTATTTCCTTCTCATAGCCCGGCACAAGCCCCGCGCACATCCCCACAATCTCCTTTATGGGCAGCACTCCCCTGTCAACCTCGTCCCAGTACGGTCCCCGCACTGTGGCATCCACTATTTTCTGGCGCACACTCTCTGTAAAGTGCTCATTGATATAATCCTTCCAGCGAAAATGCGCCAGTACATTGCCAATGTCAAAAATAATATTTTTAATCATAGTGTTTCTCCCTTCAAGTCTGTTTTTTCTATTATAATATACCACCCGCCCCTGTCAAGTATTAAAACTAAACGAGCTTTGAATGCGAAATATTCCATCTTGCCATCGGGTTTAAAATTGGCTATAATGTCTTATATGACTTCCTGCCTGTGCTGTTAATGCCAGGTTTTGGAAATTATTTACAAAACATAATTCTTGAACGGAGGATTTTTATGGAAACAATCGCAAGTTTTACCGTTGACCATCTGCGCCTGTTACCGGGCATTTATGTTTCCCGCCAGGATATTGTCGGCGGCGAAACGGTCACTACATTTGATATCCGGATGACCCGCCCTAATTATGAGCCGGTTATGAACACGGCGGAGGTTCACACCATCGAGCACCTCGGTGCTACTTTCCTGCGCAACCACGCAAAATACGGCGAAAAGACCCTGTACTTTGGCCCGATGGGCTGCCGCACCGGATTTTATCTTCTGCTCACAGGAAATTACAGCTCGGAGGATATCGTTCCACTCCTAAAGGAAATGTTTTCTTTTATCGCTTCCTACACGGAGGATGTGCCGGGGGCATCGCCTGTCTGCTGCGGCAATTATCTTGATATGAACCTGCCGATGGCACGTTTTCTTGCAGGGAAATATCTCGACGAAGTTCTCGACCGGATTACGCCGGATCGTCTAAAGTATCCGCAGTAAAGGTTATTTTTTCCGCATTCGCGCATACAATGTATGGCAGGCAGGTGATAATCCCTGATTTTTCTTTTGTTTCGGTCGGGGCGCGCACCCAAGGGTCGCCCAAGCCTGCCAATATATTGTATGGAGGCAGGCTATGGATTTATCACAGGGCAACACAAGCGATTCCATGCTCCGGCAATCGACAAATTTTTGCCGACTTTCTTTTTTTTGCAGTATCCTGCTTCCCTACATCCCGCTCCCGATGCGTCAGCCCCTGCTTCTTTTCTCAAAATTTATCGAATTAAAAGAATGTATGGCATGCCCGAAACAGCAATTTGATTTTGGGCAGACCAAAACGGCTGACCCGGCGGATGCTATCTCCGATATCCTTGCAAAACTATCCCCTCTATTGAGCGAAACCGAACGGGCACAGCTTTCCCAGATGCAGAATATGATGCAGATGCTAAAACTATACCAGACATTCCAGGAACTTGCCCCGTTTATGAATATGGGCGGGGACTCCCCGTTCCCATTCCCTTTCTTCCCGCAGGGCAGTGCGGACAGTGGGCAGACAGAAAACGAATCCTCTGGCACAAATACAAAAGGTGGCGGCGAAGACAGGAACAAGGACGAAACCGATAATTCCGGTCCCGTTGGCATGCTTTTATCCATGCTCTCCCCGGAGCAAAAAGAAATGTTTGAAAATTTGAAAACAGTCATGTCGGAAATGCCTCCGGAATAAAATAGAATGATATAATAAAAATCGAGGGATCACACATGGACCAAAATTTTCTAAACCGTCCGGAACTTGCAAATCTTGACCCGGTCAAAAAACAATTCCTTACTGAACTGATGATGGAGGCGGAGAAAACAACACAAAAAAACATGCCGACACTCTATATGAAGGCGATCGGCAAAATGAACGCACTTAGGCTTAAATTCACCCCCGAGGAGTCAACCCTGCTCTCCGAAATCATCGAGTCACAGATGTCCCCGGACGACCGCAGGCGCTTCGATGCCGTAAAAAAGATGCTGCTCAAATAGCAGCATCTTTTTTTAATTATCATCTCTTTTTATGACCGACAAAAATACCGATGCCCGCAAGTGCACCCCCCGCGGCAAGCATCATAAGATAGCGTCCTGCCGAAAAGGAATCGCCGGTCTGCGGTGTCTTGTCACGTTCAGCGGATGCCGATGATGAACCGGATGCAGCGCCGGACTTTGCCGGCTGTCTGGTCGGCTCCTTCGTCACCTCTTTAGTCGGTACCGGCTGCCTGGTTGGTTCCTTTGTCGGTGCTATAGGCTTTGGTGTCGGGGTTTTTGCCGGGGTTTCCGATTTGTCCTCCTGTGGTTCAGGCTTTGGTGTAGGAGTGTTATTCACAGGATTTTTTGGAACCGGGGTCGGGCTTATCTTAGTGCCGGAAGTTAATTTCCCGGACTGTTTATACAAGAGTGCATAGGTCGTAAACACCGAAAGGTCAAACATCACACAATCCTTGCCGTCCACCGTGACAATCGTGGAATCGATACGGCAGAGTGCGCCTTTCGAATTGATCGCCGTAACCTGTACATCCCCCGAATTTTTGGCAAAATTCTCCGGGAGCATACAGATAAGCGTAACCCCCTTCATCTCATCAAGAGGATAGTAGTCCCCCTCCTCATCCCTCTCGTAGACAGTCGCCTCCATCGCCTGGTACTCGATCCCCGCAAGATCCTCCCCCGCCGCCACAAGCGCTTCTTCCATCGCAATCATCGCGTCGTATCCGTCAAAAAGCGAGAGCATATAGTCCTCCCCGTCAAGACTTTTATCATGGAATTTTGCATATGCTTTCCCGACACCGTCCGGCAGATCCTCCACCGAAAGATTATATTCCTTTGCCGAAGGGTTCATTGCCTGCGCCGCACAGACCGGGACTAAATCCGCCGTCCCGCATACGACCATCGCCGCAGCAAGTCCCGCCGTTCCTATATTTTTCCATTTTTTTACATTTCCCTGATAACTCATCATCATCCCTCTTTCTTATGGCAATTATTTCTTCCTGCCAACCACCACAAACCGCCCCGCCGGAATCGAGCGGTCGCAGGTCGATAATGTCAATAGCTGCGTCCCATATTCTGCTGTTATTCCCGTTTCATAGAATGACTGTTCTTTTACAAAGCGGATATAAGCATTATATTCCTCCTCATCCTGCGTGTCAATAAAAGAATAATACCGGTATGCCTCCTGATCCGATTCATATGGTATCTGCGTCCGGAATACACCGACAATCTCATATTCCCCGCGCTCATAGATCGTATCGAAACGTATGGTTTTATGCTCCTCGTAAAATTCTTCCTCCTCGTAGGATAAAAGTGCCGAAAACATGGAACCGTTCTTCATATTGTGGCCATATATCAAAAAATTCATGGTCGGTTCCTCGATACCACAGCGGGCATCCATAAACGGAATCCCGTTGATATCATATTTTTTATCAAATCCTTTTTTAAGGTAATATTCCTCATCGTCCGGCGTTAGCATAACGGGGTAATTTATCACGGTTCCCTCAAGCTGTATCCAGCCCGCCATCTCATCGTTGCGCCCGTACAGGACACTGTAGCGGTACAAAATTCCGTCCTCCGTAACGCTCTCCCCCTGCTTTTGCTCCTGCTCCTTCCTTGCGATATTAATTGCCTCCTCCTCGGTATACATGCCGCTCGCAATCAGATCCGCGATCCGGTGCGCCTCGGAAACCTCGGGCTCAATCGGCGTAAGGATGCAGGAAGCCAGTTCCTCCATCTTGCGCTCACTGATATAGCTCCAAATATCGTAGGAAAAAATCTTGTAGAGCGAAAACAGTATCAGGCAGAAACCGGCGAGAATACAAAGGGGTTTTATCACTCGGATCTTTTTTTTCCCGGTCTTTTTTACTGCATCCTGACCTTCTTCGTCAAAATCCCCAAAATCCTCTAAGTCCTTCTCTTTCCTTTCTGTTTCCCGCCCGATATCGCGCTCGCGAAACTTCATCTGCCCGGCGCGCATGGCTTCCCTGCCATCCTTTCCCCCGACTGCCTCCTTAGCAGCTCCCTTCCTTTTTTTCGAGTCCTTCCCCGAATAGAGGCATTCTTCCGGGAAATTTCCGTAAGGATGCCTGATGCCGTCCGCCTTATCTTTTAAGTAGCTGCGGAATTCCCTGCCAAGCACACTTTCAAAAAGGAACGGCTGTTTCTTCAACATCTCGTAAAGCTCCGCCGCCTCCCTGTGATCGTGAAGTTCCATCCCCGCAGAAAGCGTCTGGATACGCTTTAGATCCCGGCAGCCCGCCTTATAATCCTCCTTAGAGGCAAACTCAATCTTCCCGATGCACCATTTTCCCATTGCCCGCCTCCGACTGCTGCCCAACTCTTTTATATTTTTCCAAATTATGTAAATCTTCCTGCCAAGGGAAACTATATCCCCGACTTCTATCAAAAAATAGCAAACCCACCGGATTACGATGCTATTTTACCAGATCAAACACAAAAAATCAAGTGCAGGAGTAAGGGGCAGGACTTTTTGCCCCGCCCCAAAATATTTTATTTCACCACGATATTATAAATTCTTCCTTTTACATAAATTTCCTTAACAATATTCTTCCCTGCAAGAATCCCCGCAACAGTTTCATCGGACATTACCTTCTCCCTAACTGCCTCCTCGGTATCCTCCATGCCGACCTTCACTAATGCCTTCACCTTGCCGCCGACCTGCACCGCAATCTCCACCTCATCCTCGATGGTCTTTGCCTCGTCGTATTCAGGCCATGCCTGCGCATATACCCTTCCCGCATTGCCGATAGTCTGCCACAATTCCTCACACATATGCGGTGCGACCGGGCTGAGCAAAAGAATCAGCGTTGAGAATTCGCCTTTTGTAACTTTGCCCGCCTTATAAAAATCATTGACCAGGCTCATCATCGCAGCAATTGCGGTATTGAACTTTAAAGCCTCAAAGTCCAGGCTGACCTTTTTTATGGTCTGGTGCATCCGTGTTTCAAGTTCCTTACTGTAGTTTTCACCGTCAACCAAACTGTCCTGCAATTTAAACACGCGGTCGAGGAAACGTCTGCAGCCGCGCACGCCCTCCTGCGACCAGGATGCACTCAAATCAAATGCCCCGATAAACATCTCGTAGGTGCGCAGGGTATCCGCGCCAAATTCCGCCACAATCTCGTCCGGGTTCACAACATTTCCGCGCGATTTGCTCATCTTCTCGCCGTTCTCACCGAGAATCATTCCGTGCGAAGTGCGCTTTTTGTACGGCTCATCCGTCGGCACAAGCCCCTCGTCATAAAGGAATTTATGCCAGAAGCGCGAGTAGAGCAGATGCAGTGTCGTGTGCTCCATACCGCCGTTGTACCAGTCCACCGGGAGCCAGTATTTTAGTGCCTCCTGCCCGGCAAATGCCTCATTATTATCAGGGTCAATATAGCGCAGGAAATACCACGAAGAACCCGCCCACTGCGGCATTGTATCCGATTCGCGCTTCGCAGCACCCCCGCAACAAGGGCAGGTGGTATTTAACCAATCCGTCATTGCAGCCAGAGGGGATTCCCCATTGTCCGTCGGCATATAGCTGTCCACCTCAGGGAGCATCAGTGGCAGCTCACTCTCCGGCAGCGGGACATAGCCGCATTTTTCACAGTGTACGATCGGGATCGGCTCACCCCAGTAGCGCTGGCGGGAGAATACCCAGTCGCGCAGCTTGAAATTAACCTTTTGCTTGCCGATGCCCTTTTCCTCAAGCCATGCCGCAATCTTTTCCTTAGCCTGCCCCACGTTAAGACCGTTAAGAAAATCGGAATTGACAAGTGTTCCCGTTTCCACATCCGTAAATGCGGCTTCCTCCACATTGCCTCCCGCCACAACCTGGACAATCGGCAGACCGAATTTCTTCGCAAATTCCCAGTCGCGGCTATCGTGCGCCGGCACTGCCATAATTGCGCCCGTCCCGTAAGTCATCAGTACATAGTCCGAAATCCAGATCGGAATCTCTTTCTGGTTTACCGGGTTAAGTGCCATAATACCGCCCATTACCACGCCGGTCTTTTCCTTTGCCAACTCCGTGCGCTCAAAGTCGGACTTCTTTGCCGCCTGCTCGCGGTATGCCACAACCTCATTGTAATTTGTTATCTCATCTTTGTACTTTTCAATCAGCGGATGCTCCGGCGAAATTACCATATAAGTTGCGCCAAATAAAGTATCCGGGCGCGTCGTGAAAATCCGCAGCACATCCTCCCTGCCGGAAAGCTTAAAATCTACCTCCGCGCCGACCGATCTCCCGATCCAGTTTTTCTGGGATACTTTAACCCGCTCAATATAATCCACATGGTCAAGTCCCTCAAGCAGCTTATCCGCATACTCGGTTATTTTTAACATCCACTGGCTCTTGACCTTGCGGACAACCTCACCGCCACAGCGCTCGCACCTGCCATTTACCACCTCCTCGTTCGCAAGCCCTACCTTGCAGGAGGTGCACCAGTTAATCGGCATCTGCGTCTTGTACGCCAGGCCTTTTTTAAAGAGTTTTAAGAAAATCCACTGGGTCCACTTATAGTACTCCGGATCCGTCGTGTTTACCTCCCGCTCCCAGTCAAATGAATAGCCGAGCGACTTTAACTGCGCTTTAAAATGCGCCACATTATTTTCTGTTACTGTTTTCGGGTGGATATGGTTCTTGATCGCGTAATTCTCGGTAGGCAGACCGAACGCATCCCATCCCATCGGGAACAGGACATTGTACCCCTGCATCCTGCGCTTCCTCGAAATAATATCAAGCGCCGTGTACGGTCTTGGATGCCCGACATGCAGCCCCTGTCCGGACGGGTAAGGGAATTCCACAAGCGCATAATATTTTGGCTTTGTATAATCCTCCCCCACCTTAAACGCCCCTTCCGCGTCCCATATTTCCTGCCATTTTTTTTCAATGTCCTTAGGTGAATATGCTGTACCCATCTTCATCCTTCCTTTCTAAATAATCTTCTTATCCGAATGACCTCGCAACCCGCCAGCGGCATAATTTCACTGCATGGGTCTGCACCATAAAAAAGACCCCGCCCCTGTTTCCAGAGACGAGGTCAAACCTCGCGGTACCACTCCGGTTCATGCAATATACGCATGCCCTCGATTTTTCTGTAACGGGAAACCCCGCCGAAACCTATCTGCAATATTTGCTTTCAGTCCCGGGACTCCGAGGCGAGTTCAGCCTTCTGCCCTGCGGCTTTCCACCATCCAGCCGCTCTCTGTCAGGGCATACAGCTTACTGCTCCTCTTCACTGCCTGTTTGCTGGTTTTGATTTTAACGCATAAACATGGAAATTGTCAAGTGTTTTTTCAGTCCGAAAACGTTCTCGCCCTCCACATTTATCCAAATAGCAATATTTGAGTATCCAAATTATCGAAATATGACTTTATTTTTTATATGATTTGCACAAATTTCACTCAAAACGCTATCATGATAATTGACACAATGCATAAAGCATGATATATTTATAACTGTGATGTCACATTCAAAAATCAACAGTATCGCTCCTGGCCGCACTGTTGACCTTGAAACACATCTCACAATAAAGAAAAACTTGAGGAGGTTTTTTTATGAAATTAAAGAAATTGATGGGCATGGCTCTGGCTTCCTCCCTCGCAATCAGTTCTCTTTCTGCATGTGGGGACAAGGAAACCGGTAACACGACAACACCTACACCGGAACCTACCGCTACAACGGCACCGGCGAACACACCTACACCGGAACCTACCGATGACCCGGAGGCATCAGGTGTCCTTACTGCCACCCCGGCACCGACCGAGGAAGCAAAGGACCCGAACATTATTTACTCCTATGACGGCTCCGCGAAATCCCAGGCACTTTACTTCCAGGACCGCGGCGGCGCGAGGGCAAGATGGATCAATACGGACGGGCATGACAGCGGCGAGTGCTTTTCTATTATCGGGCGCAGTGAAAGCTGGCACGGCGTTTCGCTCAGCATCCCGGACGACTGCATCGGCAAAGTCCTGCATGTTTCCTACTGGGCAAAGCATGAGGTAGGGGAACCGATCACGATTTCAGCCACCCTCCAGGTAACGAAGCCGGACGGCACCAGCGGCTGGCCGGAACGCGCAAGCAACGAGGCTGTCCCATCCGGCGAGTGGGTACTTATCGAGAACGATGTGCCGGTTTACGCGGATGTCACCAGCCCGGTACTCTGCTGGGAAGCAACCGATACATATGATTTTTGCATTGATGATGTGGTTGTCAAAATCGTAGAGGGCGCAACGGCAGAAGCACAGTACCAGGATCTTGTTGTTGACAAGCCTGACATGTCAGCGGTTGAGAACATCTCCCTGACATTCAACGACGAAAACCTTTTCTTTGGAAAGCGCGGCGACGGCACACCTGCCATTGTTTCCGGCGGACACGACGATGATTTTGCAATGCAGGTTACCGGGCGCACCGCAACATGGAACGGCGCGGAAGTTGACCTTTCCGATTACAACCTTGCCGGCAGGACAGTCAATATCTCCTACTGGGTAAAGGTTGAGGAAGCAACCGAAATCAACGTAACACTCCAGGAGGATACTTCTGACGGTGCTGACACCGCTTACAACCGTCTTGCAAGTTCGGGCGACCTGACACCGGGCGAGTGGACACAGGTAACCGGCACAATTGAAGTTGGCGCTAACACCGTAAAACCGATCCTCTATTTTGAGTCCCCTTCCGAAACCGCAAGCTTCACCGTGGATGAGGTGGTGATCTCGTTCAGCGCTGCTGCTGCGGCGGCTCCACTGGAGGATATCTCCCTGACATTCAACGACGAGAACCTTTTCTTCGCAAACCGCGGCGACGGCGTGCCTGCTATTGTTGCAGGCGGACATGACGATGATTTCGCAATGCAGGTTACCGGGCGCACCGCAACATGGAACGGCGCGGAAGTTGACCTTTCCGATTATAACCTTGCCGGTAAGACAATCAATATCTCCTACTGGGTAAAGGTTGAAGAGGCAACGGAAGTTAATGTTACACTCCAGGAAGATACAGCGGAGGGCGGCGATACCGCTTACAACCGCATTGCAAGTTCCGGTGAACTGGCTGCTGGGGAGTGGACACAGGTAACTGGTACAATCACCGTAGGTGAGAACACCGTGAAACCGATCCTCTATTTTGAATCCCCTTCCGAAACCGCAAGTTTTACGGTGGATGAAGTAGTGATCTCGTTTAACTAGGCTTTCCCATAATTTTCCACTAAATAAAGAAAACCGCTGCAAAAGCAGCGGTTTTCTTTTTACCTCAATTTAATCCTTCTACCGGACAACTCCTGCCGCATATCCTGTAAAAATGGGAAAAACCGGGGGGTTTTTATGCCGGAATCGAATAAAAAAGATTTATTTTATGCGACCGCCAAGACGGTCTTCCTCTGCGCCTGCTTCTTCCTTCTGTTCGCGGCGCTTTTTACCTACATACCAAAAGCTGTCGATACAATCAGCAACACCATCGCGGATAAAAGACTGCCCATCTACTGCGTTAAAACGGATAAACCGCAGGTGGCATTAAGTTTTGATGCTGCGTGGGGTGATGGTAGGTTGATGGAAGCAGGTTTTTTACCGCTTCCACTTTCCACGGATTTCTCTGGTTTCCCCATTTTGCGTTTATACAAACTTTGAAACAGTCACTAATCTTTTGCAAAAATATAAGGTACTTCTTTGTTTCGATAAAACCCAACCCCATAGTTTCTCTTCTCTGATTCTATGTATAAGAATTGCTTTTTACTTAATGCATCCACCATATATCTCATTTTCATAAACATCGTAATCCCAAGTATTAAATCACAGGGAATATTGGGTTTTGACGAAACTGCCATCAACATTCCAGTATAATTTATGCTATTGCCCGATTTATCCGAAAAATTAAAACATTGGAACCTCCACAACATGGTATTTTCTCTCGCCACCCCAAATCCTCCTAAAGAAAATTTTTTAAATTCTGTAACACCATCCATTCCTTTTATAAATTCCTGAAACAGCCCTGCACCTTTGCAAAATACCGAAATATCCGCGCCAGTATCCAACATGCAGTCCAAGGCTTTTCCGTTTATAAATGCCGTAAAAATGGGTCTTCCGTCCGCTTATAACGGTAATCCTTCCCGGAATGCACAAAACCTAGCCTACGGTCAATATATTCCCCATCCTTCATCCCACAAATAACAACAGCGGATTCCACATTGCACCCATCATCATCCACATATTCCACCTCGGACAATGCTACCCACTGATCTGGATACCTCTCCCGAATTTCTTCCCATGTCAGCCTTTCTGCTGCCTCCTCCCGTTTTCCCGTATCCTCCTTATTCATCATGCACCCCCTGACTTTGATTCAATGTTTCCTTCCTGCCTCTATTATACTTCGATACACCAAAAAGTACAATCACAATCTCCATGCTGCCCTTTCATCCTTCCTTTCCTAGCCCTTTCCCCGCTCCTGATGGCTGTAAAACCGCACCGCTTCCCGCCAGGGTGCAAATTGCAGCCATCAAGAACTGTTCTGGCATACTCGTTTCTTTCCCCTGCAACCTAATCATGGCTGCCAAGCAGCGCCTCCAATTCATCCGAGAAATTGTAGACAATCTTGATTTGGTTGTTTTCATAGATGTAAATCATCGAAATCATCTCAACCACCGTCTCCCGGTCAAGGTGCTCTAGCTGCTCATTCTGCAACAGCCTGTCAATCCATGGGTTGACGGAAAATGACTGGCTTTCCACCGCGCGGTTGATTACTTCGATTTTAGACCGGATGACGGAAATCTGCTGCTCGTACTTCCCTTTGTGCCTTAAATATTCCTCCCTGCTTATTACCTCGTCGGAATAATCCTCATAGGCGCGATCCTTCTTCTTCTCCAACCGCTCCACATCCACCCGGTATCTGGAAATATCCCCTAACGCGTTCAGCGCATCGGACTTCTTCTGTCTGCGTTCCTCCTCAATCAGCCTGCCCATGTCCTTCACGGATTTGATAATCAGGTTCAAGTCCTGCAAAACGATGCCCTCCAGTTCCTCCTCCGTGATTCTGTGGATGCTGCAATGCCCCCTGCCATAACGGTTATAGCTGCCGCAGTTAAAGACTATTACCCCTTTCCGGATAATTTTTACCATCGCGCGCCCACAGTCTCCGCATTTTAAAAAACCTGCAAACATATGGACATTCTGTTCCAGTTTTGTCTGCCTTGTGTTACGCCCAAGTAAATCCTGCACCTTATCCCAAGTATCCATGTCAATAATCGGCTCGTGGGTGCCTTCAACAACAATCCACTTGTCCTTCGGCAGCAAGACAGCGTTCTGTTTGCATATCTGCCGGAAATTCTTGTTCTGAACCATGTTCCCGATGTACATCTCATTCTTCAGGATGTTCCGTATGGTTGAATATGTCCAGTAGGATGTGGAATCCAACCGGTTGCTGTTGCGGTAATTCAGCCCACACTGTTTCTTATACTCCGAGGGGCATGGTATTCCCTCGGAGTTTAGAACCTTCGCAATGGTATTCTGCCCCATCCCGCCAAGGTACATGCCGAAGATGCGCCTCACGATACCGGCGGCATATTCGTCAATTTCAAGGTGGTTATGGTCATCGGCGGACTTTACATAGCCGAAGCTTGCGAACGCGCCGATGAACTGCCCCTTGCCCTGCTTCGCACGGAACGTGGAACGGACTTTCTTCGAGATGTCCTTTGGGTAGAATCCATTGAACATGTTTTTTATGTCAATCATCATATCTTCGCTGGTATCCGTATCGTAATAATTCTTATTTATCCCGTCATTTATAGATATAAACAGGACTTTCCGGCTCGGAAAATAATCATTTATGTATTCCGAAACCTTCGGCATGTTCCTGCCTAGCCGTGACAAATCCTTGACCACCACGCATTGTATCTTTTTATCCTCGATGTCCGATATCATCCGCATAAAATTCGGCCGTTGGAAATTTGTCCCGGTATAGCCGTCGTCGATATAGGTCGAAAATAGGCATAAATCGTCGCGGCTGTTCACAAAATCCTCCAGAAGCAGGCGTTGGTTTGCTATGCTGACACTTTCCCCTTTGTCGCCGTCCTCCCTTGAAAGGCGGATGTAGAGGGCGGTGCTAAGTTGGTGTGGTTTGTTGATATCTTTTTGGCCTTTCTGTGTGTTAGTCGTTATCCTTTCCGACATATTTGTTTCCTCCATAAACTGGATGTTCCTGTGGTTTGTTCGACAGATATGTACTGTCAATATGGTGCCGAATGAGCCTGCGGACAAATGATTCAAGACCACATTGGTTGTTGTAGTCCCGGATGATTCTGTAGCGGCGGATGTTGTTGTTTGGCATGTTGGCTGCCCCCTTTCATAAAACAAATTTAACTTCACATTGTATAATATGCGTGTCCTGCCCCACAAAAACCTTGTCCGGCGCTATTTCAATCAGCTCCGAAGTCCATTTGAAATAGCGCCTCTCTGCTATTAGTTTACTAAAACCCCCTTTGCATTTTTTGTTTCGGCAGCTTCATAGGCGGATACTCTGATTGGGTATTCCACTATGCTCCCCCCAACCATCAGTGCCCCGTGGGTAACGAACTCACCCTGCTTTAAATTCCGTAACATGAGTCTCCATTCCCCCGTTGATGCCACGTCCACCATTTTTGCAATCTGGTTGACACGGTTCACATCCGGCTGAAAAAGTAAAATCATCCCGCATTGTGTCAAACGTTGTTGGACAACCGATGCACTTCCCTGTAACAACTGCTGCGTCGCCAGAATTATGTTGAGATTGAATTTCCGCCCCTCAGACAGTATTTGCGCCAGAGAACTATTTTTTCCTGAAAGAAGGCTTTGGCATTCATCCACGAATGCATAGAGCCCACCCTCAATTAAACGCCCTGCCATCGCCAACCTCCACAGATAGGACAGCAGCATTTCAGCCACTAGTTCCTGCGTGCCAAGCGAAAACCTTCCCAAGCGGACAACGTTGATATGTCCCTTCTGCGCAAACCACTGACCGCTCCTGAAAATGTTGTGGGCAGATAGTTGGTGCAGCCTTTCCGCTATCCCATCCGCCACCTTGCTCCCCATCCTTGCGAGGGCATGATCGATGGCTCTGAACCCTTCCCTCTCAAATCCTCCCTCCTGTGCAACATAACCCACGGCTGTCCGTAAAACTGCCTGTTGCGACATCCCCAGATTTAATGTCCGCCCCAAAACATTTGTTACTGCATCGACGGTATCCGACAAATGCTCTTGGACCCCATCCGCGTATACCAAAGGTTCAAAAAAGTTGCAACAAATTCCGTTCTGGTAAGCATCAATTTCTGTCAAATATTTATTAAAATCCTCCTTATACTTCCAAAATATCTGATTTCCCGACAACGTCTGGTGCATATCCACAGCCACGACAGTTCCGCCCTGCTTCACAATCTCGATCATAAGTTTCTGTGCCTGAACGGTTTTTCCACTTCCCGACTTCCCTAATAAAAGCATATGATTATTCATGGATATATCAGTATTAAAGTAAATTTTCTTGTCTTTATTCAACAATGCATACCATCTCTCCCAAATCAACATTGACCATTTAAGAAATTTGGTGGAAGGGAACAAACTTCTATGCCCAGACACAAACCTTGTCCCTACCAAACCACCGCTTTCTTTATTAACTGAAAAAAATCAATGTAGTTTAGGCAAATCTATCAGGCTATATCTTTGCAAATACTGTCAGCCCGCAAAGGCTATGGTGGGCTGACATGTGGTTTTTTCTCCCCTGCTTCCCCTTTGCATGGTCTGTGTGGTTCCGTATTTTGTTTAGAAATAAATATGGAAGGAACATTTAAGTAAAACAGATAAGGAGGATGGAAGCATGTTGGAGCAGTACCAAGATATCATGACCGTATATGATGTGGCGGAAGCCCTTTTCATCGGGAAGAACCGGGTTTATGAACTGTTGGGGAAGGGTATCCTGAAAGGCTTTCGGATTGGGCGGGTATGGAAAATCCCACGGGAGGTGGTACAAGAATATATCCGCTCACAGGGCAGGTTAAAGTAAGCCACCCACCGCCAAAACAGCCATAAAATCCCTGTTATGACATCTGGGGACTTTATGGCTGCTTTTGGCTGTCCTGCTACCAATTTTCTAACTTCCTGAAAGTATCTTAGACAAAATTTACTGTTGTTTTGACGGTTCCCAATCCTTAGAATTTTATGATGGCTTGAAAAAAGATTTCACAATCGTTTCGGAAAAACCGTGTAGAAAGCGGTTACAATACGCGCTGCTCTGATACTGGTGGTGGTATCTAAAACCAATCCATTTCGCCAGTGCTGTCTACTTTATAAGGTACATTATAGTTACGGATGCATGTTATATGGATGCCCCGACCTTCATATACTCTTCCGCCCTTTCTTTCGACAAATGGAACTTTTGCTGTAACCTCCTTGAAATGTCATAGTCTGACATCTCCACTTCCCTGTACGTAGAAATCACTTCATAAATCCCTATTTCCATCCCTATTTCTTTCCCTTTCTCCTGATTCTCCTGATCCCGCATCAACAACGTCATATACTCACGCCTCCATTCTCTGTTCTGCCTTGCCTTTTTTACTGCATCCTCCAATTTCTGCACAAAAGAATCTTCCGTTTTCTTTCCCGCGACATAATCCAAAAACGCCCGCAGTTCCCTGCTGGTATCCTCCATTTCGCTCTCGGTATTTAGGAAAATCTTCGCCGTATCGTCCCCTAGCAAAATCCTCTTATTTTCCTCACAAAAATTCCTGAAAGTATAAATGTGCCTCCCCTCCCCAAATAAATCAAACGGGCAGATGAAAATCACAAAGCTTTTCTTCAGTTTTTTATACAGTTCCCCTTTGTCAATCATCTCCAAATCCATCATCGCCTGGTAATATCTTGTTCTTTTCGGCAGATCTTTCGTATCAGCAACCTGCATTTCGATATCATAAATAACCCCTTCCCCATCCTCCACATATACGTCCAGCCGGACACTTTTCGCATCCAAGTCCACGTTGATTGTCTTTTGCAGGACAGGGTATTCCACATGGTCAATCTTCATATCCGGGAATATTCTTTGAAGCAGCCCTTTACACAATTCCGCATCCTGCATCACCTTCCCGAATATAAAGTCATTTGATATCCCCAATTCCTCCCATACTACCTGATTATCTTTCTTTTGCTCTTTTTCGTCCATAAACCATAACCTCCAAAATTTTCCTGGCTCACTGTCAGTCTCCTTCCTGTGTCTGTTTTTATGTTTCCCCCTCTTCTGTAACATGCCTATAATATGAAAAACACTTTTTTATTTATTCGTACATTTTTTACCATCATTCAAGTAGAAATCACTTCATAAATCCCTTCCTCCCGATTCTCCTGATCCCACATCAACAACATCATATACTCATGCTCCATTTCCTGTTCCCTTTTACTTTTTCCGCCGCTTCCGCCAATTTCTGCACAAAGGAAACAGGAAGTCATTCGATATCCCCAACCCCTTCCACTCTGCCTGGATATCTATCTTCGCCAATTCTTTTATCATACTGCCATGCCTATTTGATAGGGTACATCCTATTTCTCCCTATCTTACACAAGCACAAGTTTTTCTCTTTCAATAACAGCTTTTACTTCATCAACCCTTTTATTGGTACACAGGGCAATCTGCTCCACAGTAAATCCATTCTTATACATGCGGACAATAGTCTCTATCTTTTCCTGCTCACGTCCCTGTTTATGTCCCTGCTCCAATCCCTGCTCAAACTTTTCCTGATCCCTCATCAACAATGTCATATATTCATGCCTCCATTCCCGATTCTGCTTTGCTTTTTTCACAGCATCCTCCAGTTTCTGTACAAAAGAATCTTCCGATTTCTTTCCTGCGACATAATCCAAAAAAGCTCTCAGTTCTTTGCTGACATCTTCCATTGTGCTCTCTGTGTTCAGGAACACTTTTGCTGTCTCATCTCCTAGTAAAACCGCCTTATCTTCTTCACAAAAATTCTTAAAAGTATAGATATGCCTCCCCTTCCCAAACAGGTCAAATGGACAGATAAAAATCACGAAACTTTTCTTCAGTTTTTTATACAGTTCCCCTTTGTCAATCATCTCCAAATCCATCATCGCCTGATAGTACCTTGTCCTCTTAGCCAGCTCTTTTGTATCTGTCATCTGCATCTCTATATCATAGACAGTACCCATGCCATCCACCACATACACATCCAGGCGAACACTTTTTGCATCAAAGTCCGGGTTAATTATCTTTTGTAAGGTCGGATACTCTATATGTCCAATTTTCATCCCTGGAAAAATCCGCTCAAGCAGTCCCTTGCACAGTTCTGCATCCTGCATTACTTTCCCAAACAGGAAATCATTCGATATTTCCAGTTCCTCCCATATTTTCTGGATATCTATCCCCTGCTCCTTCTCATCCATAAACCATAACCTCCCAACTTTGCATTTCATTCCTGTCAGTACTCAAGTATAAATATCTCTACTATAAGTATATTTCAAAACAGCCCTACTGTCAATCACAAAAAACGGGTATGTTCTTCGTTATCCACTTTATCCGCTTCCTTGCCCGTTCCATCAAGCAACCATCCGCGTGGGGAAATGAGGACACTTCCCGCATACTGGAAATCCTGGCAAAACACGATGTACATGTGACTTTTTTTATGACGGGCGGCTGGATGAACAAATACCCTGACGATGTAAAAGCAATCCTTGCCGGCGGGCACGATCTTGGCAACCACAGCCAGAACCACAAACAAATGTCCACTCTCTCCCTTGCAGAGTGTAAGGAAGAACTAACTGAACCGCACGAATATATTAAAGAATTAACCGGCGAGGAAATGATCCTCTTCCGTCCTCCTTACGGCGATTACAACGACACTGTTATCCAGGCGGCGGACGAATGCAGCTACTATACAATCCAGTGGGATGTGGACTCCCTGGACTGGAAAGATTACGGAGTGGACTCCATTATAAAGACCGTTACACAGCACAAGCACCTTGGCGACGGCTCAATTATCCTGATGCACAATGGTGCAAAGTACACGGCGGACGCACTCGATTCCGTAATCACGATATTAAAAGAAAAGGGCTATGAACTGGTGCCGATCTCGGAACTGATTATACGTGATAATTTCGATATCGACCACGAGGGAAGACAGTATAGTAAATAAATGCTTATTTAACAGCATGTGGACAAAACACATTCCCCAAGTTTTGTTCACATGCTCTTTCTTTTCCCGCAGTATAGTTTCTTCCGCTGCCATATTTTGTTTTACCAAAATCAGGATTCCCTCTCCCCCGCTCACCGATAAGTTCCATATACCGCAGGAAAAAATTTAGATGACCATTATCTTTCCGGCATCTTAAAATCTGCAAGTGCCCTGTTTAGATAGTCGTTAAATGGTTTCATAACACGGAAAATTTCTGCTGCCTCCGCCAGAAATCCTTCATTACTAAGCTCTTCATCCTTTACCGGATATTCGAGATACCAGCTCTTAAATTTCAGATATTCCGCCTGCGGATGTTCTTTCCCATATCCTGCCGGGACATTCTTTAATGCAGTTCCCCTCACAGTGAAATACTTTTCAAATTCCGGCTCATGAATAATTTCTTCCCACTCTTTTCCATTCCCTGCGATATAGCCCCGAACCATCGCCGTAGCCTCTTTAAACATATCCGCAAACAGACCGCCGCCCAAAAAAGACTGGTTGTCCGGTTTTATCATCAGATAATATCCAACTGGGACGGGCAATTTCCCCTTAGAAGAAATATGCGCGCGGAATGCAGGATTATAAGGTGACTTGTCATGACTAAAACGGGTATCCCTCACTATTTTAAAAGTAAGGTCTTTCGGATTGTTCAGTAAAACACTGCTGTCAAACTTTCCGATTTCCAAAATCAATGCCTGCAATAAATTTTCAAACTCGGCATTTGCTTTTTTGAAGTCTTCCTTATTCTCATGGTACCATTCACGGTTATTATTTTCTTGCAGCGCAGATAAATAATTTATTATCGACTTAATATCCATACTCTCTCATCTCCTTTATGAATTTTGGATAATAGAAAACTGTGTGGAATCTAACAATTCCTGTATCAGGTTTTTTATGCGCTCAGGAGATTGATAGGGTTTGCAAAATGAAAAATCCTGCGATAAATTATCAATATCTTCCATGGCATTTTTCACATCAAACAAAATGCTCTCCGAGATTTCCGCAGCTTTTGTATAGTCGAGTTGAAGAGGGTTTATCCTGTGGTTCTTAATTGCATAATTAACCCTGTCCTTACACCTGCATTTTCCACCGCCGTACTCCCCGCAATAGCTGTTAAGAAAATCTGCCATTTTTTCGCGCACGCGGGAAAGCCGCTTGCGGTACGCCTGCGGGGTCATCTCCAAAATATCCCCGGCAATACGGCTGTCAACTTTAAACATTGTACCCAATATAAAAATACATCTGCTTTCCGTATCAAGGCACTGCAGCATCACATTGGTACAGGACATTTTCAGTTCCTCCGCAAGAATATCCTTTTCCACATTCTGTGTTAAATCCGGCACATCCTGCATCTTCCCGTTTTCTATATCATCCCCATAATACTCAAAACTTAACGGATAATGGGCGAACATATGCTTTTTGTAATTTTTTAGATGGTTTGCGGCGATACTGAATACCCATGTAGTAAATGAGCTATCCCCCCTGAACGAGGATAAGTGGGTAATCATTTTAAGCAGAATATCCTGCGTGGCATCCTCCGCATCCGCAAATGTACCAAGCATCCGCAAAGATAAGTTAAATACTATGTCCTGTACACCTGCAACCAGCGTTTCAAGGGCTTCTTTATCCCCCGCCGTAGCTTTATCAACCAGAGCCTGCAATTCAACATTCGTTTTTTTATTCATAGATTTTTACCTCCTATTTAATTAGACACTGCTCCCCCGCCCGTGTGACATAAAAAATAAAATATCTTTCTTTAAACAGCGAGGGGGCAATCAAATGACTGCCCCCTCGTTCCCCTATTTGATCGCAAGCCCGGTCAATTCACAAAATTCTTCCCTGGTAATCTCCTCAAAACCTGCAAGCTTCCCGTTTTCGCGCACACCCTTTAAATAAATACCGTTATCCTCCACCGAAAGACCGTCCGTCATCACAACGCCGTTATCCCAAAAACCGGCAATCTTCTTTCCCTGATAAAGATAACTGTTCTCATCTGCGGTTATCCCGAACGCTTTATACGCCTTTAAAAATGCACCGTCAAATTTTCCATTTTCCACGCCCTCACCCTTCTGATCCGTTATATATTCCCCTTTTGCCTCCTCAAGTGTCATCACCCTGCTATCCTGGCTTATATCTGCTTGGTCGGATTTTGAAAAACTTGTCATAAAAACAGTGCCGTCCGAATCGGGCATTGAAATCATGCCTCCATTTTTAATAAACTCCAGGTTTTCATCCAGATTGCGGCAGGCTTCCTCGATTCTTTTCTCGTCCCATTCAAACCAGCCCTCAGTCAGGTTATAACCCCAATCTCCCAGCATGGAGCGATATTCTTCCTTCTGTTTTTTGGCATATTCCTGATATTGTTCGTAACTGTACCAGGTCTTATCCTTTTCAGGAAGCACAAAATTATCAGGAAGCCCCGTCTGCTCATATCCTGTTATAAATTTTTTCTCGACCACTATATCCTCATCCTCCACAGTTGCCACTGCATCAGAACCGTCCATGTTTTCTGCGTGCTCCCTAAGTTCTTTGTTAATCTGCTCGATATCGGAAGCCTTTGCGCAAAGTTGCTCACCTCTGCTGTTTACAAGCGGTGTCCCGTCAGCGTTATAAACTGGGGATGGCTTTTCAACCTGGCTGCCATTTTTCACATCCCTGATTGAATCCTCAATCTCCTCAAGCATCCGGTCGGCATCTGCCCGGTCAAGTATCCCCTCCTTTAACTGCTGCAAAATCTTCTCACGCTCAATTTCCATTGCTTCTTCAAATTCTTCCAGCGTATAATATGCCGGTTCACAAATATACTTTTTTGTTGTATCCCCGCCATTTGGAACGGTATTTTGCTGCGCACCCTGTTTTGTTTCATTAGGAAGCTGCTGCCCGTTCTTATTCTCTTTTGCCCCGGCAAATACAGTTGTTGTCCCCGCAACCAATATCACGGACATTGCCACACCAAATACTGTTGTTTTATTTAATTTCATAATAGCCTTCATCCTTTCTTTCACTGCATTTCCTCCGAAACCCGTCACGGTCGGCGAAAACATCCTCTTTTCTTCATAATTCAAAAGGGCAAGTGCATAATCTTTTTTCTTTCCATCCTCAAAGCGGCGTATTACCGCCTCGTCGCAGGAAAGTTCAATATCCCTGTTTGCAAGAAAATACATTGCAAGTACAAGGGGGTTGAACCAATGGAGAACCACGGCAGCCGCCAACAGCCATTTGTAGAGAACATCAAGGCGGCGGATATGCACGACCTCATGCTCCAACACCATCCTGAGCTGCCTTACATTTTCCCATTCCGTGCTTTTCGGCAGAATAATAACCGGGGAGATGATTCCGCAGGTGACCGGCGCAAATAACTGGTCGCTGACTTTAACTTTCACCCTGCGGGAAATCATTGTCCGCCTAAGTGTCCTGTTTAGTTCCGGCAGGGGATATTCTAGCGGAAGTGCCTCCAGGTACAGTAATCTGGCGCGCAGATGGGATAACAGAAAATATGCGGAACCGGCAATCACACCGACAAACCAGATAATCCTGGCAATAAAGATTCCCCTCTTCCCATCCTTTAAAAAAACCATATTACCGGATGGTATTTCCTGTTCTGTCCTGCTTCCATTATCCTCCTGCCCATCCCCGTCTTTTACCTGATTTTGCCCGTAATTTTTATCCCGGTCAACCACATCCTTCTTCCCAGTTTCTTTATCACTTTCTGTTGGAAGAGTTTTTCCTTCCTCCGCCCCATTCGAATTCACAGATAAAAAACTTATAGTCTGCGAAATTCCACCTGGTACAGTAGCGGAAAACACCGGCACCGAATACGGGAGTAAAAGCCGCAAAATTACCACTGCCCACGCTGCCTGAAACGTAAATTTGGGCAGCCTGTGAAGCAAAAGTGCACGGAAAAGAATCAAAGCCGCAATGACTGCTGCTGCCAAAAATGACCGCTCAAATAATCCTGTCATTCCAAATCCTCCAAAAGCTTTTTTAGTTCCCCGATTTCCCCTTCCGTCAGGCGCTTGCTCCCAAGCAGGGATGCAACTAACTTATCCGCCCTCCCACCGTACATCCTCTCGAGCAGTTCGTCTGTTTCATACTCCTGCGCCTGCTTTCTTGTCACGAGCGCATGGCAGACAAAATTCGGTTCTGACCGCTCAATCGCCCCTTTATCGATACATTTTTTCAGAACAGTATAGGTGGTCGTCTTGCCCCAACCGACCTCCTCTTTCATCCGCTCCGCTATTCTTTTTGCTGTGCTGTCACCTTCCTCCCATAGAACCTGCATAATCCTCAACTCGGAATCATAAAGCTTTATGTCCATTTCCTACCTCTTTTCTTACAGACCGCAAGGTAATTTGCAGTGCTGTATAAATTTGTTTGAGAGTGCGCTCCTCCCAAACCCACTTGTTCGATTGCAATAGAACGGTTACAAGTTCATTCTATCGCAATCGAATGAACTTGTCAAGAGTTTTTTTAGAAAGATTTTAAATGGAATCTGTTTGCGGACAGCGCTTTCATACTCTTTGTGAAGAAAAAAGCATCAGCTTTTTAAAAGGGAGATATAGAATTTTATTGTGTTATTGTCAAGTTTTCCATTTGACATTTTATTTTTCCGGTGTTATCATAAAAAAGAATTAACTGGATATATAAATAGAATTTTGTTTGTAGCTTATAGTGTATTAAACCGCCAATTGTAGTTTGATAAAAGCGGTTTGATATCCCCAATTACATTTTGTACTTTTTGTTATGCGGCCGTGCAAATCTATCCGCCCCCGCATCGCTTTTAAATACAGTAAAATATTATACTGCTGATTGGAGGCTCCCATGTAATCCGAATTCTAACAAAAAAATCGTACAGACAGAGTGCCGGAGATTTTTTCCGGGGCTGTAGTTTTTGTACCTGTTTTTTGGTCAGAATGCGGAAAAGGCGTTGAAACTTCTTACAAGGGGAATTCCTATGCGGTATAACCATCTTGTGCCGTGCCGGGATTTATTCCCCCATGGCATTTTTTCTTTTTCGTTTCTGGCTTAAAACTTTCTTATTTGGGGCAATATCCGGTGCATTTATTTTACTGGCACCGTTTATCTGCCTTTCATATTGTTTTCATATCAGAATGGAGGAATAATCATGGAGCAACTATTTAAATACCCGCGCACCAGACATCTTGAAGGTTCTAGAAAACAGGCGGGGGACGAGGATTTAGCATGTGTGGGATTCGGGGAAATTGAGGGGAAATACCTTGTTTTAGAGGAAAAAGTAGACGGGGCGAACTGTGGGATCAGCTTTAATTCCGATAAAAAAATGCTCCTGCAAAGCCGCGGACATTATCTGACCGGCGGGTACGGGGAACGTCAGTTTGACTTATTTAAACTCTGGGCAGGATGTTTTGAATCACAGCTTTATTTACTGCTTTCTGACCGTTATATACTGTACGGGGAATGGCTGTACGCAAAACACACGGTTTTTTATGACCGGCTCCCCCACTATTTTATGGAGTTTGATATTTATGACCGGGAGGAGAAAAAATTTTTCTCCACAAAAAAACGCAGGGATTTCCTTAAAGATACCCCGTTTATCCACTCCGTGCGCGTGCTTGCCGAGGGATATTTTAAAAGTGTGGACGAGATTGCGGGGTTTATTGGAAACAGTCTTTTTATATCGGAAAACCGGAAAGAAAATTTCCTTTCACAATGTAAAAAGGGGAACGCGAAACCGGAGCTTGCGCTGGCGCAAACCGACCTTAGCGGGATAATGGAAGGAATCTATATCAAAGTGGAAGATGGGGACTATGTGACTGACCGGCTAAAATATGTAAGAGGGTCTTTTCTCAATACCATCCTCGATTCAAAAACCCACTGGATGAACCGTCCGCTTGTTGCAAACCTTCTGGCGGATGGCGCGGATCTCTTCGACAGCAAAAAGGGGGTATGCGGGGATGAGTGAAACTATTTTAAAAACAATCCGCCGTGACAGTTTTTCATTCGAGGCGCTTGCTGCCGGTTATCCGGAACTCCTTTTGCTAAAACAAGTCCCGCAAAACCCCGCCTACCATGCCGAAGGTGATGTTTACTGCCATACCGGTCTGGTTTGCGAAGCGCTTTTAAGTCTGCCAGAATGGCAGACTTTAAGCGGCGTGGAGCAGGAACTGCTGTTCCTTGCCGCCGCCTTCCACGATATCGGAAAAATAACCTGCACCAAATACGAGGATGGAATCCCGGTATCGCCAAAGCATACAATTTCCGGCTCAAAACTATTCCGCAGGATCGCCTACCGGGAGGCGGAACGTTTTTCATTAAGCTTCTCTGAGCGGGAATTTGTCGCAAACGCCATTCGCTATCACGGCTTGCCCGTATGGTTCTTTAAAAAATCCCGCCCGGAAGCCGAGCTGTTGCGGGCGGCAGAATGCATTCCGCTGCGGCTTTTGTACCTGCTCGCAAAGGCGGATGTACTTGGAAGGCAGACTGCTTCCGCCGACGACCTGGCGGGGCAGGTGGAATGGTTTGCGGAATATGCGCAGGAATTGAACGTGCTTAACCATCCATACCCCTTTGCAAACCCGTATACACGAGCCTGCTTCTTCCAACAGGATGATCTGTGGCAGGGTTCAGCACTCTATGACAACACGGAATTTGACGTAACCCTGCTTTCCGGACTGCCCCTTTCCGGGAAGGATTACTGGATTATGGAAAATAATTCACGGGGAGATAACAATCTCCCCGTGATCTCCCTGGACCAGCTCAGGGAAGAAAGAAAACTGCCGCCCACAAAGGATTCCGGCAAGATCGCCCACGCTGCGCTTGTGCAGGCAAAAGGCTTCCTTTCCAAAAAGCAGCCCTTTATCTGGAACGCCACCAACCTCCTATTAGAAACCCGCAGGAAATTAGTTAAGCTTTTTTCGGACTATCACGCCAGGGTACGCATCCTCTATCTTGAAGTCCCCTACAAAGAACTGCTTGCGCGCAACCATATAAGAAAACGCCATATCCCCGAAAATGTCTTAGAAACCATGATCCAGAAACTGGAAATTCCCGCCCCCTGGGAATCCTACACTCCAGAATACCAAACCCGCACACACAACCCCCAAAAAACACAAGCTCCCCCCACCCCCTATCTTTAGCCCCCTACCGGAAGAATGGAGAATGAACCCCCTAAGGGTTCATTCTCCATTCTTCCATGTGAAAGGGGTATCCTCCTCCCCCTCCACCATCCTCACGCCCCTTTCACATTTTTCACATTTCTTGCCGCACTGCACGTAAAGTATATTATCTGGTACTCCTTTGAAACTTCCAAAAGAAATTCCCCACCCGCCAAAACTTTGCTATCATCAAGGTTCACAAAGGGATCATCCATAATCAGCACCGGCTTTTCCTGCGGATACATGGCATCGACAAAAGCCACCCGCAGGGCAATTCCAAGAAGATCGCGAAGACCGCGGCTTAATGTGCCCGCAGACCGCTGCCTGCCGCATTCCTCAACGGATATGGCTGTGTTGGCATCGATGCGGAAATGCTGTGCAGGTTCTTTTGCAAGCAGTTCATAGTACCTTCCAAATTTCTCAAGCATTGGTCCCGCATACTTTGCCGTCATGGTTTCCTTTGCCGTTAAAAGCTTCTCCCTCGCTTTCAACACAAGGTTATATTTTTTCTGCTGCACTTCCTGCAGCTCCTTTAACTGCAAAAGTTTAACCCTGTTTTCCTCCCAGGCTCCGTACTGTTCCTGCAATTCATCAAGCGCCCTCTGGTTCTTTGTCCCTTCCTCCCACACCCGCTCCAACTCCCCGTTTAACATAAGAATGGATTCGTGGATTTCTTCAAGCGACGGAAGAGAATCTTCTTCCTCTAACAAAGGCTCCTCCGTATTCGAACCTTCCTGCTTCTTATCCTCCTCCGGTAAAATACCATTCCCACCCTGCAAATCTTCCCCCCCGACAGAAATATTCTTACGCAGAACAGGGTTCATTTCTTCAAACTGCCCAAGTTTAGAAACAGCGTGCTCGTAAGCCTTTTCCGCATTCTCACAATCATCCGCCGCATCCTTTATATCATTAAGCTGCGCGGAAACATTGCGCTCCGGCACAAAACCGTACTCCTCATAAAATGCGACAATCCCGGAACGGATCTGCTCGTAACTCTCTTTTGCTTCTTCCAATTTTTCCCATTTATCAGCCAGAGCCGCATATGTTGCGGCACGTTCTTTCAATGTATATAATGCCTTAACATAATCCGTCTGCGGCGTAACCTCCATATACTTACACAGAAACGCTGCGATATCACGCTCCCGGGAAGGAGTATCCTCCTCCCCCGAAGTTTCATTTTCCGCTTTTTTCCTGAGATTCTGGTACTCGGCAGCCTCCATCATAATCTCCTGTAGGGCAAGCTCAACCTCCCGTTCATCCCCGTTCCCAAACTGCCTGCCGTGCTCCGCCAGATAATTGGCAGTGCGCTCGTCCACCCGCTCAATAAAAGCCGTATCCTCCTTAATGATCCGCACCAGGTTCTCCATCTCCGGCGTTCCCCGCATATCTTCCATAAAGCCGATCATTACCTTTTTGTGGATGCTGACCGCCGTGATTACAAGCCCTAACACCGCAAGCACAGTCCCCGGAAGAATGGAGTACATCCAGGCTGCCACAATCCCGACTGCCATCAAAAAGATACCTGCCACAAAAAGGATAGTATACTTTTTGTCCGGTGGATTTTTCTCCGATGTATTTTCGTACAGCGAAGCCAGGGCTTCCTGGTTTTGCGGCAATGTTTCTTTTTTCTGGTTGCGCTGCGCCCAGCCCGCCGCAACTGCCAAAGCATTCCCGCCCCCGTCAGGAAAATATGGGGCAAGCTCGTTTAGCCTTTCCCTCTCCGCTGTACTTAGCCGCTTTCCATCTTCCCCTGCGCGGCTTTGCCCGGAAGCCGCCTTAATATATTCTTCAAGCTCGTCCGCCCGCGGCACTTCATCAGAAAATATTTCCTCTAGGGATGAGAGTTCTTCATTTTCCTCCTGGCTAAACCAGTAAAGTTTCACTCTCTCATAGGTTTTGCCAAGCTCGGCGCACTGTATAATCTGCTCTTTTATCAGGGATTTTTCCGGGACTTCCCCCGAAAAGCGCCCCCTTGCTTCCTCCCATTCCCTCTTTTTCTCAACAACCGCCGCCTTTAAGCGCCGCCACTCCGCCTCCTTTACACAGGCGGACTGTCTGTGTGAAACATATTCCTGTAGCTTTCCCGCTTCCCTCAACTGCTCTTTTAAAGTATTGTATGTTTCTTCCTGCTGCTGTATCCTGTCCCGGTAAAGGGCAATATCATCCCCGATTCCCTCCCCTTCCCTGAAAATCCTCTCGCACTGGGCAATCTCCTCCCTGCGCTTTGCAAGCAGTCCCGAGGCGCGGGAAGGGTTTAGGGCGCGCAGGACTTCCGTAAGCTTTGTGTTCGCCGCGTCAAAACTATCAAGGTCATTAACCTGCTTCGTCAGGTTCCCGAGTTTTGCGTTGATATCGTCCGTCGGTTGGGTTTCGCATTCCCCCTGGCTGATAAAAGCCGTGCGCAGGAACGATTCCCGGTCAACCAAAAAAATCTCCTCACCGATTTTTTTGCTGTAATCCCCCGAGGGCAGATTGGTTTTAACGTCGCGCAGTTCAAATTCGTCCGCCTGCTCCCTGTCATGAAAAATCCGCGAAACCTCATATTGTTTCCCCTTTATTTCAAAGACAAGCTGTCCACCAAATACCCCACCCTGCCAGGGTCTATATTTTTTCCGTTCATTCTCAAGCAGATTTTTCTTCCGATCCCCATCAAGCCCGTAAAACATTGCCCGGATAAAAGCGGCAAAAGTACTCTTCCCCCAGCCGTTATCCTCACATATTATATTAAGCCCCCCGGAAAACTCACAGGAAAAATCCGAAAGTTTCCCAAAATTTTCGATATGGCAGGAAATTAATCTCATGCTCACTGTACCTCCTCCCCCGCAATAGCCTGCAAACCATAGCGGATAATCGTTTTCTTATCTTCCTGCCGTATCGTAGAATCCGCCATGACCTGGCGGACAAATTCCCCTTTAAGGGAACAGTCAAGCTGGTAATCCCCCTCGTTTATATCGAGGATGGTTTCATCACATACCTTTACATAGTAATAACAGTTTGAAAACCTCGCGGTAAAATAGGACAGATCCTTTTCACACGCAACATCCACCTTCCCCGTAAACACAAGCTTTATAAAATCCGTTTCAGCACATCCGGCATCCATCAATGCTTCCTCCGCCCGCTCCGCCATCTGTGCGCTTGTAAGGCAGCCTGTCACATCCACTTCCACCAAGTAAAGCAGCCTTCTGGCAAACGGGACAAATTCACGCGTAAAATGCCCGCTTTCTGTATCCACGTCAAGAAGTACAAAACCATGTTCCCCGCACTCATCAAATCCCCTGCCCTCAAGGCAGCCCGGGTAACAGTAAATCCCGCGGCTATCAAGAGCCGCTTCCTTATATGTATGGACATGGCCGAGCGCCAGATAATCAATCCCCTGATTTTGCAATGCTTTCAGGTTGATAATCTCCGTTTTATCCTTTGCGCTGCCAAAAGCCTCCTGCCCGTGCAATATTACAATATTAAATTTATTATAATCCAGGTCAAGTTCCCCGTAGACCGAGGCAGCATCCGCAGCCGGAAATTCAATCCCGGAAATCGCTATATTTGCATTATCAAGATAATAAGTCTGCCATTGTGAAGAAAAAGTTTTTAAATTGTCAGGCTGCCCCTCCCCTCCCCATAGAACAACACCCTGGTCATGGTTGCCCCGAAGATAATAAAAACTGATATCGGGATGGCGGGTAATTTCATGGAGTACGGTATTCCTTGCAGTTGCTAAGGTAATCTTAGTATCAAAGAGGTCACCCGCAATCAGTATGGCTTCCACAGCGTTTTCCTTGGCGTAAGCCACCATCCTCACAAAAGTATCTAAAAGTTCCGCCCTGCGTTCCTTCGCACTTTCCTGACTTAGGTTTGCATTTAATTTTGAATCGAAATGCAGGTCTGCACAGTGAATTAATTTCATGGGTTTATCCTCTTCTTTCTCCGCCTCTCGTTTTTTAAGTAATTATTTTCCAGAACATATATAAAAGCTCCTTCTGCCACCTGGGCAAATCTCCCGCAAATCAGGTCTTATTGGTGGCGGAAATTAGTTTTTAGACACACCCTATCATATCATATGGGGGAAGTTTTTTCAATGTAAAAGACGGACTTATTTTCTCCTGATTGAAACATACCATATTATAATGCTCATGTACGGTAAAGAAACAAGAAACCGAAAACAAGAGATAGACCGCCAGCACCACACTATTCCGAACAAAAGAAACAAAAGACCAAAAGACAAGCATTGTGGAAATGTGCATAACAGGCTATGGAATCCCTCTCATTCTTTCATTCACTCAAAATATATGGCATTTCTTTTTTGAAAGATTGAATTGACGTACATAAATAGACCTCTCCATAGTAAGATACGAAGAATTAACCCCGTAAGAGATTAAATATTTTCTGTATAGAAAAGCATTACATAGAGTAAAAGTGGTATCGCAACTTCAAGTTGCGAAAAAGCACGACAAAATTGGTGGTATAATAAAGAGTATAGGTTAAAATAAAACCATCAAAAATAAGGAGGGCATACAAATGGTGTTTGCTGATAAATTACAGAGTTTGCGAAAATCAAAGGGATTGTCGCAGGAAGAGTTGGCTGAAAAGTGCAATGTAACAAGACAGTCCGTTTCAAAATGGGAAACAGGTTTAGGATACCCCGAAACGGAAAAGTTATTGATACTTTGCGAAATATTAGATGTTGATTTAGACTATCTTATGCGAGATAAAACTGCAACAGCAGAAGATTGTAGCGTACAAAGGGAAATATCGTCTTATGAATCTTATGTTGGAAAATGGGTGCGGATTTTTTTGAAAGACCGAGAGTTTAACGGTTTGCACTGCGTTGCTCTTGTATCAATTCAGAAGTCATATTTAATTATTATGAATGACAAGGGTAAGCTGGGATTTATAGACGGATATTCTGTTAGCACCATTTCTGATTTTGTTGATAAGAAAAAGCAAATGAAGCTACCACCTATTCCAAGCAAAGAATCCATTAAGGATATTGGCAATTACCTTGTAGGGAAAAGATGTGATGTGAGATTGAAACAAAATAATTTGCTTTTGGGATTAGGATTTAATAAACCCGGAGGATTTTATTCAGTAACTATTGAAAACATTTCCAATGATGAAGTGATTGCTTGTGATTTGAATAAATGTAAGTATACCAGCAGATTATCAGATGTTTTATATATCAAAGAATGCTAAAAACAAAATTCTAATAGGGGAAAGTCAACAGAAATATGAATATTGTTTTATTCTGCTATTGATAACAGCATCAAGTATTATTATCGCTATTTAGAGGGACGATAACAAAAAGTGTTGCCGCCCCTCTAAATTATAAAAATGTATCCATAAACCATGCACCGCCCTATGTGGGAGAAAGGGGGAATCGTATATGCCTTATGCAGAAGCATACAGAGAACACATCATGTATACTTTCAATGGCTATTGCAAGACCGTCATACGCTTTGCGGCTATCAACGCATGGCGTGACAGAAGCAGACGGCGGCAAAAAGAAATATCCCTTGAATACCTCACAGAAGAAAAGTTTTACCCTTTAGGCACAACAGACGAATATTTTGAAGCACCCTATGAAGAATACCCCGTTACGATATGCGGTCAGACAATTATCCTCACCAATGGGGAGCTTGCCGCCGCCCTGTTATCTCTGCCGGAGAGAAACCGGGAAATCATATTCTTTTACTTTTTCGGAGATTACACACAACAGGAAATCGGGGAAATGTACGGACGCTGCCGGAGTACGACCGGGTATCAAATCCGCAGGACGTTAAAACTCCTGCAAAGGAAAATGGAGGTGCTTTCACATGGGGAATCCGAACCTTTTGCCCTATGAAACGATTGTCCGGGCGACCAGCGGAGAG
>CAJTOR010000016.1:0-78651 GCA_910577675.1 uncultured Lachnospiraceae bacterium
CATAGTGGAAGTCGTCTATGACCAGAACCAGATCGTTTTCTTTGTAATATTCTATAATCTTATCCTTAGTCAGAGAGAAAGTTTCTTTCTTGGTATATTTATCGCTGGTGCTGGGAATCTGCTTTTCGGACGCAAACTGGCCTTCGTATGCAAGCCCAGCTTTGGCAGAAACCAGCTTCCAGAAGTCCGTATCCTCATCAAAGTCTGCTCCGGAAATCTCCACAATATATTCAAATCCAATGACCTTTTCACATAAAATGGTCTTTCCCATTTTGGAAGGGCCTACCAGAGAAGTCAGGAAACCGGATACCTTGATGGCCTGCATCAGCCGGAATTCATAGGGCAGGTCGGAAATGGCAGATTTTCGTGAGATATAGGTGTATTCCGGAAATGCCCCGGGGCGGAAGACATCTTCTGCTCTGAGTCCCATATGCGTACCTCCTTATCTGTTTTATCCATTATACCATATTTTTAACCGATTTAAACCTTTTTATTGGTTTTTAATCCGTTTAATTGTTTTCAATGGCGATGAGCCAAACGAATGCCGTGAGGGTCACATACCAAAGTGCCCGAAAGACACTTTCAGCTTTGCAGCGCTGCAAGCTTGATGCCCCGTTGCTTGCAGCGGGGTGTTGACTTATGGGATTTACATCAAATGAAGCAAGTGCATTTTATTCTTAGATTGATCCACTGCACAGCTAAGTTCGTCTGTATGAAACGAAATCCGATTAGGGGTTCCTAAACCAACTATATAAGCGTTACAAAGTAAAAAGACAGTGTGAAAGCAAAAATGCTAAAGCAGAATGCAAAAGCATCCTTTAGCAGGTTGCTTTTCCACTGTCTTTTCTATCTCAATCCAACCACACAGTTCCGGAGTTATTCCGTCCATCCAATTTATTTCTGTGCCATTCCAACTCTTTTCTCCCATCCTTGCTGCAAGAAAGACATACCATCAGTTCATCCCCTTCCCCAAGGTCAAAACCTGCGGTTATCTTTTTTAAGCTGGCAAGCTTTCGCCCATACTTCCCGCATTCCATATACCAGTATATCGTATCCTTAAAATCCCTCTTCATCTCCCCGTCATTCCTGCCCCGCTGCCAAATCTTCCATACGAGCGGCTTTTGATCCCCCATCAGGTCTTCACAGGTAGTATCATCCTCCAGCAGACAATCTATATCCTGGCGGTGAACCCGCATCGAATACGCGCCGTCACCGATAGCAGAAAATTCAAAATACAGGTCTTTTAACTCCCATGTAATCCCGTCCAGTATCCCGTCCATAAATATGGCAAATTCCCCCATCATCTCCGATTTGGTAAAAATTGTAAATATATCAGCAACCGTCTTTTCCGGCGTGTAAACTGACTGCAAAAGCGCTTCCCGCCCATAACAGTATTCCAGTTCCCCGTCAAAACGCGAAATACTCAATTCCCCCTTATAATTTTCCACGGAAACCACCTTGGAGAAATCAAACATCCGGGCAAGAAGCTCCGCCAGACTCTCCTTGCGCACAAGCCGCACCACATCGTAATAATAGTATGTTCCACTTTCCCCGACCGCAATTATCTTAGGGACTGCCTCCCCCTGTGGTCCTGTAAGCCCTCCCCAGCCGAAGTGACCGACCACCCAGTGCTTTTCCTTCACCTTCTGTCTTAGCTCCTTCTCACGGAACTCATAGCTTGACAGCCAGTCTAAAGCGCGCAGCGCCAGTGAAAATCCGAACGGTTTCATGGAGCAGTAAAACACATGATCCTTTTTATCCTGCGTATCATCTTCCCCAAAGTGCAGCACACAATAGCATTCTGACAGATACCCGCCATATTCACGGTAAAAACATTTCAGTGCATTTTCGGTATCCTTCTCTTCCCATGGATACCTCGGCGCATACGGAAGCAGCCCATGCTTATTCCCGCGGTAGAGTGCATCCTGTTTTAATGCAGAAAGAATCTGCTGCGCCTTCTCCACCTCCGTCATCCCCTCAAGGCAAACTGTACTCGCAAGGGCTGGAACAGGACGTTTTAACCCCTGCAAAAACTCCCTGGCAGCACACTGTTTTTCCTGTGCCGAAATCCCGCAAGGAAACTCAACAGAATAAATTTGTTCAAAGCCAAAATCATTCTGACGGTATACTGTAAAACCACTCTCACCCACCACTGCCCTAAAGCACAGTTCCTCGTCCTCCGCATAGAAGATGCCCAGCAAAGAATTCCCCCCTGTTTCCATTCTGCCATCGGAAGAATCCCCGTTTTCCTCCCCTTCAAATCCATTTCCCCCACGCCTTATGGATTCTGCTGCCATCTCCATACTGATATGTGGATAATAAGTTTTCGCCCTGTGTTTTCCCCCCTCAATTTCCTCCTCACCCTCGGTAAGAAGTCTTGCAATCACCGGGATACTGACCGGTGCAAGCGGCAGACCCGAAAGCAGGCGTTTAACCATCTCCTGTGCCGCCACACAATCCCCCGCATTAATCTTTGTAACTGCAAGCAGGATAATCAGTTGTTCCGTGCTGTCCATGGATTTTGCAAGTTCCGCGTATTCCATAAAATCATACACTTTCTCGAACACTTCCCTGCCATCCAGAAAATAGCGGACATAATGCAGATGAAATTCTGCCCTGAAACATTTCCCGTCCGGCAGCACAAATTCTGTTTCCGGCAAAACTTCCCCGCCCTCATCCGAAAATAATCGGCAAAAAGAAGGAATTTTTAAGAGTTGCTGCCAGCGCAGGGACGGCTGATACAGATATTCAATATAGGCGGGCAGAATCACTTTCATCCCCGCCATGTATTCCCTGCGGTACTTATCCCTCCCCGCAATCCGCGCGCCCCGAAAACCAAATCCCCGCATCAGGAAATAATGCCAGAAATCCTGGCAGGCTATGGCCTCCGAATATCTTTCTATCTCCTCCTTATAAATTTCCTTAAATGCTCCGTTATCAAAATATGGTGTTACCTGCGGAATGGCTCCGTGCATATCCATAATTATGCGCGTGTAATACAGGGAATGAAGCATACCCTCCGCCAATATTTCACCCTGTTCCCTCTCCCATACCTGTTCCCTAACACCCGCCCCGTCCGAAAAATGCTCCATCAACCGTTTCGCAAGCGATGAGGGAATTACGGAACGACCGCTCAACTGAAGCTCCATTTTTACAAACAGCTCCGGAAGATAGCGGATCTTCTCCCAGTCCTCACCTGAAAAAAGCGCAGCAACACGCCCTTTTACCTCCTCCGGCTCCTCGTAGAAGCGCTCGCAGTCCGAAATAATCCGCATCATTTCCCGGTACCAGTTGCTGATTAATTTCGCCCTTCCCTCCTCCCCATACAGTGCCTCCTCAATATCCGGATAACATGAGAGAATCGCCCGCTTTAACGGCTCATACTGCTTTTTTGCACTTGTATGCTCCACACCGCGAAGATTATATTGCCTGTATATATATTCGAGGATACACTTTGGCACCTCCTCATTTCTTATCCAGAAACAATACAGTTCAAGCAGGCAGACACTTCGCGTTTCCGGATAAACCACATGTTCCCCCCTGCCCTTTAATTCATACAGGTAATTGACCGCCCCTCCCATAAACAGTCCCTCCCAGTCCTTCTGGTTCTGTCTTGTCAGAAGCCCCCTGCTATGATAACTTTTCAGGCGGATATAATCCGCAAAAGAGCGCATTCTCACCTGGTTTTCAGGCTTTAGCAGCAGACCGACTGGAATTCCGTATTCCTGCCGCTGCATATTCCAGATGGCAGCCGCCGTCCCACGGGCATAAAAATCCTCGCTTTTCTCCTCAATAAGGTTCCCATTGGTATTTAAGGACAGCGCATATGCTATCGCAAGCTCTATAAGAAAAACGCCCGGCATCTGGGTGATATTATAATTGTCCGCCGTGCTAAATCCCTTTAAAATCCGCATCATCCCATCGGCAAAACTTTCCTGGTACTGCTCCCTTAAAAAATCCTCTGAAAGAAAAAATGCCTTCCAGGCATCCGCCTTACGGAATCTTTTCGGGTCATTTAAAATGGCGGAAAACTGCATCAGCGCCCCGGAGCGCATACTCTGCAAAAGTTCTTCCTCCTCCGCCCTCTCAAGGCGGGACAGAAGAGAAGGTTCCTCCTTTGATTCCTCTTTTGATTCTTCCTTTGAGCCCTCTTCTTCGTGCGTCTTTATATCCAATTGCTGCCTACCACTTTTCTCCTCCCTCCCTAGCTTCTCTTCCCCATCTTTCTCCCCGGCAGGCTCAATAATATTTTCTTTTCCTGCCGCATATGCCAGGGCAGCCTGGTACGCCTCGTGCAGCCTTTTAAACCCCTGCGGGTCCTCCTCCGGATGGCACTGCTTTACCAGCACAGAATAGGCGGATCGGATTGCCCTTTTATCGCCTGTTGGAGCTATACCGAGTACTTCCCATATTTCATTCATACTGATTCCCCCATTCTTCGGCATTCTCCATCAAGGTTTCCTCCGCATCAATCAATTCTTCCATGTCATCTTCCATCCAGTCTTCTTCCAAATTTTCCCAGTCGCATTTCTTTAAAAGCTGCTGCTTTAATTCCCCGTCAAAGAGTTCTTCCTCGGCTCTGATATCGCCTTCCTTCCATGAGGCAAGCTGGTTTCTCGCGGTTTCAACCGCCTTTGTCACAGCATAACGCCTTTTACTTTGCAGCTTTTCTACAAACCAGTCAATAAACCAGCCAATCTGTTCGCGGCGCACCCCGACATTTTGCCCGTAATATTCCTCAAGTTCTGCAAGAAGCTTTTGATTCTCTTCCCGCATAATCGGCGGGAGCAAAAGCTGTTTCATTTGCCGTTTGCACTCTAAAAGTTCCTCCTGGCTTAACTCCTGCCCGGAAAGCAGAATATGCTCGCGCACATTTTGGGAGTTTACCACTTCCACATACAGGATTCCGTTGATATCGTAAGTAAAATACACATCCACTCCCTCCTGCCCCGCAGGTTTCGGAGAAACCGGAATCAGTACTTCCCCGAGAAATAAATTGTCCTTTGCATAATATTCCTCGCCCTGATAAATACCGACCCTGATTTCACTCTGGTAATCATGCACTGTTACCAGATGCTCATGAGTGGACATGGGCAGGGTGGAATTGCGCTCAATCATCGGCAGCAGGACGTTCTGCCCATCGCCGCGCCTGCGCCAGACTTCAACCCCCAGGGTAAATGGACAGACATCGGTAAGCAGCATATCGCGGATATCTTCCTTGCGAGTGCGGATTCCCGCATACACGCCCGCCCCCATCGCCACCACCTTATCCGTCTCACCAAGCACTACAGGCTCCTTGCCGAGCAATTCCGTCAGAAAGCGCTTTACCACGCCAAGCCTTGAGGAACCTCCGACCATTACCAGATCCGTCAGATTGGACACATGCGCGCCCGCATCCTTTAAAAGATGCAGGAATAATTTTTTAATTTTCGCAAAGAGCGGCATGCAGATATCAAAAAGAATATCATCGGTCAGCTCCACACTATATTCCTTCCCGCAAACTTCCACACTTATCTCCACCTCATCCTCCTGCAAAAGTCTGCATTTCGCAGCTTCCGCACAGGAAATCAGGGCAGCGTATTCAGAAACGGACAGACAAATTCCCGCATTGTCGGTTTTCTCTGGCTCCTCCCCCTTCCCCTCCGGCAGATCTTTTAATATCAGCCCGTTTTCCCTGCAAAAGTACTTGGCGATCAGCCGGTCAATATCATCCCCGCCCAGATAATTGTCCCCCGCAACCGCAACGATCTCAATAATATTGTCAAAGCATTCCACATAGGATAAATCAAGCGTCCCGCCCCCGAAATCAAATACCAGAAGCGTCGCGTCCTCCCTGCCACTTTCCATTCGATAGGCAAGTGCTGCCGCGGACGGCTCATTGATCAGACGCTCCACTTTAAGCCCCGCAATTTTTGCCGCCTTTTTCGTGTCGCTGCGCTGCTTGTCATTAAAATATGCGGGAACGGTAATAATCGCCTCCTCAATCTCCTCTTTCAAAAAATATTCGGCATTCCTGCGGATGCGCTCAAGCACCATTGCGGAAAGTTCCATGGGCGTATAAAGACTTCCTCCAAGTCGATATTTTTTCGCCGTTCCCATAAAACGCTTAAAAGAACAAACCGTATCCTCACGGTGCGTTAATATGCGCTCCTTCGCCTCGGCTCCCGCCACAAGCCCCTCCCCCTCAATATAACCAACCACACTTGGAAACAGAGCCTCCCCATGCTCATCGGTCACAAGATGTACCTTCCCGTCCTCCCAGTATGCTGCCAGACTGTTTGTCGTCCCAAGATCAATCCCCAATACAGCCATATAAGTAACCATTCCTTTCCATAACCTGCGAATTTAAGCCCCAGCACAATACCCCGTGCACCATCTTAGCGGCATACTTCCTGTGCCGGAGCTAATTCACCAATCATTCATCCTATCATATATCTATTATAGCATGGCAGAATATTTTCCACAAGCTACTTTGTCTTTGTTGACATCCGTAATTCCTTCCTGTTAAACAGCGGATAAAAACATAACAAAAATAATAAAAACAGATTGAAATTATAATACGGAAAGTGTATACTAACCAAGAAGATTTTATTGGGTGACGATACAACAAAAATTTTTCTGAATACAGAAGGTAAAATGGCGGATGTCAATCAAAAATTAATAGCATTTTTAGATTATGTTGCAGGAAAGAAATCCGATGATTCATTTGTTCAAAAGCTGGAAAATGCGATTAAAATTGCAAAGCAAAACAGAGAATGGAGGCATGAGTATATGACGTTGTTAATGAGGGATCAGGAAAATATTGAAAAGGGTATCGAAAGGGGCATCGAAAAAGAAGAAACCCGAATTATTATCCGTTTATATCATAATGGTTTTACACCGAATCAAATTGCCGACCTTGTGGATAAGGATATTAAGAAAGTTGAAGCGGTCATTAAAAGGGAACTAAACGTTGATGCCCTCTAAGTGACATCAAAAAAAGGCGGTTTCCACACATACCCGGGTTAACTTACCACTCCACTCTTGAAAGAACCTGTCCGTGGAAGAATACCACAGCAAAAATGCTGGTCTTCCACGGACAGGTTTTTAGAATATATCATATTTTATACTTTTTTCTTTCGAACCGGAAACTTTACCCAGCTAATTACAAAACCTGCGGCAACCGGAATCAAAATCAGATTGGAAAAATACCCGAGATAGGATTCTATCCTGTAATGATAAACAATATCCATCACAAAAACAGCAACCACGAAAACAACCGTCAATATTTTTTTAATTATTATTTTTCTCCCCAGCAGCCTTCCGACAAAGTAAGCCGGCAGAGCGACGAGAAAGATAAACAGGATAAAACCATAATCGCCAAGCGGCGGATAAAAATGTAATAAATCCCAAAACATATATCTCCCCCTAATTATTTCAATATTTTTACCTGATAATGTTCTTTTTCCTGTCAATATACCGTATTACAATTTATTTCATTGTATCCTGTCCATCCAAATCCCTGTAAAAACGAGATTGACTTCCAGAATACTTCCAAAATTATTCAGATAAGAAAAACATCAAATAATTTCGCCAAACTCTCCCCCGAAATATTTTCAGATTTACTAATTATTCTTTCCTAATATTCCGGGATCTCCCAGCCAACTAAGCAAAAATCCAATATCAAAAGGAAGCAAAACCAATTCAAAAAAGGAAAACAGATGGAGCCATGATTCAAAATAATTCCATGAAGAATGCTTCCTGGCAACCCAACTCCATCCCGGGACATAACTAAAATAATCCAAAGCAAAAACAGCGATGGCGAAAAACAGTGTCAATACCTTCTTTGCCTTGCGCTTCCTGTCTAATAATACCCCCGTAATATAAGCCAATAACATTCCAAGCAGCATCAAAAGAAGATGCAGCCCACTTAATTGATAACGGAATAAATGCACATACACAATAATCCCCCCTTATCCAAATACAAAACTCCCTGACCATACCCGAACTATTTTTCCATTCCATTTTTCACAATTACTACTCTCTTTAGTAGCCTCCCGACAAAACAAACAGGTATGGCAATGAGAAACATTAACAGTAATAGTCCCTCCTCACCAAATGGCGGATAATAATGTAATAAATGCCAAAACATATATCTCCTCCTAATTACATAACCATCCAAGTCCAGCCTTTGGCTACCAGAATACACCCGATATGAATTTCCCGGCTTTAACTCTGCCAAGTAATCATATATATTTTCTATATATCTTCTATGCTCTAATGACGAAATACGCTTACTCAATGGAAGCAACGAACTTATCAATTCGAAGTTTTCTTCATAGTGATCCACTATTTCTTCCTTTGAGTATACAGTTGGCACTTCATTATTCTGCTTCTGCGACGCATAACGCAACGGTCCATAATAATATACCTTTTGTACATCATCCGCTTCTATCATGTATTGAACACTTTCTTTATCTAAAGTTTTTTCAACCTCAAACACTGGCAGCGCCTGATCCGAATATTCCTGAATCAGCGTTTCATGCAAGTTGGTCGAAACGGTCACATAACCAGCCTGTACTGAACCATTTTGCAATTTTACACAATATGCTTTGATTGCATCATCATTTCCATATAACGGAACCACCTCTGCAATACAAGTACCTTCATTCCAACCGTCTAAAACCCCAAAATTCCTAAATACAAAAAAAGTAGTCAATGCTTTCGCCATGTCTTCATCAACAGAAATATTCGGCTCTGCTTATGCGAAAACAGACTTTGGCAGTATCGCAAAAACAACCAAAAAAGCAAGCAACCACGGCATAAAAAATTTTTTTCTTTGTCTCTTCATAATCTCACCGTGTCCTTTCTTAAAGCCAAACTCTTTAGTTACCATTCTGAGAATCCTCATCCACTTAAGCTTAACAAAACTATACCACATTATAAAAATTTCCACAAGAAAAACGGGCACCGATTTCCACCTAATTTTTCCCAATTTTTAAGACCATTTTTCCCTCCAAACACTGTGCATCCCATTCGCCCCCATGCCAAACCATATTCCC
Source organism: uncultured Lachnospiraceae bacterium (assembly GCA_910577675.1). Classification (GTDB taxonomy): domain Bacteria; phylum Bacillota; class Clostridia; order Lachnospirales; family Lachnospiraceae; genus RGIG4057. The sequence goes on from CAJTOR010000016.1 coordinate 9,042, forward strand.
GCTCCTTCTTCACATTTTTCCCGACAGTTCCTCCCTAATCCGCATCCCTGTCCGCGTAGCTGCAAGTCCCCCCTGCCCGGTTTCACGAACGCAGGATGGCAGCGCAATCCCGATACTTCTCATAGCGTCAATCACCTCATCCGGCGGAATCTTGCTCCTCAATCCCGCCATCGCCATATCCGCAGAGGTCAGCGCATTCACCGCGCCAATTACATTGCGTTTCACGCACGGCACCTCGACCAGCCCTGCAACCGGGTCACACGCAAGCCCAAGCAGGTTCTTCATCGCCATTGCCGCGGCGTGGGTGATCTCCTCCCCGTCCCCTCCCATCAGGTATGCCACACCGCCCGCCGCCATTGCAGAAGCGGAACCAATCTCCGCCTGACAGCCTCCGGAAGCACCCGCAATAAAGGCGCGCCCCGCGATCACGCCGCCGATTCCGACCGCCACATAAAGCGCCTCCACCATTTTTTCTTCCGGAAATTCCCTCTCTTTCTCGAGCGTCAAAAACACGGCGGGCAGCACACCGCAGGCTCCCGCCGTCGGTGCGGCAACAATCCGTTTCATACAGGCGTTTGACTCCCCCATTTTCACCGCCTTTTCCATTACCATCCCAATCAGGCTGCCGCAGAGCATCCGCCCTTCCTGCACCGCCTTCGCAAGTTTTTGCCCGTCCCCGCCGGAAAGCCCGCTCGCAGAAAGTAACTCCCCGTCATAGGCGGCATCCGCCTCCTTCATCGCGCGGTACATCCCCGCAAGCGTCGAAAAAGATTCCTCGCGCGTGACATCCCTCTCCTTACAGTCATCCAACATAACAATCTCCCAAAACGGACGGTTCTCCGCCTTAGAACGGCGCAAAATTTCTTCCATCGATTTATACATACCCAAAATCCTTTCTAAATTCCTGATCTTTGCTGAAAAATAACGGCTTTCCGCCGAGAGCCATATCCCCACACCTGGCAAAGTCCCCTTACCCACCGCTTTCATCTTTACGACTTAGAAGCGGGGGACTTCTTTGGTAGGTTAAATTATTCTATCTGGTAAATGAACTTTTAAATCTTTATTTTAAACTGAGATAAGTCACTTTGTTAATTCCCTCCAGATGTGCAAGCCATCGGATGGATTCTTGCGGCACTTCCTGGTCGCATTCTAACACCATCACTGAATTGCCGCCCCGCCCATCACGGTAAAGCTGCATTGTCGCGATATTAATCGACTTGTGTGCCATCATGGAAGTAACCTCCGTCAAATGTCCCGGCTGATCCTGGTTGTGCACAATCAAGGTAGGATAATCACCACTGAAATTTGCAGTCAGCCCGTCAATCTCACAGATACGCACCTGTCCGCCCCCGACGGATGCCGCCACAATCTCAAGTTCGCGCCCCGATTCCCCTGTCAGTTCAAGCTTCACCGAATTCGGGTGGGCATCAATCAGTTCAATCCCATCCACAACAAATTCCATATTACGCTCTTTCGCCAGTTCAAAACTCTGCGGTATCCGGATATCATCCACATGTAGCCCAAGCAGCCCTGCTACCAGTGCCTTATCCGTGCCATGCCCTTTCCCGGTGGCAAGAAACGAGCCGTACAAATGAATTTTCGCGCTCTTGATTTCCTCCCCCATCAGCTTCCTCGAAATATAGCCGATCTTCACCGCTCCCGCCGTATGCGAACTTGACGGTCCGACCATGACCGGACCGATAATATCCAACATATTCATAATTCCCTTCCCCTCCGCGCTGCATTATAGCTAAAAAACAGAGTACCATATTTTTTATCCACTCGGACATCTTTTCTATATCTCTATTATAATGTATTGCACTCTTTATTACAATCAAAATTTATCCCATCACACATACTCCGCCGCACCCCGCTTTTTCTAAACAAATATATTAAGCACTGGGGCGTACAGGATGCGGGAAAAAATTTAAAGACACACCCGTTTCATTTAATATTGGGAAAATACAAATAAATTGGCGGTAACCCAACCAAAATTTTTGCACATTAAGATTACAGGCTGAAAGGTCAGAGAAACAGAAAGGTGGAAAGTTCACCAATATATCCAAAAAAAACAGTTGAACGTAAATCATCCAAAGAAAATGTCACAAAAAAACTTCATACCAAATAAAATACTTTCGTAAGTATGCTGTAAAATTTTCGAAAAAAATCGAAAATTTTATCAAAATACACTTGAAATTGTTCTTGATATCAGTTATAATCAGGTTATCAAAAATAAAGGGGGATACAAATCCATGAAGAAACGTATGATTGCATTTTTTGCAATGCTCCTCATGATGCTTTCCTGCATCCCTGTGGGCGGTCTTACCATAGCGGACGCAGCGGAGGATTTAATCATGAAACTGCACTATCACCGCCCGGATAACAGCTATGACGGCTGGACCGTCTGGACATGGGCGGCTGGCATGGACGGTGCGGACTACGCATTTGCGGAGGAAGACGGCGAGATGGTCGCAACGCTTACCATTGCGCCGGGAGTGACCAGCGTGGGCTTTATTGTCCGCACGCAGGACTGGGTGAAGGACGTTGACGCGGATCAGTTTATCGATATCGCGGAGATGGTTTCCGGGACAGTACATATCTATGTAGAATCCGGCGTGGAAGGCTACACAAAAGAATACGGCGACGACGCTGTGATCGGTGTAAGACTCTCCAAAGCCCGCTTTGACGGTGAAAAAACAATTGTTGCGACCTTTACCGGCAAACTCGAAGAGGACTTAAACAATTACTTCACCGTGACAGGACCTTCCGGCACGGTTGCCATCGAAAAGGTGGAAGCGGCTTCCGATACCGAATACCATGTGGTGCTGGCGGAGGAAATCAACCCGTCCAAAAGCTATAAAATCACCTGCGACGGCTCGGAATACAATGTAGTAATGCCAATCCTTTTTTCCACCCCGAAATTTGAGGAGGAATATACCTACACGGGCAACGACCTCGGCGCTACCTACACTAAGGAGAAAACCTCCTTCCGCGTCTGGGCACCGACCGCAGATTCTGTAACACTCAATCTCTATACCGGCGGCACGGCGGGCGTTTCGGACTTAATCGAGCAGATTGAGATGAAGAAGGATGTAAAAGGTACCTGGATCGCAGAGAAATCCGGGGATTTAAACGGCACCTACTACACCTACCGCGTTGAAGTCGGCGGCAAGATTAACGAAGCCTGCGACCCTTATGCAAGGACAACGGGCTTAAACGGCAACCGCGCGATGGTAATCGACCTTTCTTCAACAAACCCTGATGGCTGGGATACCGATTCCGACCCGAATGCCGGAAAGAATTTTAACGATGCGGTTATTTACGAACTGCATGTGCGCGACCTCTCCACAAGCGCTGACTCCGGCATTACAAACAAGGGGAAATTCCTTGGACTTACCGAAACCGGCACCAAATCCCCGTCCGGTATCGCAACCGGTCTTGACCATATCAAAGAACTTGGCGTTACCCATGTGCATCTGCTTCCGATCTATGATTTCGGTTCCGTGGACGAGGGCAATGTCTACGCCGAACAATTTAACTGGGGCTATGACCCGGTCAATTACAATGTGCCGGAAGGCTCCTACTCCACCGACCCGGCACACGGGGAAGTGCGGGTAAAAGAAATGAAGCAGATGGTAAAATCCCTGCACACAAACGGCATCAGCGTTATTATGGACGTGGTTTACAACCATGTACAGAATGCCGGGGATTTCTGTTTTAATAAGATAGTGCCGATGTATTTTACCCGCATTACCGAGGACGGCGCATACTCAAACGGCTCCGGCTGCGGCAACGATACCGCTTCCGAGCGCTCGATGGTAAAGAAATACATTGTGGATTCCGTTAAATACTGGGCGGACGAATACCATATTGATGGATTCCGCTTTGACTTAGTCGGACTTTTGGACACTGAAACGGTCAATGAGATTGTAAAGGAAGTCCACAAAGACCACCCGAATGTCGTGTTCTACGGCGAGGGCTGGACAATGAACACCGAAGTAACCAAACCGGGCTACACGATGGCTACCCAGGTGAATTCCACACAGACACCGGACTTCGCATACTTTAGCGACACCATCCGCGACCTGTTAAAAGGCAGCGTATTCGACCATGGGATCGGCTATGTTTCCGGCGCACAGGGGCTCGAGGCAAAGCTTGAGAAATGTTTTATGGGACTCTCCCCTGACTGGTGCACCACACCGGCACAGACCGTAAACTACGCTTCCTGCCACGACAATATGACCCTGATCGACCGCATTGCTGTTTCCACACCGGACGAGAGCAGGGAAAACCAGATTAAGATGAACAATCTTTCAGCGGCAATCTACATGACAGCCGAGGGTATCCCGTTTATGCAGGCGGGCGAAGAAATGCTGCGCACCAAGGTAAAAGCGGACGGTAGTTTTGACCATAACAGCTACAACTCCGGCGACAAGATTAATCAGCTTATCTGGGAAAATCTGGCAGATGAAGAATACAAGCAGGTATATGAATACTACAAGGGACTGATCGCATTCCGTAAGGCACACGGTGCACTTCGCCTCACCAATGCGGCGGATGTTCGGAGCAATGTTGTTCCTGCACAGGGACTGCCTTCCAATGTTGTTGCATTCCACATTAACGGCGGCGTAAACGGCGAAACAGCGGATGCGCTCTATGTGATTTTCAATGCGAACAAGGACGCTGTGGAACTTACCCTTCCGGAAGGAAAATGGAATGTTTATATCGACGGCGAGAAAGCTGGAACCCAAGTATTAAAAACGATCAAGAACGGCAAAGTTAACGTCGAGGGAATTTCCGCAATGGTACTCGCACAGGACGGGAATTCGGCCGCAGACGGCAGCAATGTGCTCCTGATTGTAAGCATTGCAGCCGTAATTATAATGGCGGCGGCTGCCGGGTTTGTAATCATAAGTAAAGGAAAGAAAAAGGGCGGCAAAAAATAAGATAATTCTCCCAAAAGCACAAAAATTGTGTCAGGAATATATTTAAGCAATATCGCAAACTGGATCACGATATATGGGGGATTAGACTCAACCACCTATTATCAGGCAAACAACTCAAATATCTAAAATAAAGAACCGGACAATGACCATATAAGTATACGTGGTCATTGTCCGGTTCTTTTTTCTTCTTTCACTATCTTTCTTTGTTTTTCTCAATACCTTTGTTTTAAAGGATAAAATATTCTATCCTTTTGTCCGGTGCCATTGCCTCAATAGGATTTTGCATATTCATTCTTTCCGAAAAGAAACATAACTCTTTACAGGAATATTCTTTAGCAAAAATACTGCCATGAAAACAACAGTCAATATTTTGTATACCAAAAGTAATAAAAACAGATTGAAATTCTGGCACCAAAAGAGTATACTAATATTATAAAGATAACCTTGAGGTATAAAATTGGGAGGGTGAATTTATGAATGAAATCCGGGAAAAAACAAATAATCAGACAGAATAGGAAAAACTGGGGATATCAAATGATTTTCTTTTTGGAAAAGTTATGCAGGACGCTAAGCTGTGTAAGGAATTGTTACAGATCATATTCCCGGATATGAAGATCGACCATATAGAATATCCCGCATTGCAAAAGACTATCAATATGGATGCAGACGCAAAGAGTGTTCGTTTGGATGTATATATTGTAGATAATAAAGGAACGGTTTACGACATAGAAATGCAGATGGCAGATACAAAGGAATTGCCTAAAAGAACCAGGTACTACCAGGCAATGATGGATTTGGAAATGATTGACAAAGGACAGTCCTACAAAAAACTAAAGAAAAGCTTTGTAATCTTTATATGCCCATTTGACTTATTTAATGAGGGGCGGCACCTTTATACTTTTAAAAATCTCTGCATGGAAGACAAAAAGACTTTATTGGGGGATGATACAGCAAAAATTTTCCTCAACACAGAAAGTAATATGGAGGATGTCAATCAAAAATTAATAGCATTTTTAGATTATGTTGCAGGGAAGAAATCCGATGATTCATTTGTTCAAAAACTGGACAATGCAATTAAGAAGGCAAAGCAAAACAGAGAATGGAGGCATGAGTATATGACATTGTTAATGAGGGATCAGGAAAATATTGAAAAGGGTATCGAAAAAGGTATTAAAAAAGGTATTGAAAAAGGTATCGAAAAAGGTATCGAAAAAGAAGAAATCAGAACTATTATCCGTTTATATCATAATGGTTTTACACCGAATCAAATTGCCGACCTTTTAGGTAAGGATATTATGAAAGTCAAAACAATTATTGAAAGGGAAATAAACTCATCCCTAAGCTAAGCATTCTCGATGTAAAATAATTATATCGATATGCACTATCAAAAGAAATTATTGTGGATGATAGTATTATTGATTATCCTGCCCGCATTTTTCATTTGTTCAAAAGCTGGACAATGCAATTAAGAACTCTAAACAAAACAGAGAATGGAGGCATGAATATATGACGTTATTAATGAGAGATCAGGAAAATATTGAAAAGGGTATCGAAAAAGGTATTGAAGAAGGTATCGAAAAAGGCATCGAAAAAGAAGAAATCAGAACTATTATCCGTTTATATCATAATGGTTTTACACCAAATCAAATTACCGATCTTTTAGGTAAGGATATTATGAAAGTCAAAACAATTATTGAAAAGGAAATAAATTCATCCCTAAGCTAAGTATTCTCGATGCAAAAATAATTATATAGAGATATACTAATATTGTTTTGACTTTCAAAGGCTTAGTGTATAATAGTACTATCAATTATCCTGCCTGCATTTTCCTATGTTATATAGGCAAATTTCTGGCAGAATATCTTACTTGCAAGTAGCCAAAAGTAAGGGGGGAAGCATATGTTCACAGACTTAAAAACATTAAAATTTTTTGTTCCAGTATGCCTGGTCTTAATTTTGTCAGGTTGTGGCAAAGCAGCGTTAAATGATGATGTAAAACTTTCAGAAGGAACGGAAAGCGGCTCTATGTCACCATTAGAAAACAGGGATATCACCAATATTCCATTTTCAGAATCGAATAAAGATGAGATTATATTGCCGCCAGACGAAGAAACACCAAATCAGGAAGAATTAACCATACCAGAACTTTATAATAAGTTAGGGGAGGAAATCGGGTTTGAGTATCTGGGCGGAATCTACTATGAAGCGGCAACGGATCGCTACGGTATTTGGCTGAAACAGGAGGCTTATAATCTCCGCGAAGGCAGGGAGCTGACAGAATGTGAACTGGCGCTGGAACAGGCGGTAAAGGAAGGGCGTTTGACAATTCAGGTCGGAAAATATTCGACTGCGGAACTGTTTGCGTTAAAAGACCTCGTAAAACCACTTTTTGACAAAGAGGGAAAAACGATTTATGGTACGGGGCTAAATGAAACAGAGAATAAGATTTTTGTTTATGTAGGTGTAAATGCGGATTTGGAGGCACTTTATAAATTAGTGCCGGAAGATGCCGTTTCGATACAATTTATGTACGGGGGTTTTCAGGTTATTGATCTCTGATCAGGGAAAGACAGTATAAATTGACAGAATAAATAAAATATATTTTTTGTTAAAAGAAATATTATGGTGGATGCCTTGGAGTATACAAAGGAAAAATCATATGCCAGGATCACCGGATTACTGGTGATCCTAGCATATGGGAAATAGAAATCAGATGCTCAACCTCAATCTCTCTTTCCAATATCAGGTTATATTCCTTCATCTCAAAACTATCCGGATAAAAAACCAAATCTACATAATAAATTTTAAGCTTTTTGTCCTCTATTCTTGCCGTCCGATGAATTGGTCCATCAACGATTATTCCTGTACCATTTTCAATTTCCATATCACAGCCACAAGGATGCCAGTACCTTTCGCAGAACGAAAAACATTTATAATCCTCAATATACGGCCAGACAAGTTGCATCTTTCCGTTTTCTGCTTTTAATATCCCTCCCATCGTTGTGGGTATTCCATTATAAATGGTTTCTGCATAAAACAGAATATATTGTTGCCCTCTGCAAGAAACAAACCCAGCCTCTGAATGATCGCCCAAAAATTCCAAGCACTGAATAATTTTACCCTGTTTAGAATCCAGGCATCCAATATACAGGGATTGAAAACCTGACTGATGTGAACTACTATACTTTTTTACAATAAAATATGCTTCACCAGTATCTTCTTCCAAATCGGTATACAGTTCCACTGCTGCCCCTTCAAATCCAACTGAAAAATATATCGGATTATGAAGTTTATTTTCTTCCTCTATTTCAAACAGCTTCATAACCAACTCTGTCCCCGGGCATATATAATCTTCTCCCATATATATACTATCGGCAACTATAGTTTTACTTTCCGAATAAATCCCTTCTTTGATCCATTGTGTAATAGGATATTTAATTTCTTCTGTCCATTGATACTCTGTAACATAATCGCTATAATTATCCATTGCCATAAGTTCAGAATTTGTCATAAGTACTTCAAAACTTCCCTCTTTGGCTTCTCTTTCATAAATTGAAATTGTATTATTTTCATCCAAAACCGGTTTCCGATCTTTCCAATAATGATACGGATTATCTTTTTCTGCCACATTCCAAAGCCTGCTAATTACACCCTTTTCATAACACAGCCATTTCATGGAAAATTCTTCCCACCCGGCAAAAGTATTTTCATATATGATACCAACATATAACTTTCCTTTTTCCTCATAAAAGTTTAACTGTACAATACCCCTCTCGGGGATGGGATGCCCTATTAGTTTACCTTCAACATTGTCATAGAAAACCAAATATTGTTTATTTGCCATATTTGATTTTAACTGAACACTGTTTTTTATAACAATGTCATTCATATCTTCAGGTATAATCAATGAAACGGTTACATTATCTATTTCATAACTCAGACAAACCTTCCATTCTTTACTATTAACCCCATCAAATAAAAGAAAAGCATCCAAAATTTCTAATTTTTTAGAACATTCTGGGTGGGAAACTGGCAAAATCTGCTTGCCAGTTTCCTCGTATTCTGTTTGACTTACTTGAATCTTTGCATCACCACATCCCCCAAACCAAAAAACCAGTAATATAAACAAAATTTTAAAACTCGTTCCGTCAAACATAATACACTCCAATCCAACTATTTTCCTTTGCTAATATGAAGTTTACAATCAACATTGCTTTATTTTATGCCAATATAGTTCACTGCTATCATCAGATAATAACCTTCCCGAACTCCAGAAATTCCTGCAGCGCCAATTTCATTAACTTTGAAAATATATCATTTTCTGTAATGGTTCCTGTAAAATATCCCCCTTTCATTCACTCATTCGTTCTATACACTCTTCCCTTCTTACTGATTGCAATACAATAATTATCACACACTGCAATCCTTTCAATATCCTCCCATCCCCAAAAATCTTTCTCCCCAAAAGGACTGTCTTTGCTGCAAACCGCCACAATTGTTCCATCTTCCTTTAAACCGGCAATCGCATACCTTTCAAGGATTGTTGCTCATCAATACTTTTTATATTTGTTGCTTTCTTTTTTCCGCTATTCTATTTACTCTTACAACAGCCTTTGCAATTTAATCATTTAACTACAAGTACCAACATTTTCTACAAACTTACATCTTGTTATGTATTTTGTTCCTTAAATTAGTTCCTATCTCCTAATCCACCACAAACTCAACACTTAAATCCCATTTCGAATCATCCTTTTCCCATGATACTTCTTTTCTCAAAAGGTACTTTCCACGTTTAAAGTCGTAATATTGTAAATAACATTTCATATCATTGGAATCATTCGGTTGTAGCAAATACCCTCTATCATTAAAAACGAAGTCTTGCTCCGATGGCTTCATTTCATCATAAGGTACCCATGTATTTTCCGACCACCTATACAAAGAAAACGAACTTCCATACATCACAACATCTTCGCTTTTATTCTGAATCGTAACTGTCATTTCCTCCCCATCCCGACGGATTTCCTTCTTCTGTGCTGTCATAAAGAACACAGGGACTTTTCCATCCGCCCAGGATAAACCATCATCCTGCGATGTAAAAATATAATCAGCTCCCTCTTCCTGAACATAAATTGCCATTACATCACCTTCCTTAGAATTCTTTTTGGATAAAATCAAAATTACAACGAATAAAACAAGGACGCAAAGCAGTACTGCGATCGCATATTTCTTTCTGCTATTTGCTTTTCTCAAATTTTCTTTCATTTTCTTCCCCTCCTGTCAAATATCACAATCAGGCTAGGATGTTGAATACATACATCCCAGCCACAATAACAACGCAATCCTTAATTTGTATCAGGTGTAAACCATGTTTTAAAACATTTATATGGTGTGAAGTAAAGCATGTCTTTTTTATTGCTACCTTTATGAACACCAACAAAATTGTATCCACCCATACCATTATTAATATAATATGGTCCACCACTATCACCACCCACTGACTCCCCGGAAATTAAAGATACTCCTGAAATTCCTGTAACATAAATTCCACCATCATCATATACTGTCATATTATTTTCTGTAACAGTTCCTGTGCAATATCCTCCCTTAAACCCATATTTCATTACTAAGGTACCCGGTGCCACTTCATCCTTCGTTCCCGTTATCTTACGGATTGTATCAAATGATGGTCCGTATACTTTATTGGTTTGTGTAAAATTATTTGATGTTTTCCGAACAGCAGCCCAGTCACCATAACAATTATTATAATACATAGTTAAAAATGTGCTTCCATATAAACTTCCACCAATATATGCTTTTGCCCCTTCGCCCGTCACTGTAGCACCATGTCCGCACGTAATAAACCCTGGGTAATCATTCCCTTCTTTTGAATGTATTGTTCCACATATTCCAACAGAAGCAGAACCTCCTCCATCCTTAAATTCCGAACCACCATACACATCAACCTGGTTAACAACCTCACTACCTTCAACAATGTTAAACAAATCCACTCCATAACTTGCATCACTGTCTGAATCTACACCTGATCGCAAAGTATTTAACTTATTCTCCAGTTTCTGTTCTGCCGCCTGTACTGGCTCTAATACTTCATAAACAATATTATTCCCTGCAACATGGACATAAGAACAACTGATCTCAATATCATCCTTAATTTGCTCATACATATCGTTCCGCATTTCATACAGTTCATTTAAGGAATAATCCATTTCAACATACTGAACACAGTCAAATTCACCCAAGACAAGGTCGTATTTCTCAACCGAATCAAGAGTAGTAAGCCCGACAATAAGGTCGTTATTCTCAATCCATGCACCAGCATAATCATCCGGAAATATATCCATACCAGACTCTGATACGCCAAACAACGACCTTAGTTCAGAATATGCCTGTGTTGCCTCCTCCTGCATCTCCATCTTTTGCATCCATAAAGAAATATCTTCCTGTTCCTCTTCACTTCTTATATCTCCACTAACATTTCCCGAAATATCCTGTGCTGCCTGAGCTTGCCAAGAAAAGAAAGAACTCAAAATACATAGAATCGCTAAAAACCCTGCAACCTTTTTGTGCTTCATAAACAAACCTCCAAAATTTCCTTAATTTTTCAATTCGGTCTGACTTACCAAATGAGAAAAAATCTGTCTCACTACTTTATTGTTTGACATTCTCCCATCGATAATAAATTTACAAGTTCCATCTGAGAATCCTCATCCACTTAAGCTTACCCATACTATATCACATCCTAAAATTTCTTTCAAGAAAAACGACAGCAAAAATTTCCAGTTATTTCCTTGGTTTTTGAATTCATTTTTCTTGCATAATTCCCCAATTTGTGCTATGGTGCAACACGAAACTACTTGAAAGGAGAAAAACCGCTATGAAACATTTGAAAAAACTACTTAGCATCTTCCTTATCCTGTGGATACTAACAGGGATTTCAGTGCCGGGGAATGGGTGCAGTACATTGTCGAATCCAAATCCAGCACCTTCTGATAAAGAAAATATTATTGAAGATTAAGTTATCATTTTCTCTTCATATCCGCCAGTTCATCCTGTCTATAACGTTCATCTAAATAGTCTTCTATCATTTTACAACCCATTTCACTTTTTAAAAACAACCTCTCAACAGCGTATGCCTGGCGGATCAACCTAAAATCCTTCTCCTCCATTCCCTTCCCGGACTTTAAATCCTCCACAATCCGAAACTTCTCAAACAGAAGCGCCCCCCACTGAGTATATAAGTTCAAATGGTATACTGCCCTCAATCCAGCATCTGCACACTGCATTGCCTCATCTGGATTCCCCATCTCCCGCTCCATATGACACAGGCAATATAAAATCTTTATGAAATACTCCGGGAAAAAACCCGCCGCCCGTTTATCTTCCAAATATTTCCTCTGTTTTTTGAGTACCTTAATCCAAAAACTTATATCCTCCCCCCCGTAATTCCAGGAAATCTCCATCAATGCCCACCATTCCAGCCGCATCAGGGAACACCCAACCTCCGCGAATTTTTCCCGTTTCACTCCGGAGTACTCCACCACCTTCCACATTTCCTGATTCTTTTCCTCCTCTGTGATCTTCCCTTCCTTCCAATCAAAAAGTGCATCCCAGTATACCCCAAATTGCTCATTTGTCATATATTTCCAATTTAATTTTTCTTCCAGTTCGGAAAGAAGTTTCCTCCCCTCCTCAAACTTCCCATCCCCATACATGCGAAACATAAGAGCGAATTTCTTATATTCCCCGTCCTCCTCCGTTATAAAGCCCGGATCATACATCTTCCAATTCATTTTCAGACGCTCCTGTAACATCTTTCGTTTCTGGGGCTTTGGGGTCGCTTTCCCTTTCAAAATCGGCATAAGGGACTTGACCGGATCGGAATAGATTTTCTCCCCCAGTCGATACATATCAAGCCCCTGCAATTCCATGCGCTCGCCAATAATCTCCGGAAGATTGTGCATGCATCTTTCCGCATAATCCGAATCGAGATCATCAAAATCATCCATACCATTATATACAGACTTATCCCCGGAATTTGAAACGATAAGCTCACAAATATCCTCCCAGGCTCCGAGAAGGATCTGCGAGGTACTTTCCTCCTCCTTATGATCCCCAAAATACGGCATTCCCCGCAATAGTCCAAGGCGCAGGAACTCCATTTTTAGAAAAAGCGGAAAATTCCTCTGAGTTAGACCAAGCAGTTTAAGCCCGTCTGTCAAATCTTCCAGTATCTTTATACTCTCTTTTGCATCCTTAAATCTCTCCACTCCATTCTGCCCTGCAAACAGTGCTTCCGGCTCCAATCGGGATACAGTTTTTTTAGTGCCGGGTGAAGACCAAATGGCCTTACATCTTCCCTCTTCCCACCACATATTATCCCCGAAAATTCCCCTCAACCGGTTCTTCGCCATACGATAACAAAGAAGTGGATACAATTTTCCTGTATCCGCGCGGTCTTTTGGCACTTTACAAAGGTAGGCGGCAAGTTCATCATACCACAAAAAAGCCTCCTCCTCTTTCCCCATACATTCACACAGTCTTGCAAAGCGCGCCAGCAAAAACAGCTCCATCAGATGCATCCGTTTCATCCTGCACCATCCGGGTTCCGGCTCCCTCTTCCCATATACCTCTCCGGAAAATGTCTGCCGTAGACCGCCAAGGATGATTCTTGACTGCTCCGTATAGGGGCGAGCCTGCCGCCTTGCAATCTCTGCGAGGGAAAGTGCCAGGAACTGCCGGTGAAGGGCGCACTCCCCCCGCGGCATGATCCCGCCGACCTCCACCTTTCTTTTGTGATCCGACCTGTTTTCCGCAGCACATGCCACACCCATTTCCTCTAACTTTTGCTCATACTCATAAATCCTCACTCTGGCACGGTCAAGTTCCCCTTTCCGGATTTCCTGCCATATCACACTCCGCCCTAACGCCAGCAGATATTGTTCCGCACTCAACATCACATCGTACTTATCCACCGATTTTCCCAGCCGCTGCGCCATCGCATGCACCTGCATCACCCAGACGGCAGGCTCGCCCTCCTCCACCCAAAGAAAAAACTCCTGCTCCTCGCAAATACCGTCAAGCAGCAAAGCTCTACTAATCTTCTGCTCCTTTAGTTCCCTCTCAATTACGTTTTTCAGCATCTTATGCCTCCCATATATACAGAAAAAACATAATTCTCTATTATTTTACATCATAACATAATTGCTTATATATTACAAGTATTTTTATACAAACATGAAATTTTGATATTTTTTCTTTCCATCCCTATTATATCCTCCCTATCTGACGAATCCTTTTTAACAATCCGAAAAATCCCGGAGCCTTTACACCGGCAACTTCGAGAAGCATTGCAATATATCCAGAACAGCGTAATTCAGGAACAGGTAATCAAACTTCCGGACAAAGCAGAGGCGGATCGTTTTTTCAACTACCCATATGCGGCAATCGAAGAAAGTCTGTGTAACGCAGTTTATCATAAAGGCTATGATGTACGTGAACCAATTGAAGTCCGCGTACTCCCAGACCGGATTGAAATTGTTAGCCATCCCGGTGCTGACCGCTCCATCACGGAACAGGGGCTAAAAACATATCATGTATTTAACAGGCGCTACCGGAATCGGCGAATCGGCGAATTTTTAAAGGAGATGCATCTGACAGAAGGACGCAACACCGGTTTTAAAAAAATCCTAAACGCCTTAAAACGAAATGGCTCACCCGACCCGATTTTTGAAACAGACCCTGAACGTCTTTCTTTTTCAAGCACATTATTGATCCACCCATATTTTATCCTGCAAAATGAGGGAGAAAATGAGGGAGAAAACAAAGAAATCACCAAAAATGAACGGATGATCCTGACAGCGATTGAAAAAGAACCTTCTATTTCGGTTGCAAAGATGGTAAAAGAATTGGGGCTTTCAAAAGCCTCGCTGGAACGCGCGATTAAATCCCTGAAAGAAAAACATTTCATCAAACGCCAGGGTCCTGCAAAGGGTGGGAAATGGATTATTTTAAAAAAATTTTTGTGATATAATAAAGCCCCAGCCTTTCCACATCGACATACCGGGAAGCTTTCGCATTATACCCGTCCCGCACTTTGTAAAAACGATATTCCTTCTGCGAATCATCCACATAAGTGCACCATCCATAAGCTACAACGGTATGATCGTGGTAACCGCTCCCCTCCTCCCTCCAGATATTAATCAGAACCGGGTATCCTGCATTAATCTGGCGGCAGGCGGATTTCCACGGAAAAAATAAATCGCTGTCGGGTTGCAGATCAGTATTGTATAAGAAAAGGCAGTTTCTGGAATACGGCTCGTATTTCAGAATATTCAGATAATAATTTTCTTCTCTCCCATAACCATTTGAAACCGCAATTTCCTTACATTGCTCAAGCCTGGCTGCAAAACCAATCCCATCCGCCGGTTTCAGATGGTGGGTTATAACAGCCGCAACCGCATATATGGCACATGCATTGTGGTCATGTATTTCATATCCGTCAAAATCAAAGGGCTGGCTGAAAGCACTTAAAGTATAATTTTTTCCCGGCTTCCTCCCCTGTAAATAAGTTAATGGATTTTCAATCGGCATTGTTACCTCCCTTTTCCTGCATTCCGTCTTTTCCGTAATTTAACCCCAAAATTTTTGACATATGCCAACAAGAACACCCACGACTAAAGTCACGGGTGTTCTTGCTTTATTCATAAATTTCCTGGCAGATAATCTCGCCACTCCACTCATCAAAACTTGCCAGCCTAAGCTTATCAAGAACACCCAGGCTCTCAAAACGTGCTGTAACGCGCGCAAACGGCAGTGGTATTACATATTTATCCCATCTTTTATTCAAACGAATAATCCGTTTGTATGTAAAATGAGCCTACACAACATGTTTCTCCCTCTCCTTCGCCAGCATAAACAACAATTTTTTCGGCTCGCGGTAAGGTCCTGACGGTCCGTCAAAGACCGCTGCCATAATCAGTTCCGGCCTGCGCGCCGCCTCAAGCATTTTCTTGAATGCCACCTTCATCTCCATGCCGTCGGGTATGCGCAGCGCCTCCCCGCCGTTATGTCTTAATGTATCCTCAATATAATCCCCCCGCGTATTCGCAGTGACAATCGCGCAGATATTGCTGTGTTCCTTCGCCAGTTCGCTCAACATAAGTTCCATTGAATAGCAGTCTTCATGCCAAAATCCAAACATGATGCCAGCACGAAAAAGTTCGCGGTTTTCAATATGGAAACGGCAGGTTTTTAAAAGCAGTTTTGTGTAGGCAAGGAAAATGTAATTCAACAGCTTAAAGCGCAGTCTTGCCTTGCGGGCATGGATCAAGATCCGGTCGCCCTTCAATTCCTCAATCTCTCCCGGATTATCGATATTTTTTCGTTTTCTCATCCTGATACCGATCCTTTTTATGTATTTTGCACCATCCATGCACACATTGTACCATATTGTGCAAAAAAACACAAATATAAAAACCCATAAAACTATAAAAAACAGCGCGCCATACACCTTTTTGCGGCGCGCTGCCCAAACTAATCTAGCCCCTTACCATTCCCCACGTATAATCGGTGTCGCCAGGTACAGCACTGTCCTGTCGTTGTCCGCCTCATACCGCATGGCAACCTGCATATTAATTTTTTTGTTCTCCACCGTAATATATTCGGAGAGCATATTTGAGTAAGCGTAGATAGTATAAAGATCCTCATCGCGGTTTTCATAGATAACTTTTCCTGAAAGATTCCCTATCATCTTATCCGCAAGTTTGTCCCATTCCGATACAGGGAGCTTGCCGGAATATGCGCCAAGCAACTGCAAGGTTGTTTCCGCCTGCTTTACTCCCATATCCTTTAATGTATCCAAAATAATATCCCTGTAGTTTAATATATCATACTCAGTATCCTGATAAATCTCCAGTTCCACATAGAGATAAGTGCGGGAAGTATCCTCGCGCAGCGTAATCGCCTTGATTGTGGTTGCCGCCTGGCGCGCCTGCTTCGTATAGGAATAAACCTGGCTGACATCCGTTTCCCGCGATGTGATTTCACCGTCCATACGCACACCGATGGCATCCGCGAGATACCCAATAAGCGCCTGCTTGTCATGTTCTGTCAAAAAAGCTGTCCCGTAATCCGCCGTAATCTGAATCCTGCTCTCCACGCAGCCCACTTCGGAGGCGGCAAATGCATCCACAATATCCTTCTGCCTGTACAAAAGGCGGTCGGAAATGGTTTTTGTCACTGTGCCGATCAATAGCAGGGCGCAGAGTACCAGAATTATCTTCATCTTCAGGCTGCCGTCCACAAAATTCCAAAAACAGTTCCACTCATGTTTAAGCAGTTGGAAAAAAGACAGCTTTTCCTCCTGCCGTTCCCGCTCCCTTAATATTTGCTTCCGCAGTTTTAGTTCCTGTCTCTGCATGCGCAGCGAATTTCTTTGTCTTTCCATAAAAAAACCTCCATTCTGATAAAATTATTACCAGAAAATGGAGGCTTATACGTATACAAAATATTAATCTACAGGATCAAAATGCACTGCCGCAAAACAAATACCAATACAGACTGGCTGCCTATCCTATCCGTTCCGCTTCTCCGCCAGAGCCAAACGCACCAGCGACCTGCGAAGCGCAAGTTCAGCACGCGCTTCGTTCATCTCGGCATCCGCACTCTTTAGGCGGCGCTCCGCACGGATTTTCGCCTCGTTCGCGCGGTTGATATCAATCTCTTCCGGCCATTCGCAGGACTCCGCAAGAATCACCACTTTGTCCGGGAGGATTTCAACAAAACCCTCAAGGAGCGCGGCCTCCTTCTGCTGCCCGTCCTTCTTGATGCGCAGTATCCCCGGCGCGACAATCGCCGTCAGCGGGATATGGTCTTTTAATACGCCGATCTCGCCCTCCGTCGTCGTAAGCTCGACCATATCCGCGTCCTCCTCCAGGAATATCCGGTCGGGAGCAATCACCTGCAATTTAAAATACCTGCCTGACTCTGCCATTCGCTCCACTCCTTACTTGTTCTTTGTTCTGGCAATGACATCGTCAATATTTCCCGCATTCAGGAAATAGCTCTCCGGGACATCATCGTGTTTGCCCTCAAGGATCTCCTTAAAGCCCTGGATGGTTTCCTGCACCGGCACATACCTGCCCGGAAGACCCGTAAACTGCTCCGCCACATGGAACGGCTGCGAGAGGAAACGCTGCACTTTCCTGGCGCGCGATACAAGCATCTTCTCATCCTCGGAAAGTTCATCCATACCAAGAATCGCAATGATATCCTGCAATTCCTTATAGCGCTGCAAAATCTCCTGCACGCCGCGGGCTACCTTGTAGTGCTCCTCACCAACCACGCGCGGGTCAAGAATGCGCGATGTGGATTCAAGCGGATCAACCGCCGGATAAATACCAAGCTCCACAATGGCACGCGACAGCGCTGTTGTCGCATCAAGATGCGCGAACGTCGTCGCAGGTGCCGGGTCGGTATAGTCATCCGCCGGCACGTATACTGCCTGCACCGAGGTGATTGAGCCGTTCTTTGTGGAGGTTATGCGCTCCTGCAGGGCACCCATCTCAGTCTGCAAGGTCGGCTGGTAACCTACTGCACTCGGCATACGGCCAAGCAGCGCGGATACCTCGGAACCTGCCTGCGTAAAACGGAAAATATTATCGATAAACAAAAGTACATCCTTGCCGGACTTATCGCGGAAGTACTCCGCCATTGTAAGACCGGTAAGCCCCACCCTCATTCTTGCTCCCGGCGGCTCGTTCATCTGGCCGAACACCATGGTGGTCTTATCAATAACGCCCGACTCTATCATTTCATAGTAGAGATCGTTACCCTCTCGGGTGCGCTCACCAACACCGGTAAACACGGAATAGCCGTTATGCTCGGTCGCAATATTTGTAATTAACTCCTGGATTAATACGGTCTTGCCAACACCCGCACCGCCAAACAGACCGATCTTACCGCCTCTCTGGTACGGGCAGAGAAGGTCGATAACCTTGATGCCCGTCTCAAGTATCTCCGTCTCTGTGGATTGTTCCTCAAATTTAGGCGGCTTGCGGTGTATCGGCATGTATTCCACACCTTCCGGAGCCGGTTTCTCATCGATAGGATTTCCCAGTACATTGAACATACGCCCGAGTGTATGTTCGCCCACCGGTACGGAAATCGGCGCACCGGTCGCCTCCGCGTCCATACCGCGCACAAGACCGTCGGTCGGTCCCATGGCGATACAGCGCACTGTATCATCCCCCAGATGCTGTGCTACCTCCACGATCAGCTCTTTGTCATGGTTCTGTATTTTAATCGCTTCGTTAATCTCCGGAAGGTTCCCCTCCGAAAATTTGATGTCGAGGACTGCACCGATAATCTGAGTGATCTTACCAATTTTGCTCTGTGCCAATTTTATATCACTCCTTTTCTCTTTTACAACATTAACCAATCGCGTTCGCCCCGGCGATGATCTCGGTAAGTTCCTGCGTGATCGAGCTCTGACGCGCCCGGTTATAGAGCAGGGACAGATTGGAAATCATCTCGTCCGCATTGCTGGTCGCCGCATCCATCGCCTGCATACGCGCGCCGTTCTCGCTGGCTAGTGCCTGTACCAGCGCACCGTATATCAGGCTGTTGATATATTTTGGGATAATAAGGTTTAACGCTTCCTCCGCCGCTGGCTCATAGTTCATAAGCACAAGGTCTGAACCCACGTCCTCCTTCTTATCCTGCTCATCAAACTCGACCGGCAAAAGCTTTAGGAAGGTCGGGATATGCACAACTGTATTTTTAAATACAGTGTACGCGATATAGATCTCACCTATCTCGCCGGATGCGAAAGCCCCTAACACTTCGCGCCCAATATCGACTGCATCCTTAAACATCGGCTCATTCATCACCTCGGAATAATCCGCCGCGATCTTATAGCCGCGCCTTGCAAGTGCATCCCTGCCCTTGCGCCCGACCGAATAGATCACCGCGTCCTCCTTCGCGATGCCGCTGCCCGTTACCAGCTTGATTACATTGGAGTTATATCCGCCGGCAAGCCCACGGTTCGAGGTAATCACTATAATTGCCTTTTTCGGGGAGGAGCCGGCATTCAGATAAGGATGTGACAAGGTAGCGGACTTTTTTAACATGGAGCTGACCGTCTGATACATATAATTGAAATACGGCAGGGAATTCTCCGCGCGCGTTTTCGCTTTCTGCAATTTAACGGTGGAAACCAGCTTCATTGCCTTTGTGATCTGCCCGGTACTCTGGATACTCTCTTTCCGCCTTTTAATATCTCTCATTGAGGCCATAGCTTCACACCCTCTCCGTTATTTGATAAATTCCTTCTTGAACTCGGTAATCGCCGCGACAAGCTTCTTCTCGCACTCGTCGTCAATCACCTTCTTTTCGCGGATACCTGTAGGTATCTCCGGATACTTCGTGTCGATATACTCGAAAAGTTCCTTCTCAAAATTCCCGATATCCGCCACTTCAATATCAAGCAGGTACTTCTTGGTCGCCGCGTAAATAATGATAACCTGGTACTCGACCGGCATCGGTTTATACTGAGGCTGCTTTAAAATCTCCTTGATGCGCTCGCCCTGTGCAAGACGCTCCTTCGTGTCGGCATCAAGATCTGAGCCGAACTGGGAGAAGGACGCAAGCTCGCGGTACTGGGCAAGGTCAAGACGGATTGTCCCTGCAATCTTCTTCATCGCCTTAATCTGTGCGGAACCACCGACGCGCGATACCGAAAGACCCGCGTTTACCGCCGGGCGGAAGCCCGAATTAAACATCTCGGTTTCAAGATAAATCTGACCGTCCGTAATGGAAATAACATTTGTCGGGATATATGCGGATACATCGCCCGCCTGCGTTTCAATAATAGGGAGCGCGGTGAGTGAACCGCCGCCAAGCTTATCCGAAAGCCTTGCTGCCCTCTCTAACAGCTTTGAGTGCAGATAGAATACATCGCCCGGATACGCCTCACGTCCCGGCGGCCTTTTAAGGAGCAGGGAGAGTGTACGGTAGGCAGTTGCATGTTTACTTAAATCATCATAGATAATCAGGACATCCTTCCCGTTCTCCATCCACTCCTCGCCCATCGCACAGCCGGAATACGGCGCGATATACTGCAATGGGGCAAGTTCGCTTGCGGTCGCTGCAACGACGGTGGTGTAATCCATCGCGCCGAACTCCTCAAGCGTCTTTACAATGCCGGCAACAGTCGAAGCTTTCTGACCGATCGCCACATAAATACATTTTACATTTTCCTTTTTCTGGTTGATAATCGTATCGATCGCAATTGCGGTCTTACCGGTCTGGCGGTCGCCGATAATCAGCTCGCGCTGTCCCCTTCCGATCGGCACCATCGAGTCGATTGCCTTGATACCGGTCTGGAGAGGCGTATCAACGGATTTTCTTGAAATAACACCGGACGCAACGCGCTCGATCTGACGGTATTTTGTCGCGTTGATCGGTCCTTTGCCGTCGATTGGCTGGCCGAGCGCATTTACTACGCGGCCTAACATCACATCGCCGACAGGCACCTCAACCACGCGCCCCGTCGTCTTTACGGTATCCCCCTCGTTGATATTCTTTGTATCGCCAAGCAGTACCGCACCGACGTTGTCCTCCTCAAGGTTGAGAACCATACCGTATATCTCATTCGGAAATTCCAGGAGTTCGCCCTGCATCGCCTTCTCCAACCCGTGGATGCGCGCGATGCCGTCCGCTACCTGGATAACGGTTCCTACGTCGGATACCTCCAGCCTGGTGCTGTAATGTTTTATCTGTTCCTTGATTACAGAACTGATCTCTTCAGGTCTTAAATTCAAGAGTTAAGCACCTTCCTTCTATAAATAGTCTGGTTTAAGTTCCGGTGGACACAAAAAAGTCCCGCCCGGCTCTTGTTTATGAAAGCTGAATCCTCTGAAGCTGCTTTTCCATCTGCGAGAGCTTCGTGCGGATACTTGAGTCCACCACGCGGTCGCCGATGCGCACCACAAGCCCCCCAATCAGCGCCGCATCCACCCTGTAATTAACCTCCAGGGTGGCATAGTCCGTCGTGGCAAGGAGTTTCTCACAGAGTTTCTCCTTCTGTGCGTCCGTCAGTTCCACTGCGGAAGCCACATCCACCACGCCGATTTTTTTATATTCTTTCACCACGGACAGGAAATAGCCAAGAACCGCGTCCAGTTCATCCGCCCGTCCCTTATCCACCACCAGCACCAAAAAGCCCGCCATATCGTCGGAAACCCTGCCGTCAAAAATCGCTTTAACAGCAGCCTCCTTCTCTTCTTTGCTGATTTTCGGATGTGTCAAAAGCTGCATAAGTTCCCCGTTATCCCTAAAAATCTTTCGGAGAGCTTCCGCCTCCTCATACAGGGCGGTCACGGACTGCTTTTCCAGGGCAAGCTCAAATAAGGCATCTCCATATACTTTGGAAACTATCTTCGCCATGTATCATCACCTATCTCCTTCAAAGCTTCATCCACGAGCTGTGCCTGCTTCTTGTCATCCATGCTTTCCGCCACAAATTTACCAGCCATCATAGATGCCACAGAAATCATTTCCTTCTTTACTTCATCTCTCATCTTGCTCTTTTCAAGCTCAATTTCCTTATTCGCGCGCTGTGCGATTCTCGCTGCTTCCTCCTGCGCCCCTGCTACGATCTCCGCCTCTTTCTTCAAGGCCTTCTTTCTGCCCTCGGCAAGAATTTCGTCCACCTCTGCATCCGCGGCATGTATCTTTGCATCGTACTCCGCCTTAAATGCAACCGCGTCCTCCTTCTCCCTTGCCGCCGCATCGAGATCCGCCTGGATCTTTGCCTGGCGTTTCGCCAGAAGCTCCCTCGCAGGATTGAACAGGAGATAGGATAGCAGCATAAAAAGGACAAATACGGCAACCAGTGTGATCAGAAGATCGGCAGCCATCTGTGCATCCAGCCCAAAAATACGGTTCATCCACGCAAACAGACCGTTCCCGTTCTCATCCTTAATGAGATTTTCTGTTTTGTCCACATATACTTGCTGAAAAACCCTTGTCCCCGCGTTCATAACGCTAAACAAACTGCCCACTTATCCGGCCTCCCTTCGATTCGTATTTGAATTTCACTCCCCGAATCAAAGTCTGCCGATTAACGGGTTTGCAAACAGCAGGATAATAGCAACCGCGAAACCGTAAAGACCGGTGGTCTCTGCCACTGCCTGCCCTAAAAGCATCGTAGACATGATTGTACCCTTTGCACCCGGGTTGCGTCCGACTGCGGAAGCGCCGTGACCCGCCGCGATACCCTGGCCGACACCAGGTCCGATACCTGCGATCATCGCAAGACCTGCACCAATTGCGGAACATGCTAAAATTAAACCCCTATCTGTCATCTTTGTTTCCTCCTTAAAATCAACTTAAATACGATTTGTAAGCGACCGCCTTACTCTTCTTCAAAATTGTTTGAAATAAATACCATGGTCAGCATCGCGAAAACATAGGTCTGGATCGCTCCGGAAAACACATCGAAATACCCGTGCAATACCGAAGGCCAGATAATCGCGAATTTGCCGATCAGCCCGTAAATCAGCCCCATCATTACCGTGCCGGAAAGCACGTTTCCAAAAAGACGCAGCGACATCGACAGCGGGGTTGCCAGCTCGCCGATAATATTGATCGGCGTAAGCAATACCGGCTTAAACAAGTTTGTGATGTGCGCCATCTTCTGGTACTTAAACCCGTTGTAATGAATGAGGACGAACGTAATCAGAGCCAGCCCAAAGGTCACGCCATAATCTGCGGTAGGCGGTCTTAACCCGAACAGACCTGCGACGTTGGCCAGAAGAATAAAGCAAAAGATCGTCCCAATGTAATTTGCGAATTGCCCGCCATGTTTCTCACCCATATTTGTTTTGGTAAGATTGTCGATCGATTCGACCATGTACTCAATCACATTAAGGAACGGTCCCGGCGCTTTTTCCGGATCTGCCCTCTTGATTACCCTGTTTGCTATCAGTGCGAAGACGACCAGCGCCAGCATGACAATCAGCATAGTAATATGTGTTGTTGTCAGCCAGACTTTTTCACCGAAGAACTGATATGGCAGGAATCCATCCACGCCGAATGTCACGCCCTCGTCGTTACTTAGCTGGATCAGCCGGCCTGAAACGTCTGATGAAAGCAAACTGCTAAGCAAACAGCTTCCATTACCCACTTTCTCACCTTCCTTTGCTTAAATATTTTATTGCTTTATGAGTTAACGGCTGTAAATATGCCGTGAACTTTAAACATAACACCCCTAAAAGCACCCCGAAAATATGGAATACCTGCGGAAAAAACGCGCTGACGGCAAGTGCGGCTCCCGCCATCAAAAGTCTGAGGACGGCACTTTTTTTCATATATTTCGAAGCGTGTTCCCCGTCCATGTCAAGCGCACGGTCAACCGACACATACAGATGCCTTAGCATCAGCCCCGCTACACAGGCTCCTAAAAGAACCCCAAGCGCCCACCGGACTGCGTCGCCGCCCACAGCAAAAACAAAGCCTGCGGCAGCCAACAAAACAGCGCAGCCAACAAGTCCCACCGCCATATCCCTTATGGTTTCCGACGCGTTCAGTGCGTCCTCTTCAGGGTCAATCGCAGAATACGCGATGTCATCCCCGGTTTTAGCATTTTCTGTTACCGTATCTTCCTGCAATCTCTCCGGTTCCTTCGCTGTTCCACCTTCACCCTCCATTTTCTGAGCTGTCATGGCTATTTCCTCCGTCATGGCTTTTCTCCCTTTCCCTGCGCCACAAGTCAAATTCTTCCTCCGCCCTCTCCCTGCGGCTTTTCACTGCGGTCCGAATTGCGTCAGGCTTTACCGCCCCATTTTCTATTGCAGCGATATTGGCTTCACATGTTTCTGGTTCATCGCCATCAGCTTTGCCTTCCCCGCCACCCTGTTTTGACCGCGCTTTTTTAAGGTTCTCCCAGTATGCTTGTTCCTGTCTTTCGCGTTTTAAATCCTCCGCATAAAAAGGTTTCGTCAATTTATAGATATTGCGGAATGCGGCAAGTATGCCAAGCAGCAGGAAAATCAGGAAAAAGAAACCTGTCCCAAACTTAGCGTCCAGCCAGTTCCCTATAAAGGCAGCGAGAAAGATTGGCACAATCATACTGATGCCAATCTGTGAAATCATCAACAATGCTTTTATTCTGTCCTTTTTCACCCCAGTCCTCCGCTCCCAAATATAACCCCGTGCCATATCATATCACAATTTCCCAAAAATGTATACAATTTCAGAGGAAAATTGTTAAATTTATTTTAATTTTATCTTCAACCCTTTTCTTTACTGAAACAAAATTTCTTGTTTTTCTATTTTTTGCTATATTTTATCATTTTTTTATAATTTATTTTCCTTTATAAAACCCATTAAATGGAAATGATTCCTAAATGTTCCAGAAGAATTTTAGCTCCGAGCAAAATAAGAATTAACCCACCTATAAACTCCGCTTTTGATTTGTACTTTACACCAAACAGGTTGCCGACCTTAACGCCCAACATCGAGAGCATAAAAGTAGTCACCCCAATCAGCGAAACGGCAAGGGGCATATTCTGATCTAAGAATGCAAATGTAACCCCGACCGCCAGGGCATCAATACTTGTCGCAACTGCCATAATAAACATTGTTTTTACGTCAAGGTCGGCACTCGCCCTCTCCTCCTCTTTTCCAAATGCCTCGCGGATCATATTCCCGCCAATCAGCGCAAGAAGCACAAATGCAATCCAGTGATCCACGCTCTTTATTCTGTCAGCAAATGAAACTCCAAGAAAATAGCCGATCACCGGCATAAGCGCCTGGAAGGTGCCGAACCACAGCCCGACGATAACAGCGTTTTTCCACGACATCTTTTTCATTGCCAGCCCCTTGCAGACCGCAACCGCAAACGCGTCCATCGACAGGCCGACAGCCAGCACAAACAGGGTTATAAATTCATTCATCACACATCCCTTTCTTCTTTTCCCATGGTTTTAGATTATGTATGATCTTTAAATCTTTACTAAAGATTTTCTGTCGGTGTTCCCTGCCTCAATGCCAGGTCAATAATAAAATCCATAAAATCCCTATAATCCATAACGTATTTTGCGGAATTTACAGCATATTCCTTCCCCTCAAATGTCAGAAAAAGCTTTTCTACCTCCATCTGGCCGACCTTCGCGCGCCGGATTTTCTTTAATGTCCTCCACTGGAATGTCTTTTTGGAGAACAGATTACAAAATGTTATTTCTTCTTTTGTATAGCGGATTCTATCCGAATGCAGCCAGATACCATATAAGAAAATCGCGGCAGCTATGGCGAGCGCAACCGGAAAAATTACCATGTCGGACCTGACAAACATCTTAGATAACTGATAATCCCCCATCTGCCCGAGCACTAAAACACTTACAACAAGGAACGCCGATACAAAAAAGACAGCCCATTTCGCGGCATGCCGTCCCATAACCCGCTCCCCGTTCTTCCACACCCCTTTTCCATCCCGCGCCTGTTTCGAGCTGCACATGCGCTTTGCCATATCTGAGAATAGGTCATAGTTTTCCAGTGTCATATCGGTTTTCAGCAGTTTTTTCCCCCCGGCCGCATAGAGTACCAGACGGTTTCCCACAAACTCCATACGGCTGATCTCCTGCCATTTTACATGCAGGCTGCTTCGGAACGGCCGCCCTACAATCAGTTCCTCCTCATCAAAAAATACATGCTGCGCATAGAGGATGTAGCCAACCACCATGCAAAAAACCCCCACCAAAACGCCGAGCAATATAACGGGAATTATCCATGGCTCTTCCTCGGTCGTTTTGTCCTTAGCTGCCATCGTGCCAATAAAGATAAACAGTGCTGCCAGTACGATACCGATTGTGTACATGCCAAAGCGCAGTGTCGGATTCCTCCGCATCACTGTCTTGTTTGGATCAACCCGTTTTTCCTCGCGCTTGCTGCTGCCCAGAAAACCGGCAAGCAGGGCAATCGCCACCCAAAACCCCAATTCTATAAAATATGTCATTCCATCCTCCAATAAGGTTCTTTAACAAATCTACCTGTCATAGTAAAAATCATCTTCCGGAAGCTTCCCCCCGACACTTGCCGCCTCTTCGTCATACAGCGCTTTCAGATACCCACCAATGCGCTGTTTCATATCCTCGCCCTCAACAAAAACAATATTGCAGTAAGGAATTGCTTTTTCTGCAACTGCGGCTTTGATAATATCAAATTTTTCCACAAGCGCTGCCGCCTCCTTAACATTTTCCGTGACAAACTGTGTAGAGTCATGGTACTCCGAAAGAAAAGCGTTAAGTGCCTCTTTATTTTCCTCTGCAAACGCCCTGTTTACAAGCACAACACCTGTCACGACCGAACTTCCATCCTTCGCATATCTCTCCCATTCCTCCGCCACATCAAGCGCGATGCGCAGCTTCTTATTCTGTGACATAGCCACTGTCACATAGGGCTGTGGAAGCATTGCAACGGCATCCCCTCCCTCCGCCAAAACAGCGGCAACTTCCGCCGCTTCGGACTTGTATTCAACTGTCACGTCCTTTCCCGCTTCAAGCCCCGCAGCG
Organism: uncultured Lachnospiraceae bacterium; assembly: GCA_910577675.1. Lineage (GTDB taxonomy): Bacteria > Bacillota > Clostridia > Lachnospirales > Lachnospiraceae > RGIG4057. The sequence continues at coordinate 36,577 of CAJTOR010000016.1, forward strand.
CGCAAAAGATAGTTCAGGGTATATTCCGGCGTGGTGCCCTTGCCGGTCGAATAAATGGTCTTCCCCTTTAAATCCTCCACGGACTTAATTTCCTCGCCGGTTTCGACAATATAGAGCACGCTGACCGTATTGATGGCTGCCACCTGCACCTGCCCTTCGGTTTTATTATACAAAACACTAGCCAGGTTGCACGGTACTGCTGCAATCTGGATATTGCCCTTGATAATTTCCGCCGTAATCTCATCCGCCGCACCCGCAAGCCGGAAATTATATGTATTCTCGGTTTCTCCATTCTCTGCTTTTTCCATCAGTTCTATCATTCCGATTGCCGTCGGTCCTTTTAACGCCGCAACCGAAATCTCAATTTTTTCCTCGGGAATTTCCGCTTTGTCATCCTCATCCGCCGGGTTCCCTGTCGAACCGGGGACTTCCGTGGCTTTCGGGGTCGGCAGATTATCTGCGCCCGCTTCCTGTTTTCCACATCCGCAAAATCCCCCTGCCATAAGCACAAGCCCCATCAGGCAGGTCATCACGGCTCTTAAAAGTTTCCTTTTTTCAAGGCAAATTTTTCTTCCATAATTTTCCATTTCATTTTCTCCCCCTGCTTTTATAATCTGGTTCCCACCCGAAGGTTTTAAGATTCTTTCGCAGTCCACACCAAGCTATCAGCCATGCTTGCCAAACTTTAACCCGCGCTTTTTCTTTCCTTTTTTATCCGCCCCGGCAGTTTCGGCGGCTTCCCCTATAATCTGCACCTGCGGCGCTTCTTCCATCCCGTCCTCCTGCGCATCTTCTACAAGCCCGGCGGCGGTCTGCGCCTGCTCCTCCTTCCACTGCCAGTACTCTGCATCAAGATCCACCCCGCCGGTAACCGCATCGAAATAAGCCTGGTTTACCTTCACCTCATACGTAGCGCGCTTTACCGGGGGATCATAAGGCTGTCCGACATCCTCATAGAGCGCTGTACCGATTTTGCGCACCTTCTTTTTTGATGCTTCCTCCGCCCATTCTGCTTCCAGATCCGGGCTCATGCGCGCGTGCCGCCCCGCAGAAACTCTCCGCCTGTCCGCATACCTGTTTTTCTGCCCCTTGGCAGACTGCCCTTTTTTGCTCGCAGCACGGCCAATCGGGGTGGCTGCCGCAGCTGCTTTGGCATGCGTTTTCTCCTTTTCACCCGCCGTATCTGCGTCTTCTTTTATAATATCAGCCAATCCATCTTTGTCAGAATCTGTTTTTGTGCCCGCTGAATCAACTGTTTCTTCCCCGGATATTTTTTCCTCATCCCCATTAAAGCCGTCCTCCCCGTTATACTCCTCCCCCCACTCTTTAGCATCTTCCTCCCCCGTACCATTCTCCTCATCCCCGGTGTACTCTTCCCCGTCGTACTCCTCCTCATAGTCTTCCCCGTAATCTTCCTCTTCTCCCTCCCTGTACTTCTTTAAGGCTTCCTCGCGCTCACTCTCCTGTTTAAGTCTTTCATTCTCGCGCTCGATCAGCTTCAAATACTTTTCGCCCTGCGCCATAGCGCCAAGCTGCTGATGTATCTCCTCCTGGTCTTCGCTTAGTACCTTTGCCTGCCGGTCAAGCCTCTGTGCAATGCGCGCGTACTGTTCCCATAGCTGTTCCTTCGCATCCGCCAGCACATCGCCAAGTTCTTCCAGCATATTATCCGTATAGACCAGGGAGGCGGCATACACATCCTCCGCCCCGCTCTGTGCGTCCTTACGTATTCTTTCCCCTTCCCTGTGAAACTCATTGATGCCGCGCTCCCTCGCCTCCTGTGTCGCCTCGTACTCATCCATCACCCGGATAACGGCATAATTGAGTTTTTCCAGCAAACGGAACAATTCTTTTTTCGGTACAATAATCTTTTCCCCGCCCTCATCCCCGAATGGTTCACATTTCGAAAATAATATATGGATGCGGCGCATAATCTGTTCCAAATCTTCCATAGACCACCATGCCTTTCAGGCTTACTGCTTGGTTCCGATATAGTGTACCACAGGTGGCTAATTATTTCTACCCTTTTCTTCACCCAAGTTTCTGCTTTTTCTTCCCATTTTCTAAAAAAGATTTGTCCCCTTCTCCTTATTTTCCTACACATAAATAGATAAAATACGCCGCATAGCCAAGCAGCATAATGGTACCGCCCATCCGGTCAAGTTTGTGGCGCATCAGCACGCAGACCAGCAAAAGCACTGACGCGGCAATCGCGATCCCCATATCTACCACAAATCCTGCCGCAAACGGAACCGGCAAAATCAGCGCTGTGGTGCCGACTACAAACAGGATGTTCACAATATTGCTCCCCACAATATTCCCGATTGCAATGTCCGCCTTTCCCTTGCGCGCTGCGGAAACACTGGTAACAAGTTCCGGCAGTGAGGTGCCGAGCGCGATAATGGTCAGCCCTATAAACTTTTCGGACAAGCCCACGATTTTTGCAAGCGCCGTCGCAGCATCCACCGTTACATCGCTGCCAAATACAACGAGTGCAAGCCCGACAAGCACAAGCATAAAAAGCTTCCAGATACTTGTCTTCCCCTCTTTCTTTTCCGGCTCCTGCGCCTTCTGGTTTTTCGTCATCCGGTACAAATACAGAATATACAGGATAAAAAACAGCCATAACACCGCGCCCTCCGCGCGTCCCACCTGGTTTCCCGTAATGCCAAAGACAAGCAGCAGGACTGATATCCCAATCATAAAAGGCATCTCATAGCGGACGGTCGATCTCTGCACAGCCACCGCAACAATCACGGAGGTCAGCCCCAGGATAATAAGAATATTCAAAATATTGCTGCCCACCACATTGCCGATTGTGATATCCGCCGTCCCCTTAAATGCCGCCGAAATGCTGACCGCCGCCTCCGGCGCGCTCGTCCCCATCGCCACGATGGTCAGTCCAATCACCAACTGCGGTATCCCAAAACGCTCCGCAATCCCCGCTGCCCCGTCAACAAACCAGTCCGCCCCCTTTACGAGCATAACAAAACCAACGATGACAAGAAGAATCTGCAATAATACTTCCATACTGTACTCCTTTCCTGCAAAGTGTTTTCTCCACTTTTGCCTTTTGTTATAAAGGAAATATCTGGAATCCACCTATTTAAGGCGCGCACCCGCACACAAAAAAAAGACTTTTGCTGTAATTAGAAATTTAAATTACAACAAAAGTCTCGTTGCTTCGTTACGAACCGGAGTTCCAAAAACATAAGGAACTCGTACTGACGATACCGTAAACACCCTGCGGATGCCAACTACTCCCCTTTATTTATGTTTAAGATAACAGACAAGCATGGGTTTGTCAAGAATTTTTTCCGCGAAATCTCTTTTCTGCCACTTTTTGTTACCCGAACAGTTCCCCGGCACTTTCCCTGTAATACTTTGCCTGCGCCGACCATAGTTTCTTGTAAGCTCCCGGTTTTCCTACAAGTTCCTCATGGGAACCGCGCTGTACAATCCGCCCGTCAAGGCAAACAAAAACAGTGGTTTAAAAAGTTATATAACCCACCTCTGTTTTTATCATTTTCATCAGCAAACCTTATTTCACGGTTACTTTACTGTATTTTCCCTGGTTTAATGCCTTATCCATAACCCAGACATAAACCACATCACCCTTTACAAGCTTTGCGGTCTTTACAGAAAACGTCCCCTTGCCGCTGATATTTCCGGTGTAAATCTTATCCCCGACGCGCACAAACACCGTTGCATTCTTCTCGCCGTTTCCGGTCACCTTCGTTGTGCCTGCCTTGTAGACAAGCTTCGTCGGTTTTGCCGGCGGGGTATTATCCGTTTCCTTAAAGATCTCTGTACGGAACGTGAAATCCGAGGAGGACATATGCCCTCTCCAGCTCACACCCAGGAAATAAGTCCCTGCCTTTAATGTGATCTTGTATGCCTCCGACCATTCCCCATACTTCGCAAGCTTCAACTCGGACATCCCTGCTGCCTCTGAGGTAATATTTGTGCCCTTCTCATTGTACACCTGCATGGAGCCCGCTGAAAAATTCTGTGCCATATTGCCTTGCAGGGTAAAGACGGTATCATTTTCCAAAGTAAATTTCGTGTAGCGGGCAGCATACTTTTCATTGATGTTGATCTTACAGTCCTCCCCGATTGTTAATGGAATCGGGTTATCCGTCGTTTTGCCGTCCACGCCTTTGCCAAAGCCCCATGAAGTAGTCTTAAAAGAGATGGTCAGCACCTGGTCATCGCCCAGGTCATTTGGAGTGCAGGAGAACACAACATAGTAAGTCCCCGCATCCACCGCATCAAGCTCACCCACACTTTTCGAGCAGAGCTTATCGGAATACACCGACTGTAATTTCCAACTGAAATTTGCACTTCTCTCACTCTCTATATGGCTTGTGATCTCAACCTTGCTCGTTTCCGCAAGCGTAAAGGTAAAATAACAATTTTTATTTTTGACCTTCTCCACCTGAAATGAAACCTCACCTGTCTCAAGCTCCACAGGCTTATCAACATCATAGGACAACTTGCCATACTGCCCTTTCTCCTGTGCCCCCAGAACCGTCACATTCCCCCATGCCCCCACGGACACTGTCATTACCGCAGCCAGCATCACTGCTGCAAGCTTTGAAAAAACTGTTACTTTTCTCATACTACACGCCCCTTTTCTTAGAATCCACTGGTCTACAGTTCCCTTTTATAATGGCTCTATCCCTCTCCGCCACTGTACTTAATTATAGCGGAAAACTAAGAATTTGTAAATATTATTTTAAAATCTTTCCCCAATCCCCAAGCCTATTCCACCGCAATCTCTTCCTGCCCCGGCAAGCCCATAGCGAGCAACCAGCCCGCATTTTACCCGGATTGATCGCTCGTCCTCATAACTGATAAATTTTCCCTCCCCATCCAGATAAGGCAACTGCGCTGTTTCATCCCAGCCCTCCCCGACCCATTCTTCACGCTCCCTTCCTCAATAATGATACTTTTTCTTTAGCCCTGCCAAGAATGTGATTGTCACAAGTGCGGACAGGACTTCCGCTGCCACCACCGACAGCCAGACACCGTCAAGTTCAAGGAAAACGGGGAAGATTAACACCGCCGCCACCTGAAATACTAACGTCCGCAAAAACGAAATCAGCGCGGATACCAGACCGTTATTTAACGCAGTAAAAAATGCCGACCCATAAATATTGATACCTGCGAGCAAAAACATAAAGGAACAGATGCGAAATGCCCTGCAAGTCATTTCCAAAAGCCCGTCATCATAGCCGACAAATACCTTTGAGAGCGGCAGGGCAAGAAGCTGTGCCAGCGCAAACATCACAGCCGAGAACACAAGGATGATAACAGTACTCTTCCTTCTCAGACTTTTTAGTTCCGCATGGTTCTCCGCCCCATAATGGTAACTGACAATGGGCGCGCTCCCAATACCGATCCCGATAAAAATTGCCAGGAAAACAAAGTTGACATACATTAAAACCCCGTATGCCGCCACACCGTCCTCCCCCGCAAATTTCATTAGCTGTGCATTGTAGAGCATGCTCACAAGCGACATCGAAAGGTTGGACATCATTTCCGAGGAGCCGTTGGTGCACGCCCGCATAAGCACCCTCCCCTCAATCCTGCTCTTGACCAGGCGCAGGATACTGCTGTTCTTACGCAGGAAATAAAAGAACGGTATCAGCCCTCCAAGCAGCTGGCTGGCGGCGGTCGCAAGCGCTGCCCCCGCAATACCCCATCTAAAAACAGCGACAAAAAGCGCATCTAACACCATATTTGCAACCCCCGCGACCACCGTTACCAAAAGCCCGAGCTGCGGCTTCTCCGCCGCCACAAAAAAGCTCTGGAATTCATTTTGAAGGATGAACGCGGTAAGTGCGCACAGGATAATCCGCCCGTAAAGAACACAGTCATCAACCATTTCCCCCTCTGCTCCAAGTGCAACCGCAACCGGACGCAGAAATATAATACCCGCCACACTGAATAAAATCCCCAGAACTACCGAGGAAAAAATAAGCTGGGAAAAAATCTGCTGCGCCTTCTCTTTTTTTCCCTCCCCCATTGTTTTTGATACGAGCGCACTTCCGCCCGTACCAAACATAAAACCGATCGTCCCTAAAATCATCAGGAACGGCATAATCAGGTTGACCGCCGCAAACTGCGTTTTCCCCGCAAAATTTGAAACAAAAAAACCATCCACCACGCCGTAGATGGATGTGAAGACCATCATCACAATTGACGGCATAGTAAACCGCAAAAGCTTTTTATACGAAAAATGTTCCGATAATTGAATATTCATACTTGCACCTCTTCCCTGCTAATTAGAGTACTTCCCACGATTTCGCAAAAAATTCGGGAAATGTAATTCTAATTTTTCCCATCCATAAATAAACTTGCCGGATACACTGCCTTTCCTGCCATCCCCATTGATAATTGCCCCCCTTTACAACAAACTGATCTTTCAGAGTTTTTCCACCCTCACCTTTAAATCGTTTAAATATTTTGAAAGCAGGCGAAAATACTGCTTTCTCTCCTCCTTTTCCCACCCATCAAAAATCGCATTTTCAATCTCAATCACCCTCTGTGCAGTCGCCTTAGTAAGTGCGCTCCCCTTCTCTGTCAGGCAGATTAGCTTATCCCTGCCGTTTTTTGCCTCAAGGGAAACAATCCCCTCCTGCACCAGCTTTTTTGCCGCGGAGTGGATGGTCTGCCTGCTGCTCCCCGACAGTCTTGCCACATCGCACAGAGGACAGCGGTCGCCCGCTATGCACAGTGTATACAAAATCCTCATCGCGCTATCCGAAACACCGAGCCGTACTGATGCATCATGGTAGACCTCGTCAATTTCACTTAACAGATAATTAAGTTTCTCCATATCCTTGCTAAAGTAATCACCCATCGCTTCCCCTTTCCATTATCAAACGATCAAGATATAATTCCTATTGCAAAATGTCCGAAATCAGACATTAAGATTATAGTCCGATTTCGGACATTTTGTCAATCCGGATTTTCTTAAAATTTGGGGTTTATTTTCTTATTTTTTTTCCAAAAATTTTTCTTGTATTCCCCCCTTATTTTCCTGTATGATATTATTATATCCCTTCCGCTTTAAACCGACAGTCCGTGCACTGTTAGGTTTTACATACCCCGTTCCGATTCTACACATTACACAAAAACACATCTCATATGTAACTTTTCAATAACCGGACACCGGACAGGAGGTTTTATCTATGAATCCAAAACTAAAAGAAAAAATCCTTGAATCACTCTCGGCAGTCCTTCCAATCACCGGGATTGTCCTGCTTTTAAGCATCTTTCTGGTGCCGCTTGGCACCGGGGCCATCGTGATGTTTTTTGTCGGAGCAGTTTTATTGATCGTCGGGATGGGAATGTTCCAGCTCGGCGCGGAAATGGCGATGAGCCCGCTCGGCGAAGGTATCGGCGTACAGATCTCAAAGTCAAAACGCCTGATTTTCATCGCGCTTATCAGCCTGTTGATGGGCGTGTTAATCACCATGGCGGAACCTGATCTGCAGGTACTCTCCGACCAGGTGCCTGCCGTCCCGAACGCCACCCTGATTTTTACCGTCGCACTCGGTGTCGGGATTTTCCTGGCATTCGCCGTACTGCGTATTATTTTAAAAATCAACCTCGCCTATCTTTTGATGGGGTTATATCTGGTTCTGATTATCCTATCCTTTTTCGTGCCGAAAGACTTCCTCGCCGTCGCCTTCGATTCCGGCGGTGTTACCACGGGTCCCATCACCGTCCCGTTTATTATGGCGATGGGTGTCGGCCTGTCCTCCGTGCGGGCGGATAAGGATGCGGCAAACGACAGCTTCGGTCTGGTAGCGCTCTCGAGCATCGGCCCGATCCTTTCCGTCCTGCTGCTCGGCTGCTTTTTCCACCCGCAGGATGCCGCCTATTCCGAAACGGCCGTCCCGGATGTTGCCACAATGCAGGATGTAATGGTTTCCTTTGCGGCACAGCTCCCGCACTACGCGAGGGAAGTGCTGATTTCCATCGTGCCGATTGCCGCAATGTTCTTCGTATTCCAGCTTGTCAGCCGCCGCTACCAGCACCGCCAGAAACTGCGTATCGCTGTGGGCTTTGGCTACACTTACACGGGGCTTGTACTTTTTCTGTGCGGCGTTAACGTTGGTTTCGCCCCGGTCGGGAGCCTGATCGGCCACGACCTCGCCGACACGAGCCAAAAATGGCTGCTCGTCCCGATCGGCATGCTGATCGGTTACTATATCGTCAAAGCCGAGCCCGCCATCCAGATTTTAAACCGCCAGGTACAGTCCGTAACAAACGGCATGGTATCCGCAAAGGCGATGAACCATTGCCTTTCCATCGGCGTATCCGTTTCCGTCGGGCTCTCGATGCTTCGGGTGTTGACCGGAATCTCCATCGCATTCATTGTAATTCCCGGGTATGCCCTGGCACTTGCAATGTCGAAATTCGTCCCGAAAATCTTTGTCGGTATTGCTTTCGACTCCGGCGGTGTGGCGAGCGGCCCGATGACTTCCACCTTCCTGCTGCCGCTGTGTATCGGTGCCTGCGAAATGCTTGGGGGCAATATTATGACGGACGCGTTCGGCGTGGTCGCCTTAGTTGCCTTAACCCCATTAATTGCCGTGCAGATCATGGGTCTGCAATACCAGTTCAAACTCGCAAAGCGCCAGAAGAATATGGCTCCGGAATATCTGCTGCCGGAAGACAGCGACGTGATTATCGAGCTCGAAGGTTAAATATAAGAGGGAAGAGAGGCAAATATTATGAAACCGGAAAAACGGAATTCTTCATTTCGCATTTTAATGCTGATCACCAACCCACAACTTGCCAAAAAGGCTGCCAATCTTTTTGCTGACAGTGCCATGCCAATGCATTACAAACTCCATGCAATGGGGACGGCATCCAGTGAGATGATGGATATTCTTGGGCTTGGGAGCATTGGCAAACATCTTTTAGTCAGCATCCTGCCGAAACCTTTTGCCGACGAAATGCTGCGCAAACTGCGCAAAGCATTAAAAATCGGAACCCCGGATAGTGGAATCGCATTTACAATGCCGCTATCCGGGGCAAACAATTATATTGTCCGGATGCTTGAGCAGATTGGCGGGAAGGAAAAAGAGACTGCGGAAAGAAAGGAAAAAACAACAATGGCAGAATTAAAACATGTGATGATCGCTTCGATCGTAAACCAGGGATACAGCGAGGAAGTCATGAACGCGGCGAGAGCCGCCGGCGCGGCGGGCGGCTCCGTCCTTCACAGCAGGCTTGTCGAAAATGAGCAGGCAACGGAATTCTGGGGGCTTAGTGTGCAGGAGGAAAAGGAAATCATCCTGATTCTTGCCAACGCGGAAAATAAGCTTGCCATCATGCAGGCAATCAGCGATTCCTGCGGGATACGCAGCGACGCAAAGGGAATTGTTGTTTCCCTGCCGATCGACGCGGTGATCGGGTTAAACGATGAGGAAATCTGAAACCGCAGCTTTTACAGGACATCACTTTGGGGTGAATGGCCGAAGTATTTGACATACGCGCGGTAAAACGCCGAATAATCCCCAAAACCGCAACTCTCCGCCGCACTCTGCGCCTTAGCCCCGGCACGCATTTTCTCCCGCGCCGCGCTGAGGCGCTTTGCGGTAATATATTCCCAGGGGGCTGCCCCGGTTGCCTGCTTAAATATTTTCCCAAATTGCGAAGCGCTTAGCAAAAACTGCTTTGCAAGGGCAGGCACGGACAGCTCGGTGTACAGATGCGCATTCACATAGGCAACCATCTGTTCCGCCAGGCTTTCCGGGGGACGGTATTTTGCTGCCCCGCGGCGTATATAAGCCTCATACAGGCATTCCAACAGGAAAAACAGGTACGATGAAACCCTGATTCTTCTTCCATATTCATCGGGCACTTCCTCATATATGGCGCGGAAAATCCTCTCCGTTGGCACGGCGGGAAGCTCCGAGGGAAGATACAGATTCCCCCTGCCCGCCGGGCGGTCAAAAAACGGTTTGAGCAGACGGTGCTCGGGGTCAACCGCGTCCACCGCGGCAACGGAAAAATTCAGCACAAAGCGCTCATAACGGCTGCCCTCCAAAATCCTTGTCCGGTGCGATTCGAGCGGGCTCATAATCATCAGACTTCCCGGCTCTAACGGATAGCGCGCTCCCTCAACCAGATATTCCACCCTCCCCGCCACAAAATAGAAAATTTCAACTTTGTGCCTTTGCTGATGAGGCGGGCAGCAGATTATCGGAACAGATTGCCGCAATGAAAGAAAATCAGATCCCATACCTTGAGATCCGCGGCGTGGACGGCGTAAACATTGCCGACCTTACAAAAGAAAAGGCGCGGGAAATCCGGCAGCGGCTTGATGCGGAAGGGTTTTCTGTCTGGTCGCTCGGCTCACCTTACGGCAAAATCTCCATCACGGAGGATTTCGCACCACACCTTGATTTGTTTAAGCGCGGTCTGGAACTTGCGGATATCCTTAATGCAAAGCATATCCGCCTGTTTAGCTTCTATGTCCCTGCGGGGGAGGCATCCGCTTACCGGAACGCGGTGATGGAGCGCCTTTTTGCATTCCTTGATGCGGCAGCGGGAAGCGGCATCCTGCTCTGCCATGAAAACGAAAAGGGAATCTACGGCGATACCGCGCCGCGCTGTGCCGAGATCCACCGGGAATTTCCGGATATCAGGGCAGTCTTTGACCCCGCCAATTTCGTCCAGTGCGGCCAGGATACCAAAGAGGCATGGGAACTGCTCTCCCCTTATGTGGAATACATGCATATCAAGGACGCGTTAGCGGACGGCTTTGTTGTCCCGGCAGGAAAAGGAATCGGCAATATCCCGTTCCTTCTTTCTAATTACCGTGGCAAGGTGCTGACACTTGAGCCGCATCTGTCCGTATTTTCCGGATTTGAGAAACTGGAAGGGGAGCAGGCAAGCAAGATGGGAAAATATACCTACCCATCCTCCCGCGCGGCATTTGATGCAGCGGCAGAGGCGCTGCGGGAATGTATAAAATAAAATCTGTGAAAGTTTAAGGAAATTATATCCCTGTGCTGCTAATGCAGCTTGTCCGATGGGGCTTGCACCCCAACTGACACAAAGAATCCTTCTTACCCGCCGCTTTCTTTTTTCAACTTGGAATCGGAAGACTTCTTTGATAGGTCGAATCTGTATAATAATACAGCAAAAATGGTAAAGAAACCGCACGGAATCAGAAAGAGAGGTGTATCATCATGGAAAAACTACGTCTTGGGATCATCGGTATGGGAAATATGGGAAGCGGTCATCTGCAAAATATTTTGGACGGGCATTGCCCAAACATCACCGTGACAGCGTTTGCCGATATCAACCCGGAAAAACGAAAACGCGCGAAGGAAAAACTCTCCTCCGCCGCATGCTTTGATAATGCCTGTGCAATGCTTGACAGCGGTTTGGTGGATGCTGCATTGGTTGCTGTCCCGCACTACGACCATCCAACCTGCGCGCTCGAATGTTTTAAGCGCGGCATCCATGTCATAATCGAAAAACCTGCGGGTGTTTATGTAAGGCAGGTTCGCGAGATGAACGAGGCTGCAAAAAAATCCGGCGTTGTCTTCGCGACCATGTTTAACCAGCGCACCAACCCACTTTTTATCCGGGCAAAGGAAATGTTAAACCACTTTGCGGATGCCATTTTAAATGGTGGCAAGCTGGTTGCCGACGGTGAGGAGGGCATCCGCTCCCTCTCCATATCAAACGCGCCTACCTCTCGGCATGGACCAATGACTGGGTGAAACTTCCGGGCGACGAAGCGCTGTTTGAGAAATATTTGAAGGAACTGTGCGCGAAAGAAGAACGTAAAAAAAAATAAGTACCGGGAACTCCGACACTTTAGGCTTGTTAAGGGCACGTTGGCAGGTGCGGTGGTAGGTAGAGTGACCGGGCAATGTAAGGGCGGGAGCTGCTGCAAAATGGCATATTCACACAATACACAATTTGAATATCTAAGATATCTTTATTGTAGATTATGCAATATCCAAATTTTGCAACAGCCCCCTCCCTAATACAATGTATCGTATCAAAAATATTGCATTCCCTCAAAGGGAATAAAAAAACTGCAGCGAATCTTTTGCCCCTTTATAATATTTTTATCAATCTTCGTGAAGCGGTCCCAAAACCATATCTTTTCATAGCTTCACATCTGGATATTGCGGAATAGTTCGAGCACCCTCTCCTGCGCTCTGGCCATCTCCTCCTCCCCACCCTTAAAATTTTCCATATCCTCGCAGATAAATACCAGTACACGGTCGGCAAGATTTGCAAAAAATTTCGTTACCACCGCACCGGATGCGCCGCAAAGTGCCGCGGTCAATGTCGCGTTATCAAGATTTTTAAGCAGAACCTGAACCTCGAAATCCCCCGCCCCGATAAGTTCCTCAAGAAGGGCTGTCTTCTGTGTGGCAACCGTCTTTTCCCGGTATTTTGCAAGCAGTTCCTCCCGCTTCAATTCCCGGTTTAATATCAGATGTCCCCCGCCGATTTTCTCGCGGTACCCAACCCCGATATAGGAAGCCATAAGCTCCACAATCAGTTCCTTCCTCTCGCCGGACACGATCATGCCGAGCACCTCGGCGATCATCCTGCCCTCCGCCTGTTCCATAGCAGGAAGCGTCGCCGCATAATTATTTAACAGCCCCACAATCTGCCCCGGTACAAGCTTCTCCATCATCGCATTCAGGAAATAACCCACGGCAAATTTGAGAAAGCTGCATTCCCCCCGGTACTGCTTCATTTCTTCTTCCATCGAAAGCAGCCCCTTCTGCCTGCTGACCTCGGAGAGCAATAGCAGTTCCTCCGCCGTTTCCGCCATGCGAATGCGGTTTTTATCGTACTTTCCCGCGCGCTCCAATTCCTTTGTCGTGCGTCCTAAAAGCTCATCAACGCTGCAATCAAAGAAATCCGCCAGCGCACAGAGCATCTCTATATTCGGGTTTGCCAGGTTGCGCTCCCATTTTGATACTGCCGCCGGGCTGACGCAGAGCACGCCTGCAAGCTGTTCCTGTGTCATCTCCTTTGCCATGCGCAGGGAATAAATCTTACCGCCCATTGCAACCGTGCGGTTTTCGGTATGTTCTTCCGGTTGATATTCCATGTTATCCTCCTTGACTGTCCTTGCCAGACCGCGCCGCGTCCGGTAGGTAGTGTGCGCACCATAGGACTACCTGCCTGACGCAGGGCGGTACATTTTAAATGTTTATCTCAGCCTGCTACTATCATAGCAGACCGCGCATGGATAAGTCAAAGGATAAACTGTCGTATTTCTTTCCCCGTGGTAGAGAAGACGGCTATCAAGCACCCATTCCGGATCCGGACAGCCTCCGGGCGCTTTTTACTGTTATAAGCCGGAAACTGCCACGTAGGTCAAAAAAGGTCAAAAAGGCTCCACATAAAAATCTTTCACATACACCTTCCCATTTTCGTCCCAGTCAAACAGTACACACGCAAACCCGATCTGCCCGTACCCCGCCCTTGGCAGAAGGTACTCTTTTGCAAGCAGGTATTCCTTTCCGTCCTCCGGGACGGTTTCAAAGCCCGCATAACCGTAGCCTGCCCCGCCAAACGGCTCTTTCCCGTCCCGCCAGCCCGGCAGCTCTTCATCCAGAAAAGGGGCATACTCCCGGCTGCCTGTTATCGTAAAGTACACTTCCCTTCCGTCCTGCTCCAATACCGCACGGCATTTTTTTCTTTCTTCCGTTTCATAGACGGAAGCACCGAAGCCGCCCCGGTACGTAAACTGACCGTTCCAGTCTTCCGGAAGCGGAAACTCCAAAAGCTTTCCTTCACGGTACTGCAACATCCGGTGGATGACATTTCCTCCCCTGCCAATGCTGCCGGTATCCCCGCTCAAGATAAGCTCCGCAAACCCGTCATGGTTAAAATCGCCCGCCACCACGGACAATCCAATAAGGGACTCCTCCGAAATCCTCTCTTTATAAAAACTTTCCCCATTCATACAGCCATAAAATATGCTATCCCAGATGGTCCACGGGCGGTCGGTCAATTCCGTTCTTTTTGTCATAACAAAAAAGCAGTCCTTACTCCCGTTATTGTCAAAATCCCCGATGCAGACATCTGCAAGAGAATCACCGGATTCCACCCGAAAACCGTCCCGCACAAAGGTTTCATACCACGCCATCGCTTCCGCTTCATCCCAAAAGCCATTCCCTGCCGTTTTCTGTTTCCACTGTTCAAGGAATGCCTCCGCCGCCTGCTGATCCCCGGTTTCTTGATCGGAAACAGGGGACATCTGCGGCAGGACGAATGAAAACCCGGCATAAGACTGCTCCAAATTTTGATACCAATCCCCGCTGTTAAACTCTTCATCCACAGGAATCCAGTGAATTGATATCATTCCTCTTACCCTGTCCGGGAATGCCACATCCGCCGCCCCTTCATACTCCGCCCCGCTCGTCACCGCCACCCGGTCCAATTCCCCGGAACGATATGTGGTGGTCTTTGTAAAACCGTCATATTCTGCCTCACGCGATGCCAATACCTGCTCTGTCAGATGGCCGTCCCCAAAGCTTAACATCCATTTGCTTTCGTAAACATACCCCGCGTCCCCCCTCACGATGTCCGGATAAATAAAACAGGTTTTTCCGTCCGTCAGATCCAGATACACCGGCGCGAACCCCCGAATGATATCCGGGCAGGAAGCATATTCCCCGGACAATGTCCGGGTACAGGCAACCAGAGAGTTTTTGTCCTCTGATACTTCGTAAATGCAGGAATTAGTATAGCTCCCGCTCCCCCCGTAATAAGCGGCAACCAACTCAAGCCGCCCGTTTCGGTCCAGGTCGGTAATGGCATACCACGTCAGATCCGTTCCGGTATCCGTCAGTTCCCACATCGGTCTTTCACTTAGGATCAGGTTTAACTGATCCTCCAAGTCCTTCCCGCTTTTTTTCCATCCGCCCGCCGAAATAAATTCTGCCATCTTTTCAGGGTTTGCCTTTGTTTTGGAATTGTCCTTATCCGTTGCCTTATCCGAAGAAACCTCCACTACCGAAAAGCTTTGGTAGGATGTTTCCAACTGCTCATACCATAAACTTCTTACATCGTCCTTTTGCTCTGGCGCAACAAACCACAGAAAATATGCCATTCCCTTCTCCCAGCCCTCAAACACTTGATCCGCTGCGTCCTGATACTCCTGTTCATTTGTCACACGCAGCCCGTTTTCGCCTCCGTAAGCCACAACCGGCGCACCGTCTATATATTCCGTGATACGGTAAGCCAGTGTGGTTTCTAAAACCTGCCCTTCCTTTAATTCCAGACTCTTTTTGCCCTCGTAGTAATACGCTGCCCCATTGCGGATCAGGTCGTCAAACACATAGCGATACACATTTTCCTTACTGTTGTAATAGACGGGTGCAACACCCCAAATAATATCCGCCTGGGAATCCCCCTCAGGAACCGTTTGCTTATAATGCACCAGTGAATTCCCGTCCGCAGACACCTCATAAATATCTGCATAAGTGTAATGTCCGGTTCCCTGGCAGGAAGCAGCGATGATCTCAAGTCTTCCGTTGCCATTTAAATCCGTCACGGTATACTTTGTTCCTTCCGCCACAAAATCCGTCCGTTCCCAGACTTCTTTCTGGTCTAAAATAAGGTTTAGCTGGTTTTCCAGATATTTTCCGCTTGCCTTCTTTCCCATATTCCCGTCTTCCCATGACCCGGTTTTTGTGGTCTGGAAATCGGAGAACGGAACATACTCCGGCACTATGCGGTATTCCTCGTAAGCTCTTATGACCGCTTGTGCATCTTCTTCCTCCGCTTCCATCCGGCTGCCCCAAACTGCATCCTCCCCGGACGCACTCTCCTCCGGATGCTCCGGATCAGCCAAGTCGCCATATATAATGGTCTCACCCGAACCATCATAAACAATGGTCTGAACCGGAAAAAGTTTTCCTTCCCGTACCACATTGCAGCTCCACTTGCCGTCGGATGCACTTGAGGAACCTTCATTTATAATAATATAACTGCCACCCTCCCGGCAAAGATAATAGCGGTTGCGCTCCATCCCTGTAAAAACCTGCTTCGGCACGCCGCCCTCCATGCAATACAGCTCAAAAACCTGCTGCCTGATAAAATCATCGCCCCCGATTGCCCCTATCAGCAGTTCCTCGATTCCATCACCGTCCAAATCCAAAAATGCATATCCGATTTTATCCAATGTATCCTCACCGTAGCAATACGCGGCGATGGAGCTAAAACCTTCCTCGACAAGCTTTCCCGGCTTCCACTCTTCTTTTAACGCAGTGTGGTATGAAGTAAGAACGGAAGCATACTTCTCCGCCACATCCTTCCCGCCGGAATCCTCCTTCCCGGAAAGTCCGTTCCCGCCCTCCGGTGTATTTTGTTCACCGGAATTTCCCTTTCCTGTCAGATTTTTTCCGTCCGGGCTATTTTCCCCCTCCGGTGCGCCTGCGCCGTCCGGCTCCGTCTGCCCCTCCGGATTTCCACCTGCCGCCGATGTATCCACACTGCCCAGATTTAATCCGCACCCGACTGCCGTTACCAACAGCAGCAGCAAAACAGCAAGCCAATTCTTTGGCTTTCGATATGATAATATATTTTTCACTCTACTCTTCACCTCATTCCCACCAAATGCCGCAAACAGACCGATTCCATTTGCCCCCTGCGCCATGCATAACAATGCAGCCGAATACTCCTTTTTAATCTCCGCACCCATCTGTTCCACAACCCACTCATCGCAGGACATCTCCATATCTTCGCACATTTTTTTAAATGCCAGCCAGACCAGCGGATGGAACCAGTAAATACTTACTAAAAATAACCCCATCGCCTTGATAAAGGGGTCCTTCCTGCGGATATGTACGCGCTCATGACAAAGCACATATTCCCGCACCGTCCCCGTAAGACCTGTGGCAAGGTAAATGACCGGGCGGAAAATCCCGTCAACAAAAGATGCTGCTACCTGGCTGGTTTCATACACGCCTTCTTCCACATATACTGCGCCGAGCAGTCTTTTTTTAAAACGGTGCAGTGTACACGCCCACACAGCCCAGAAGACTAAGATTCCGGAAATCCAAATACCACAGAGTACTCGGAGCAACCCTGTATAACGAAATAGATTACCCGGTTCGCCCATTGATTTTTGGTAATTTTTTACAGTTTCATTTTCTTCTGGTTCCAGGTTACTTCCAAATGGGATGTTCATATCAGTATTTTGCCCTGCGCCAATCATCTGACCGCTTTGTATTTTCTCCCCGCCATGCTCTTTCCCATTCCCTTGACTACTCTGTATTTTCTCCCCGTCCTGCCCTCCTTTAATCCCCGGACTGCTTTGCACATTCCCCACAGTCTTTCCTCCGGTATTATAACCATCCTGTTCGTTCCCTTCGCCGCCACTCTGGCCGGTGTTCAAATCACCCCCGTATATTCCCCCGTCACTTTGGGATGGCACACTTTCAGGCTCCCAATTTACATCCGTTCCCTTCCCGGCATTAAAAATCCCGGAACCTGCGCTCTCTTCCCCTATGTCGTTCTCGTTCACCGAAACATTCACATGCGCATACAGGGACAGGGCATCCGGAACCAGGCTGAACGGGCTTTTTATCATAACCGGGCAGACCAGACGGAGCAGTACGGCACTCCATAGCAGATAGCTGTATCGCTTAGGAAACCGGCGCAACAACATTCGGACTAACAAGACAATCAAAACTGCATAGCCCGAAACAAGTCCCATCCTCAAAACTGTTAAAAACAATCTAATCATTTTCACACCCCCATATGGTCAGCAACCAGAGATTCCCACATGCAGACAAGATCATTCCCCCATCTCCATCACTCCTCATAATTGTCAATCATCTGCCGGATTTCGTCCACCTGCTGCTTTGAAAGCTTTTTGCGGCTCATAAAAGCAGCAATCATCTTTGGCAGGGAACCGTCATAAGTTTCTTTTACAAATTGCTCTCCCATGCCGTGGTCATAACTCTCCCTGTCAATCTTGGCACTCACCTTAGAATCCCTGTTTTCAAACAGACCCTGCCCGCAAAGTTTCTTTAAGAAAGTATAAGTAGTTGATTTTTTCCAGCCAAAACGCTCCTCGCAGAGTTTCACCAATTCCCCGGAACCCAATGGTTCATTCTCCCAGACCACATCGGCAAATCTGCGCTCCGCCTCGGTCATCCGATACCATTCCCTCTTTTCCTGTGCCATGTTAATACTCCTTTCCCGCAAATCCGGTTTCCGCCAGAAATAATATTTTTTCCCCGCTTCCAGCGAACCCGCACATATTGCTTTAAAATTCTTAATTTTGTTTTCGAAAACAAACAGGTCGGTAAGTTAAAATTCATTGTCAAAGGAATTTTTTAATTCATTGTCAAAGGAATTTATATCCCTGTGCTACTATCGCAGCTAGTCCGATGGAACCTGCACCCCACCTGGCACAAAAAAGCTCCCTTACTCACCACTTTCATATTTACAACTTAGAAACCAGGGACTTCCTTGATAGCTTAAAAGTAAGATGAGCCACTCTAGTACGCCACCACAATCCCCCCATCGTTCGCATACATGCTGCTCACGCCCGCAGCTTCCAGAATTATCACATCCCTGAACGGCACTTTTTTTAGCACCTCATCCCGCACAAATTCTGCGCGCTCCCTGCAATTGCAGTGTGTAATTGCAAAAATTCGTTTCTTCGCGTCCGTGATATCCTCCTCAATATAGCGGATCATCTTCATCAGAGCCTTTGTCATTCCGCGCGCCTGGTCAAGCTTCTCAATCCGCCCCTCCACGCCGCACATAACCGGCTTAATATTAAGCACGCTGCAAAGTGCCGCCGTGATATTGCTCAACCGCCCGTTCTTCCTTAAATTGTCAAGTGACTCCAGCACAAACTTCGTCTTGAGCCGGTCACGGAATTTCCGCACACGGTTTGTCGTTTCCTCAAAGCTTGTCCCCGCTTCCTTCTCCTCAATCAGCTTCAATGCAATCAGTGTCTGACCGGCAGCCGCAGAACGCGAGTCTATCACCTCAATCTTTTTGTTCGGATGTTTTTCAAGATACAACATCTTCGCAAGCTCCGCCGCATTGTAAGAACCGCTAAGATGCGAGGAGAGCGTTACCACATACACTTCCTCCGCCCCCTCAAAAGCCTCCATATAAGCCTCCGGGGAAGGGCAGGCTGACTTAGGACACTCGCTGCACTCCTTCATCTTTTTCAAAAATCCCGCCTGGTCAAAACTCTCATCGTCCACAATATCTTCCGTTCCGACCGTCAGCGTCAACGGTATAATCTGGATACGCCCATCCTCCCTCATTTCCTTTGTAAGGTCAGTACAGCTATCCCCTATGATTTTATATGACATATTTCCTCCAATCCCACATCCCGGCATAGCCCACGCCATCATGTGGTATTCGCTCACCATTTCATGTGGTTTTCAATACTATATAATATCATACCATACTTTAGGAGATTTGAAAAGGAATAATCATAAAAGAATCATAAAATTTTTTAAAACTGGGGCATATCAGGAAACTTCTTTCCGACATACCCCGACAAAACAGACTAATTCCCGGCAAACAAAGGCGTGGACAGGTAACGGTCGCCCGAATCCGGCAAAAGCACCACTATATTCTTCCCCTTATTTTCCGGGCGCATTGCCAAAAGAGTTGCTGCTTTCAGTGCGGCACCGGAGGAAATACCGACCAGGATGCCTTCGCTTACAGCAAATGCCCTGCCCTCGGCATAAGCGTCCCCACATTTTATCGGGAGAACTTCATCGTAAACTTCGGTATTCAAAATCTCCGGGACAAAACCGGCACCAATCCCCTGAATCCCGTGCGCTCCCGCCTCGCCGCCGGAAAGCACAGGGCTGTCCGCCGGTTCAACCGCGACCACCCGGATATCCGGATTTTTTTCTTTTAGATATTCACCGATCCCGGTTATTGTCCCGCCGGTTCCCACACCCGCCACAAAAATATCCACCCTCCCATCCGTCTGCTCCCAGATTTCAGGTCCTGTCGCCGCCCAGTGGGCTGTCGGATTGGCAGGATTTACAAATTGTCCTAGAATTATGGAGCCGGGGATTTTTTCGTTCAATTCCTCCGCCTTGTCAATCGCTCCCTGCATGCCCTTTGCGCCGTCAGTAAGTACCAGCTTCGCCCCGTAAGCCGCCAGAAGATTCCTGCGCTCCATGCTCATGGTATCCGGCAGTGTCAGCACCGCCTTATACCCTTTCGCCGCCGCAACCGCCGCAAGCCCAATCCCGGTATTGCCGCTGGTCGGCTCAATAATCGTTGCACCCGGTTTTAACAGTCCCTGCTCCTCAGCTTCTAGGATCATAGCAAGCGCAACCCGATCCTTAACCGAGCCCGCCGGATTCAGGTATTCGAGTTTAGCAAGGATGGTCGCCCCGCTTACTCCAGCCTGCTTCATATAACCATTTAATTTTAGCATCGGCGTATTTCCGATTAATTCCAGCACACTTTCTTTTATCTGACCCATAACTTTCCTCCAAACAAAATATTCCCTACATCTGCAAACGCGGCGCAACACCTTTTTGTGTCGGTTTTACCGGCAGCATCCGTCCGGTTTCTGCATCAAAACACAGCTTGTCGATACAGATTTCCCGATGGAACCCAAATCCCTCGCAAAACAGCCCAAGCGGCGTGTAAAAACGGTGATAAACAATATAATACTGATCGCCTGGGACGGACAGGATGCAGTGGTGCCCGGTTCCCAGAATCCCATTCTCCTCATCCTTTGACAGAAGCCTCCCGCGGCAGACAATCGGTCCGTAAATGCTTTCCGCGGTTCCATAATTAACATGATAATCCGCGCTCCCCGTATCATCGCATGACCAGGTAAAATGATAGATGCCCCCCCTCTTTGTAACTGTGACCGCCTCCCTGAAATCTTCCGCCCCCAAGTACTGTGTAAGTGTGGACAAATCAAGACTTACCATATCATCCATAAGGCGCACCACCGCCGCATGTCCGTTGCCAAACAGCAGGTAGGAAGCCCCGTCCTCATCGGTAAATACGGACGGATCGATGGTCTGCCACATCATAATCCCGTGTTCCTCACACATCTTCTTGGTCAGCAGCGGTTCCTGCATTGCCCGAAACGGTCCCACCGGGGAATCCGCCACTGCCACGCCAATATGGGAATCCCCGAAGACATCCTTGGCACAAAAATAAAAGTAATATTTCCCGCCCTTTGTGGCAATGCAGGGTGCCCAGGCACTTGAAACCGCCCAGGAAACATCGTCGCCCGCTACGTCAAGGATAACTCCCTCATCTGTGAAATTTACCAGATCCTTTGAGGAAAACACGCGGAAATAAGTGCCCGACCAGCCCGGAAACCCGTCCGTGGTCGCATAGAGATAATAAGTATCGCCAAACAGCGCGATATCCGGGTCAGCAAACTGCCCGGGCAGCACAGGGTTGGCACACCAGATAACACTGATATTCCACATTTGTTTTTCCGGTTCCGCAGGGCTGCAAAATAAAACATCCATCTGCAAATCTTCCCCCACATTAAGCGGCAGCGGTTCAGAGCATTGCGCACCATCAGCAGCAAAAAAACGAAGTGCAGGCTCCCCTTCCCCCGGAAGATAGGTCTTATTTCTACTCAAAAAGATAGTTGCCTTGCACCCTTCCTCCTCCGCCTTCCAACCGATGATTCCGGTTCCCGTGGCTTTAACATCCGTAAAAGGAGCCTTACCGCCCTTTTTAGTTAGGTTTTTTCCATTTTCTTCCAATTGCTGTACCCCCCTGTCCCTGTCCAAAAACTCGTTTAGTTCATCAAACTCTTTAATCTCCATCCCCTGCCCGTAATCTTTCCTAGCCCCGTCCCGGTTAATCAGCACAGCAAACGCGCCCGCCCTTATGGCACAGCGCATATCCTTTTCTTCATCCCCGACAAATACCATCTCCGACGGCTTAACCCCCAATTGCTCCGCAATCATCAAAAGTCCCTGCGGCGCAGGTTTGCGGTACCCGGTATCGTTTGAAGTATAAGGGCAGGCAAGGTATTTTAACAATGGTGCAATATCCGAGAGCGCATAAGAATTGTCCATCCCATAGGCAACATCCGACAATGTCCCAAGCAAAACCCCCCTCCCCGAAAGAGCCTTCAGAGTTTCTTCCACCCCATCAAAGATATGCGCTTCCCTCTGAAAATACGAATAAAAACCGTCCCTCACCCTTACAAGTTCCTCACTCCCAAGCCCCATACCATCAATAATCTCCGCAAAAATCTTTTCGGAAGAAATTTCGTATTCCCTCGGGTTTACCCTGGTATTGTACTTCGTCAGCACACGCCCCGCATGTTCATACTGCTCCTTTGTAAAATGATACCCAAACTGCCCCGCGGTATGTTCGAATGCAGGGCGGTATAGTTCTGACCAATTCATTGGGATTTTATATTCCACCAGGGTATTTCCAATATCAAATATAACCGCTTTTATCATACTTTCTCTCCTGTCAGTTTTATTTTCCCCATTATAACAGATCCCCGCGCTGGTGTAAATATTATAGCGCGGGGGTGAAAAAAACTGTTTTCCGCATTGTCAGCTAATAAGCGAACTTCCGATTTTTTGAAGCTAGTTTGTAAAGATGAAAGTGAGGGTAAGAGGGAGTTTTTGTGTCCGGTGAGGGATAAGCCCCATCAAACATGCGATAGCAACACAGGGATATGAAATTTCCTTTGACATTCTTGCTTGCATATCTTTTTATTTTATGGCATAATATAAGTAAGAAATTCTTACTTAAAAGGAGCTAAAACAAATGAATGCACAAATATTAACGGTTTCTTCGAAAGGTCAGATTTCCTTGCCGGTCAGTATCCGCAAACTCTTATCTATTGATACTGGTGATAAGCTGGTAGCATATACTTCGGGTGATGTTATCATGCTCAAAACGCTAAAACTTCCTTCTGCCGAAGATTTTGAGGCATCATTGGATGAGGCGCAAAAATGGGCGCTGTCTGTTGGATATAATGAAAATGATGTTGATGATATAGTCAAATCCGTGAGAAAGAAGAATCGCGCATGAAAATTGTAATAGATACAAATGTCCTCATTTCCGGGGTGTTTTTTGGCGGATTTCCAAGAAAAATTCTCAGTGCTGTTGTCGGAAAAGAGATATCATTAACGAATATGAAGAAATCATACAGGAAATGATTAACAGAAAACAAGGGCATATCAATAAATCGATATTAAGTCCTTTAATCAAAACTATGGAAATTATTGAACCGATTACTCAAGTTGAAATATGCCGCGACCCCGATGATAATAAATTCCTGGGATGTGCAAGGGATTCCCATGCCCTATATATTGTCAGTGGTGATAAAGACCTTTTGGTGATAAATGAATATGAAAAGATAAAGATTGTGACAGCAAAAGACTTTTGCGAGCAATATTTGTCCACCTGATTATATAGATTGGCTTTACATCAAACAAAACATAAAATTCTGTCGCTCTCTATAAAGACTTATGAAATGTTATAAGACAATTTTCAGGAAACTCTGTTTGCAGGACATGGAAAATTTTAAGTGTAGATTTTCCATGTCCTGCAAACAGGGTTTTTGTAATTCATAACCAATTATGTATATTACTATATATATTATCACTTTCAATTCAGAATAGTGTAATACCTGCGATAATCTATAAAAATCATGGTATCCGATTTTGTTAACTAATTAACTCAAGAAATATAATCTATTTCTTTATCTCATCTTCTTTCTTTGTTTTACAATTCTCTTCCTTCTCTGTCCCCGCTTCCTGCTCCTCCTTCTTAGCCTTCTTTTTTCTTCCTCTCGGCTTTCTTTCTGACTTTAAAAGCTCCTTTAAACGCCGAACCATAGGAAAGATTATTTTCATTTCCTTTTCGGAACAATCTTCCAATTCATCAAAAAGTATTGTCCTTTCTTCAAAATCCTCAGGTATATCAGGATAAAATATATGGTAGATTGGCAAATCAAATTCTCTCACCAATCCATAGAGAACTTCAAACTTAGGATTGGCAATATCTGCTTCAATATCCATTATTGCGCGTTTTCCAATACCTACTCTCTCCCCCAATGCCCTCTGTGACAGATTCTTTTCCTGCCTTCCTTCCCTCACGCAATTACCAATAATTGCGATGGAAGTTGCCAGATCCTTAGGACTCCTGATAGGTCTACGTTTTGTTTTCCTTCTGACGGTTCTCTTTACCTCATTCACATTTGCTTTTATTTCCATTCCGCTTTCCTCTGTTTCTTTTTCTTATTCTTATCCCGCAAAGTCTGTTTCATATTAATTACCAGAGGCAGGATTACAGCTATCTCCTTTTCCGAGCATCCCATTAATTCCTGCATCAGCATGCTCTTATCATCAAAATTTTCCGGCACATCCGGGTAGAATATCTGGTCAAGCGGAATATTCAATTCGCGGAACAGCCGAAATAACACGTCAAACTTGGGATTTCCAATATTTGTTTCTATATCAATGATTGTTCTCTTGCAAACCCCAATTTTTTCTGCCAATTGTGTCTGTGACATAAGAAGGCTTTTCCTTTTTTCCCGGACGATATCCCCCATTCCAATAATTGTTGCCATTTCTCTCCTTTTTTCGAAAAGAACCAAAAGTGGTCTCGAATTTCCACCACTTCCGGTTCCTTTCTTAATTCTGCTTTTCTGTGTCGCTGATAAAATGGGAATTTTATCGACTATATAGTAACTTTTTTCGACAAAAAAGTCTATACTGTTTGCGGAATATAGATGTATATTCCGCAAACAGCATAGACAAACCTTAGCATCCAACATAAAATTCAAGCTGATAATAAAAATGGTCGCGCTTATGCGATAAGAAAGAGGTGCAATTATGAAGAAGTTTAAAAAAATGATGCTCGCAGTGCTCGTGCTGTTCTATGTAGGAATTACTGTTACTATTACTGTTCCGGATGTTCCGCAGGCGGAAACTTACGGGGCGACGGACAAGCCGACGAATCCAAATCCGTTTGGGCCGTTTGATGAGGGTGATGGTGGAAAGCATTAATATCTTTTCCAAACAGTAACTGGTAGCATTCCTCAACTACTTTTGCTACCTTCACACGCTTCATCAATAAACACAACTGATATGAGTGCCACAAACATACTTCCTTCATGGAATTCTTATCAGTAGTTTTACTCTTGTCATAAACATATGCGAGATTTGCTAGTATTTTTCCTAACATCTCCCCTTGACCACACCATATATTCAACTGGATGCCATGAATATCCATTTCTTCTGCTAATTCCAGTTGACCTATAGTTTCAAGTAGTTCACCATAATTCATATAAAGTAGTAATATCGAATTTGTATGATATTCTTCCTCTACTCGACTCTCACTAAAGGCTTGCAGCATGCTTTCGCGCAACTGCAAACCTTCTTTTATTTTTCCTAACTTCCGCAGAAACGATACCATTAAACTCAATATAACGAATTCTTCTCTTGAAGGTACACGTATTTTTGATTCTTTATAATCTGGCATAGTATAGCCCAAAGCCTTTTTTAAACCACTTAAAGCTTGTTCTGGCTCTATTACACCACGAACCCCTTTATCACCAATTTTACAAGCCTCTATGTATTGTTTATTCAGAGGATTACTCATATCCAACGAACTCTCAAGCATATCTATCATTGCACCTGCTTTATCCCACTCATAATTAAATCCTGCTTGATTTCTCCAATGGCACAACTCATACAAATCATAATCCTCCGACTGTACCCTGCTAATATAATAACTCTTATTCACCCCAAGTTCTTCCGCAATCTCCATCACATGGCGCTTTGACGGTGCCTGCTTGCCGTTCTCAATCCTTGAGAGGCTTCCCTGTGTACAACTCTGGACTTCGCCCTGTGAGATACCCTGATTTTTCCTGATATCACGCAGCATTTCATAATCCAGCGAAACTTCTTCCTCATGGTAGAAATAGTGGAGTTTTGATAGATCATCCATCCTGAGCACCCAATCAGCATACCGCGCCAGCACAGCAACCAGACTGTCTAGCTGATTTTGCAGGGTTTCAATCTCACACATATCACTGCCCAGGTTCCTCAAACTTTCAATACGCAGCTCCAACAACTCCCTGAGCAGTGGAAGCGCTCCGTTCCTTGTCAGACATTCCACGCCCCGGCGGCTGTATTCCTCCACCTTCTCCCAGTCCCCGTGACGCTTGCTGTGCTCCGCCAGCAGCCACATACACTGTGGAAGAAGTTTGACTTTCTCCTCCTCATAATACCGCTCTTCCAGATAGATTGCCGTTTCCGTCAGAATCCACAGCGCCCTCACCTCATTTTCCGGCATCATGAAAAAGGCGATCAGAATCAGCAGATGAAGTTCCTGACTGCACAGATAATAATTCAGTATCTGCATTCTCCCCCACTCATGGAAAGTAACAGTCAGTGCATTGCCAAGCTCCACCCGGCAGCGGAGCATGTTCCCGTGGCGGCGGTACTCATTAACTGCCTCATACTTTAGAAGGAATTGCCGATGTAATGGCCAATCTGCCTCCTTATGTCTGCGGTATTTTTCAATCAAACTACAGTTCTTTTCATAATTACATTCATAAAAATGGCGCTGCAATGTTTCCCTCATATCAAAAAGAATATATTCCTCCACTGACATAATAGCTTCCAAAGTGTCCGTACACCTGCCCAAACGCTGCATCAATGCATCAGCAAGCATTTTTTCAGGCACCCTTTCACCGGATTCTATCTTAGCCATCTCACCCTGTTGACATACTCCACGGAGCAACTCCTCCTGCAAAATATTTTTCTTCTTCCTTTCTTTACATATAATCTTCCCAAGATTCGTCGCACGTTTATCCCGCATTCCTTATTCCTCCTGATTTTAAAACTCACCAGAATGATCTGTACGTACTCCCAACCCCTATTCAATACAATTATACCAGCTCATTTATATTCAATCAATATTCTAACGCAAAAAAGCGTCCCCCCACAGCTAAAGTCCGCCGTAAAAGGGACGCTATCTCCGCCACCTTTTGTTCCAGTTTAAGTGGTGGGAGGTATATTTTTGTTATTTAGAAAAATTTATTGTGCACCGCATTAACCGCCTTCTCCGTCTGCTGCACATCAATCAGGACAGTAACGCGGATCTCCGAAGTCGAAATCATCTTAATATTAACCCCTGCATCATAAAGCGCCTCAAACATCTTTGCTGCAACACCCGGATTTGACATCATACCCGCCCCTACAATGGAAACTTTCGCAACATTCTCTTCCACATCAATTTTTGAGTACTTTAACGAAGTATTCCGATGACGTTCCACAGTGGCAACCGCCTCCTGCAAGTCGTCCTTCGCCACAGTAAAGCTGATATCCTTCGTCCCGTCGCGCCCAACCGACTGTAAGATAATATCCACATTAATATTATGGTTTGCAAGGTGGTTAAAGAGCTTGAATGCCACACCCGGCTGATCCTCCAATCCGATTACGGCGATGCGGGCCGTATTTTTGTCATTTGCTACTCCGCTGATAAGCATCCCTTCCATATTTACTGCCTCCTTGACTATTGTTCCTTCTGCTAAACTAAGGCTCGAACGCACGACGAGCTGTACACCATATCTCTTTGCCATCTCCACCGAACGATTATGCAGCACGCCCGACCCGAGGGAGGACAAATCAAGCATTTCGTCGTAAGTGATTTCCGGCAGTTTCTTTGCCCCCGGCACAATGCGCGGGTCTGCGGTATACACGCCTTCCACATCCGTATAAATCTCGCACGCATCCGCATGCAGGGCGGCAGCCAGGGCTACCGCGGTTGTATCCGATCCGCCGCGGCCGAGCGTCGTATAATTGTCCATCCCGTCAACTCCCTGGAACCCGGTGATAAGCACGATCTTGTGGCTCTCCAGCTCATTCTTGATACGATCCGTTTCAATCTTTATAAGGCGCGCATTTCCGTAAGTTGGGGTTGTGCGCATCTTTACCTGGAAAGCATTTAATGACACTGCCGGCACCCCGAGCGAGTCCATCGCCATCGCCATAAGTGCAACGGACTGCTGCTCTCCTATTGTATAGAGCATATCCATCTCACGTTTCGGCGGGTTCGGGTTGATATCCCTCGCCTGCTGCACAAGCACATCAGTAAACTTACCCATTGCGGAAAGGACAACCACCACTTCATTTCCCTTCCGGTAGTCCTCAATACAGCGCTTCGCCACATTGAAGATCCTCTCCTTGTCAGCGACCGACGTGCCGCCGAACTTTTTTACGATTAACATAG
The DNA here is from genome assembly GCA_910577675.1 of uncultured Lachnospiraceae bacterium. Lineage (GTDB taxonomy): Bacteria > Bacillota > Clostridia > Lachnospirales > Lachnospiraceae > RGIG4057. The sequence continues at coordinate 64,843 of CAJTOR010000016.1, forward strand.
CTGCCTCCTAAAATAACGTATTTTTCTGCATCTATCGTTCAATTTATCCTGCGATAAACTGTTTGCCGTTTATAATATCATATTCCGCCCCATTTTCGTTGTTCCTACCCATTCTGCGGTATATACTGCCCTCAAATTTCCGCCCGGATTCGGCTTATCACCTCTGTTTTTGCCGCAGCCAAAGCGAAATCCCCCTCCGTCATCGGTCTGGTGAAAAACGCGTACTCACCCTCAATACCTTCCGCCCTAACCTCGCGCTCAACCGCAAAAAGCTGCTGCGCCTTCTGTTTCTCACTCTCAGGAACGCGGACAAAAAACTTATTCTCAAGCGTGTCAAGCTCCGCCAGCTCAAGCTTCCTGCTGTTCCATATCGTCATAACATTCGTTTCCCGATGCTTGACGGCATCCACAACATCCGAAACCACGGCGCTCGCAGTAGGAAGTTTTCCCGCGCCCTTGCCGTAAAACATAATATCCCCGAGAAAATTCCCGCGAACCAGAATGGCATTGAACACGTCATCCACCGCATAGAGCGGATGCTCCTTTCCAACCATGTACGGCGCAACCATCGCATACACCCTGCCGTCCACCCGCCTGCTCGTGCCAAACAGCTTGATATTCACGCCCGCCGCCTTCGCATAGGCAATGTCCGTCTTTGAAATCTTTGTGATACCTTCGGTGTAAATATCCTCGTAATCCACCTGCATACCGCAGGCAAGCGAAGTCAGGATCGCAATCTTCCTCCCCGCATCAAAACCTTCCACATCTGCCGAAGGATTGCGCTCCGCATAACCTTTTGCCTGCGCATCCGCAAGCACATCGTCAAATTCCGCGTCCTCATCCCTCATTTTCGTTAGCATGTAGTTGGTTGTGCCATTGAGAACACCCGTGACCTCGCGGATTTCATCCGCCGTCAGGCTCTGGTTCAGCGGGCGGATAATCGGGATACCACCGCCAACGCTCGCCTCAAACAGGAAATTCTTCTTTTTCTGCTTCGCGATCTCAAGCAGTTCCGCACCGTGCTTTGCCACCAGCTCCTTATTTGATGTACATACGCTCTTTCCGGTCAGAAGTGCCTCCTTAACAAAGCTGTATGCCTTTTCCACACCGCCCATCACCTCAACCACAACTCCGACTTCCGGGTCATCCACGATCTGCTTAAAATCGTGCACCAGAACATCCTCCACCGGATCTCCCGGAAAATCGCGCAGGTCTAATACATATTTTACTTCAACTTCCTCCCCCGCACGGCGGCTGATACCATCCTGATTACTTCTCATAATCTCAAACACACCCGAGCCAACTGTACCGTACCCTAAAATAGCTACTTTCATTCTCATCCCTCCATTCAATAATACCGGATATCCTGCTAAACTCCGCCATTCCCTTTAAGTTTTACTCGCGTCCCAGTATCTTTAAGTAATGCACTCCCTGCGTCGCCTCTACCAGCTCAATCAGCTTTGCAACCTCCACCGTCTGCGGCAATATCTCCACACCGATCGTAAGCGATGCAATACCGCCGATCGGGATGGACTGGTGGATTGTAAGGATATTCGCATCTGCCTGCGCAATCTTGTTTAACAAATTTGAGAGAAGCCCCGGGACATCGTCCACCTGCATCATCAGGTTGATTGTCCTGCCCCTGTTATTTTCATGGAACGGGAAAATATCGTCCTTATATTTATAAAACGAACTCCGGCTGATTTCCACCGCATCCGTCGCCTCCTGGATTGTGAACACACGTTCCGAATCCAACAGCCGTTTCGCCTCCACTACCTTTAACAAGACCTCCGGCAATGCCTTTTTCTTCACAATATAATATTTATCATCGTCCATGCCTGCCAAATCCTCCTGCGGTTCCCTGCCCCTGCCACATCCTTACCTGGATATGTACACTCCACATGAACAAGTGTCCGTTTCGGAGAGATATCATAACATACTTCCCGACATATTGCAATACCCATTTTATATTTTCCAAATTTCAGATGATTCAATACATCCCGTTTTTCTTTGCAGTGTAAGTCCGCTTTGGTTCTTTCCGGAATATCCGCTTTCGCATTGAATTTCGTTGGAACCTGTGATAAAATAATTGTAGAAACCGCAGACATTATGTTCCCAGTCGCACACAAAAACCTGTACACAGGATATTGTTATATACATATATTATCCTAAGAAGCGCGTATCGGGAACCGCAAAAACAAAAAATATAGGGAGGAAATCAAATGGAAAATTTAGATGACAGGGATGAAAATCAGGAAAAAGAGCAGGACAAATCGCAAAAAATCTGGGATATCTGCTGCCTTGGGGCTCTGCTTATCATACTGGTTGTTTGCTGTTACCTGATCTTATCATAAAATAACGGTAATTTGGCAGTGAAACATATGAAAAGCAGAGATTTGCTTCTGCTATGAATCATGCGCAAAACGCGAACTTCCAGAAGGAATCCCGCTGACCTAAAAGACGCGGAGGATTTTTACAAAAAAACTGCCCGCCCCGGTATTTTCTGCCGAAGCGGGCTTTTATAACAAATAATTCTATTCGTCCAAATCGCGCCAAAAGGATATCCAAACTTTAAAAGGCAGTTTGTCAATCTGACCTTATAAAAAAATATTATTTTGGCAATTTTCATAAGACCAATTTTGCAGTATGATAGCTGCAATCAAAATACCAGGCTGAGCTGATATTGGCTCCACCAAAAAAGCCGAAAAAACGGAGGGTTTTATGGAAAACAGAAAAAAACAAAATCTTTGTCTGACGCTTGGCGGGATGATCGTTATACTCGCCGGAATTCTTGTCACCATTCTGGGCTACAAACTGAACCGGGACGGGGAAATTACCGCAAAAGATACCGCTGTGTTCGTTGGGTACTTCCTTGTTATGGCTGGAATCCTGCTGCTTTCAAATGGTATAATCCGCCATTTATTTAAAACCGCTGCAGTACATTACACCGAATCCGAGCGCGCCCGCCGCATCGCGTTCGCGGCGCTGTTTGCCGCACTTTCCTACATTGGCTTCCAGTATTTCCGCTTCGACTTGACCGTCGGCAGCGAAAAAACCGCGTTCCACCTTGGAAACACCTTTGTTGTGCTGGCAGCACTTTTTCTGGGCGGCATGACGGGGGGGTTAGCGGGTGCGGTCGGTCTTACACTCGCGGATTTCACATCCGGGTATGTAACCAGCGCACCAAAAACCTTCTTCCTGAAACTGTGCATCGGACTTATTGTCGGTTTCATCGCCCACACAATATTCCATATAAGCCGCGCACAGAGTGCGAAAAAAAACATGCGCGCCGCACTGATTGCCTCCATCTGTGGGATGGCTTTCAATATTGTTGCCGACCCGCTTGTCGGATATTTCTACAAAAAATACCTGTTCGGCTTACCGCAGGACATCGCGAACACACTAGCAAAACTCAGTTCCCTGACCACCGCGGTCAACGCAGTACTATCCGTTGCCGCCGCCATCCTTCTCTACGGCGCACTGCGCCCAGCACTTGAAAAATCCGGATTATTCTTCCGCAAAGCTTAACGCGCGTTAACCGATCAAGGAAGTTCTCCGCTTCTAAATCATAAAAAACGGTAGCTAAGGAGGACTTCTGCTGCGATAACAGCATGGGGATATACTTTCCTTTGACAAACACCGCAACATGGAGGATGGAAATGAAAATTCAGAAAAAACTGGCGGTAATCAATGATTTATCCGGGTATGGGCGCTGTTCCCTGACCGTCGCCCTGCCCGTGGTTTCTGCGATGGGAGTGCAGTGCTGCCCCGTCCCGACCGCAATTCTCTCAAATCACACCGCATACCCAGCTTACTTTTTTGACGACTACACCGAAAAACTTCCCGCCTACATTGGCAAATGGAAGGAAATGGGATTTTCATTTGACGGTATTCTGACCGGATTCTTAGGTTCGGCAAAGCAAATTGAGGTTGTGGAAAACTTTATACAATATTTTGCTCCGCGCCCTTTGGGCAAAAAAGAAGCAAAATCCCATCCGGTAAAAGTTATTATAGACCCGATTATGGGCGACCACGGCAGAGTGTACTCCACCCTTACAAAAGAACTCTGCGACCGGATGAAATCCCTTGCAGAAAAAGCGGATCTTTTGACCCCAAACCTTACGGAAGCATGTATCCTTACAGATACGCCCTACCGCCCGCACTTTACAAGAAAGGAGCTTGAAAAGCTTTTTGATAAGCTTTCCACTCTCTGCCCCGGTCAGATTGTCCTTACCGGGGTTGATATGGGTACATACCTTGCAAATCTGGTATTTGACCCATCCTCAAACAAGTTCCTTACACTGCGCAAAAAGCGTGTTGCCGCGGAGCGCTGCGGCACGGGTGATATTTTTTCCGCCGTCGTGGCGGCGGGCATACTTAACGATATGCCCCTAAAAGATGCAGTGCTAAAAGCTGCCTCTTTTATCTGTCTGTGCCTGAAAGAAACCGCCGGATACGATGTTTCCGAATCCGACGGCGTTGTGTTTGAACCTTTTTTAAATAAGCTGATGCAGTGACCGCTCACTTTTCCTTATGGTACTCCCGCAGGCATTCGTTCATCTCTTCTGCCTCCTTCTTCCCGCTGCGGTATTTTAAGTACGAAGCAAACAGATAAATAGAGGCGGAAGTAAAACACATCAGAAGAATCCCGGAAACGGTCGGCTCATACCAATCAAAAAAATATCCTAAGACCAGCGCGGTCGCTGTAACCACAACATAATGCAACAGGTAGCGCACCCTATTTCCCTCTCGGGGCGGGCGTTCGTCATCTGGCATAATAAGTTCCGATTCCACACCGCAAAGGATTCCGAGCAGCAAAATTTCCACCAGCGTCAGGTAGGGAATATCAGCCCCCACGATACTTTCCCCACTCACCGCAAGCGTAATCCCGTACCAGAAAATGCAGGCGGCAAGCACGCCGGTGGTTACGGAGGTAATCACGTTAAGCATCCTTTTCCATCTTATTTTCCGCATACAGTCCCAACCTCCTTTTCACCTGCGGCACGTACTGTCTTGAAATCACTGCGCGCTCCCCGTTTTTTAAGACCGCCTCAATACGCCCGCCAAGAACCGGCACAAAGCGCTCCACCTTCAAAAGATTCAATATCATGGATTTTGAAACCCGGATAAAATCCGTCCCTGCCAAGCGTTCTTCCAGTTCGTAAAGCCTGCATTTTAATTCCAGCACATCTTTTATCCTATAGGCAAACACATGGTTCTCAACCGACTCGAAATAAAAAACCTCGGACGGGGCAAGCTGGCATATGCTGCCGTCAGCATAGTAGCCGGTCAGCATCCCCCGCCCCCTCACAAGCCGCAAAAGCTGGTCAATAAGCCATGCTTCCGGCTCCTTTGTGCGCACAAGAATCTCTTCCTCCCCATCCCCGTCCACTATTTCAACCCTGACTTTCATCGATCTCCCCCGTCCCCAACCTGCCCTCTGATAAGCTCCCAGCCATTATTTACACACCATTTACTTTTTAAAACGTATTCCCACATTGAGCAAAATATAAATTACAATCAGCGCAAATACCGTTGCCCCCAGATAAAGATACATTGCAGTAAGCGTCACTTCACTCCCGAAAAAATACAGTTTGCAGTCCACCGATTCCCGGATTGCCTCCACCACCTCCACCGGAAAACCGTCCGCCTCCATCTGTGCGAATGCCCCGCGCATTGCATGGTTGCGCAGAAGGGATGTGCCATATGTCCCCGGAAGGAAGGATAAAACTTTTTTAAGCCCCCCGCCAAAATTGGAGATTGGCATGTACGCGCCGCAGATAAATCCGTAACCCGCGCTTACTATTGTCCCGACCGCCGAAATCTGCCCCTGGGTTGACAGAAAAATATTGATAATCGAGGAGAGTGCTGTCCCGAAAAGAACCAGGAGCACGACATCAACCAAAATCCATGCGATATCCGCCCCGCTCATATACCAGCCGATCTGACCCACATACAAAAGTCCCGCTCCAAGCGCTATAACGCAGACAATAAGCGTTGAAAAGACCGTGGCAATATAATATCCCATCGCAAGCACAGAACGTTTTACCGGCGCAATCAGAAGGTCGTTTCTCGCACCGCTTACCTTGTCCTGAACCATAAGCATATTGGAACAGAATGCCACGGTAACACAGCATACTGCCAGGATGGAGGAAATCAGCTCGCCCCCCACGGTCGCCTCGATCAAACCGTTAGATGTGACTAACCCCTCTGGCACGGCAGTGCTGAAACTGTCCTTGTATGTTTTCCCAAGGAAAGTTACATAAAGCACAAGCAGGATCATGGGCGTAACCAGCGAAGTAAAAAACATTCCCTTGTCCTTAAAAAACAGTTTGATATTCCGAATTACCATCGCTTTTAATTTCATTTAATTCTCCCCCTCCTGACCTGCTTTCCCGGTCACAGCCAAAAATACATCGTCCATCTTCCCCTTGGTAATCTCGTAATCCGCAAACACCTCCGGGTGAGCTAAAATCAGCTTGGTCGCCGCCGCGGTATCCGGCACTGCAATCCGGTAATTTCCCCCCTCGCTATCCTCCCCACCCTTTACAGAACCCTTTTTCTGCGGAGTATGCATATTTGCCCGAACTGCGCCCGATTTGGTTTTCGTTACCCCCAGTTTTTCATATTTTACACCGAGGGAAGCCACTTCCTTTTCCCCCGCGTGATAAAGTGTGATAAAATCCCCGGTGTAAGTATTTTTTAAGTCTAAGGGCGTTCCCTCCGCCGCAATCTTCCCCGCATCCAGAATCACAACATAATCCGCATCCGCCGCCTCCTCCATATAATGTGTGGTCAAAAAAACTGTCATATTCTCATTCCTTCGCAGGTAATCCACCGCATCCCAGACCCTCTGCCTTGTCTGTGGGTCAAGTCCCGTGGTGGGTTCATCAAGAATCAGGATTTTGGGCTGGTGCAGGATTGCCCTCGCAATGTCAACCCTGCGCCGCTGCCCTCCGGAAAGCTTCCCGAGTGCACGCTTTTGCAATTCTTTCAGCCCCAAAAGCTTATCAAGCCCCTCAAACCGCTTATCAAACTCCTCCCCGTAAATCCCGTAGAGTGCGGCACGGCTTTTTAGATTGTCATACACACTTAATTGCCTGTCCATCACAGAGTTCTGGAAAACCACGCCGAGGCTCGCCCTGATCGCATCCATTTCCTTCTGATGATCCTTCCCATCAATCACAATTTCTCCAGAATCTTTCTCAAGCTGACCACAAAGCATATGGATTGTTGTGCTCTTCCCCGCCCCGTTCACCCCAAGGAACGCAAACAGCTCCCCTTTCTTTACGCGGAAACTCAGATCATCCACCGCGTGAACTGCCCCAAAGCTTTTGTGTAAATGCCGGATCTCAATAATATTTTCCATACCTTTCCCCCATTTCTGCATTCCCTTACACTGTTTCCACGCAATTATATTCCCGCACCCTCCCACCGTCAACCCCATTTAAAGTAAGTTGCATATTTTGGTACGTAACATGCAAAAAAGGCACATGATATTGCATTCTGCATACCATGCACCTTTCTTATTCCCTGCCCACAACAAATATTTTTGCCGGCTTACATATCATATATCAAAAGAAAATATATCCCTTCCCCATGCTGCTATCGCAGCCTGTCAGATGGGGCTTGACTCACACACTGAAAAATGCTACCGCAATCGCCCCGGGACCCACATGCGTGCCGATTGCACCGCCCACCGTGGTGATCCGCAGCTCCTTGATCCCATCCTTCCAGAGTGCCTCGTTGTCATGGATATATTTTTGTAACAGGGCATCACTCAATCCCGTATAGCCGAGGAAATGCGGCATGGAAAAGTCAATTCCGCCCGCCTTTTTGATCTCCTCGCACAGAAGGTTATTGCCCTGTTTTGAGCCGCGCGCTTTGCCCAGCACAACAACTTCCCCGCCTTCTACCGCAACCACCGGCTTAATGGAAAGCAGTCCTCCCGCAAAGGCGGCCGCCTTTGAAATCCTGCCGCCCTTCTTTAAATATTCAAGTGTATCAAGAAGTGCCACAAGTCGGATGCGCTTTTTCGCGGATTCAAGTTCCGCGGCGATCTCGTTTACTGTTTTATTCTGCGAGCGCAGGCGGACGGCATAATCGATCAGCGCATGTTCCCCCACAGTGACATTCTCACTGTCCACGACAAAAACCTTCCCCTCATAGGATCCCGCCGCCGTCACCGCACTCTGCCAGGTGCCGGAAAGTTTCGCCGACATGGTAATAACCAGCACCTCATCGCCGCTTTCAACCGCCCTTTTATACGCCTCCTCGAAGACGAAGGGGGTTGCCTGGCTGGTGTGTGGCAACTCGTCGTTTTCAATCAATTTTTCGTAAAATTCCTGATGCGATAAATTGATACCATCCAAATATTCCTCCTCCCCAAAAGTGACGGTCAGCGGAATAAATTCGAAGTTCTCCACACGCTCCGCAATCATATCCGACGCGGAATCCGTAATTATCCTGATACCCATATATCTACCATGTCCTTTCCGGAACTCCCTTATTAGAGACCCCAATCGCAGGAAGCTGTATGCAAAATTACCAATATTTTCCAATTTGCATTCTTTCCCAATTTACGGTGGACTTTTGATCCACTCCTATAGTTTTACCCGCCACTTTGGTATTTCTTGCAAAAAATATGGCGGAACTGCCCTAATTTCCCTTTTTCCGGGTAGTCCCTGCAAAGACCTAAGTAAAAGAGGTAGTAAGAGGGGGTGGTTTTGCTGTATATTAATATGCCTTGCCCCAGTACACCAGTTTTTTCGCCGGTTTCCCACAGCATACACAGGTTTCTGCTATACGCTCCTGGACAAACGGCATACAGCGCGATGTCGCCCCGGTCTTTTCCTTAATCTCATCCTCACAGGCGCGCTCACCACACCACATCGCCTTGACAAATCCCGGCTTGTTCGCCACAATATCGCGGAATTCCTCCGTGGTATGTGCCTCGTAAGTATGCGCATCGCGGTGGGCAAGCGCACGGGCAAGCATCTCCTTTTGCATCATATCAAGGATTTCACCCGCCTTCTTTTCAATTTCATCAAGCGATACAACGATTTTCTCCCTTGTATCGCGGCGCACAATCACAGCCTGGTTTGCCGCGATATCCTTCGGTCCGATCTCAACGCGGATCGGGATACCGCGCATTTCCTGTTCCGAAAATTTCCATCCCGGTGTTTTGTCCGTGTCATCGACCTTCACGCGGAACGCGGCAAGCTTTTCTTTTATTTCGGAGGCTTTTTCAAGTACCCCCTCCTTTTTCTGCTGGATTGGGATAATCACAATCTGGGTCGGCGCGATTTTTGGCGGCAGCACAAGCCCGCTATTGTCACCGTGCACCATGATCACGGCACCGATCAGGCGGGTCGTCATCCCCCATGAAGTCTGATGCACGTATTTTAAAGTATTGTCCTTATCCGTGTACTGGATGCCGAACGCCTTTGCAAAACCATCACCGAAATTGTGGCTTGTGCCGGACTGCAGCGCCTTGCCGTCATGCATCAGCGCCTCGATGGTATAAGTTGCCTCCGCGCCCGCAAATTTTTCCTTGTCGGTTTTGCGTCCCTTGACCATCGGGATTGCGAGCACCTGCTCACAGAAATCGGCATAGAGGTTTAACATCTGCTCGGTGCGCTCCTCCGCTTCCTCCGCGGTTGCGTGTGCGGTATGTCCCTCCTGCCACAAGAATTCCATTGTCCTAAGGAACGGCCTTGTTGTTTTCTCCCAGCGCACAACCGAGCACCACTGGTTATATACCTTTGGCAGGTCGCGGTAGGATTCTACAATGCGGGAATAGAGGTCACAAAACAGGGTTTCCGATGTCGGGCGCACACAGAGGCGCTCGGTAAGTTCCTCCCCGCCGCCGTGCGTTACCCAGGCAACTTCCGGCGCGAAACCCTCGACATGGTCTTTTTCTTTTTGCAGAAGGCTCTCCGGGATAAACATCGGCATATAGACATTTTCCACTCCTACTTTCTTAAAGCGCGCATCGAGTTCTTTCTGTATCAGCTCCCAGATTGCATACCCTGCCGGGCGGAATATCGTGCAGCCCCGCACACCGGAATAATCCACGAGTTCCGCCTTTTTGACCACGTCCGTATACCACTGTGCAAAGTCCTCCTCCATCGGCGTGATCGCTTCCACTAACTTCTTTTCGTCTGCCATATTAGTCCTCCTATTTTTAGTTCCGCAAGTATCCTTCCCGCACCATTAACCCGGAGAAAGAATCCTGTCCGCCTGCTCCCTGTATCCTACCCGCACCATTAACCCGGAGAAAGAATCCTGTCCGCCTGCTCCCTGTATTCTTTCTCCGGCGCAGTTCGGATACTTGCTGTTTCTTAGTTCCGCACAAAAAAAGGTCCCTTATATCACTATAAGGGACCGAAAATTCGGCGGTACCACCCTAATTAACTGTGCTTGCCCGGCAGCCCGATACAGGCAGGCGTGCACAGTTCTCTTGGTTTCCGCTAACGCCGGAATACGTCCTGCTTTCACAGGATGGCTCCAAGGCAGGTTCCGCACCCGGTACAGGGAAGCTTTCACCAAATACTTCCTCTCTTTGCTGCCCGCTCTGCGTACTAATCCTTATCACAACCAATCATATTTTTAAAGCCATATATAAAGATCAAACAAAATTTAAAATCTGAACCTATGGCTTCCTGATGGTTATAAATTGTAAATCAGCATGTGAATTTTGTCAAGGGATTATTAATAACATGCACAAACAAATTTCCGGAGGAAAACATGCTGCTTTTCAATAACAGATTCCTGCTGCCAGAATGCCCTCCAAACCGTTTTATCCTTCCTCTATTTCCAGACAGCGGTCTATCCGCTCCACAAGTCCTTCCGGCTGGAACGGCTTTGCAATAAAACCATCCGCCCCAAGCTCCAACGCAACCCTGACATAAGACTCCTGGCATCTGGCGGAAAGCATGACCACTTTCAGTTCTGGATAAACTTTCTTAATCTCTTTTAAAGTATCAAACCCGTTTTTATTTGGCATGGCAATATCAAGCAAACATAGATCAACGCTTTTCCTCTGCAAAATATCCAAAGCCTCTTGTCCATCTTCCGCCTGCCATACCATATGCCCGTTCGATGTCAGGATTTTCTCAAGCATCATCCTCATAAAAGCAGAGTCATCTATCGCCAGAATGTTTTTTCCGGTTACCCTTTTTGCCCCCGGAAGATAACCGGTAATAAGATCAATCTGATTCTGGCTCAATACAGGTTCCTCCGGATGATCCCCTGTAAAATATTTTTGCAGATTCTGCTCACATATTTTTGTTTCGTTCCCGCCCCGGTATCCGAGCAGCCCGTCTATGGTAATATGCAACAGATCAGCAATTCTTGGCAGCACATCAACATCTGGCATAGAAATTCCATTTTCCCATCTGGAAACTGCCTGGGGTGTAACATTAAGTTTCTCAGCCAGATCTTTCTGGGTTATTTCCTTGCGCTCCCGGTATTGCCGTATCATTTCTCCAATATACATATCTGCCTCCTTCAAATAAAACCCTTTGTTATCATAACTCATTATATCATGGGTAAAAGGAGACTGTCACTCAATAGGAAATTGTTTTTAAAGGGTCACTTATAAATTTACTTCCTCTATTCCACAGACATGGTACTCAATTAGTTCTGCTGAATTCCGCTTTTTTGCTTCTTCTATCATTTTTCTGCTCAAATCAGGCTCTAATACCTGTAACGCCCCCTGTCCGCTGCGCCCCGTGCACCGCCTTATCGGCATATTTCCTCTGCACGAGGTTATGCATAAACAGGAAAACTGCGCGCTATGTAATGAGCGCGCAGTTTTCTTTACTTACAATTACATTTTGCAGATACAGTCATAGTATGCCTGTGCATAGCCACGTCTTTTCGCCGCATCAAGATAAAACCTATTGTTGCAATCATTTGCCGACTTGTCATACCGGGATGAAACGCAATCCCGGTCATCGCACGCCTCCATCTCTTCCCAGGTAGGATGGTTGTGGCATCTTTCATACAGTGCCGTGACATAATCCGCTGCATTGCGAACGGTCTTTACCACACTGGTATCTTTAAGGTTACCAAAACATTTTACAGAATCTCTATCATTATATGTTCCACCCGACTTACACTCCTCCAAAACAAAATCTGCCTGCACTGTAATCAGGAGGATATCCTTGGATACTGCCTTCGCATACTTTTCAAGTTGCTCTTTCCTTGTACTCCGCCACTGGGCAAGCCCGACGGAACCGCCCCCTCCCGCCATGGATGTCTTGAATTCATGTTCCGCCTGGAAGTTCCCCATAAAGCCGGCAATCGCAATATTTCTCAGCCCTGCAGCTTTCAGTCGCTCATACACTACCTGCTGGTTATACATAAACTTCTTTGTTGTACTGTTAAAGTACACACCGTAACTCCCGCTGGTCTTTGTAAACCCGGCGCTGGCATCGCTCACCTCATCCAGCTTTAAAAGCGTCGCCTTCCCAGCCTTCCCGTCCACCGTAAGACTGTACGCATCCTGAAAATTGCGCACGACTGCGTCCGTACCCGCGCCAAACTTCCCATCGGGGGTGCCGCACCAGAACCCTGCCTTGTTAAGCTTGGTCTGCATCGTTTCCACACCTTCACTGTACTTGAGGGCAGTATCCTGCTGGTAATATCCATTCCCCTTTAATACATTCTGATAGGTGTACCTTGAGTTGTCATAACTTGCCATATCTTTTCTCCTTTTTTCTTATTGAACTTGCAAATTCATTAAGGAAAAAGAACAAAAACAAGACAATGTAAACCAAAAAATAATTTTTTACCATATAACCGAATCAAAATCAAAATCCATATCCAAAACCCTCCCCTCATCCGCCCCCACCTGTTTCATAATCCATATCCCGTTTTCATTAACAAGCCAGAAGCGTTCCCTTGTTTCCCCTTCCTCCCGTTTATCATAGTCCAGTTTGTAAATCCGATCCATTTCTTCCAGGGTACCTTCCCTCCCGTTAATCGTAATCGGGATGGTTGGTGTCCACTGATTGCAATGCCCTAACACATACTCCCCTTCTATATAACCAAAATTTACGTAATTAATCCCCCCCGAACCATCGCATTCCACCTGAATACTATTATTTCTAAAACTTACTCCATTCACACACCAAATCGCTGACAAATCAGGATCACATAAATCTGCAATTTTTTTCACATTTCCATCTTCATATCTTTGTGTCAAGAGGTGGACTTAAAAAACAGTATTTTTTTAATTTTCCCACCCTTACTGAAATTTCTTTTATCTTTACTTAGAACTTTCAACGGTCTACACTCTTCATCCAATCCTATTATAATACTGTTTCTTTATACTATTTTAATATAAGATGGCATTGTCTTTCCCCATTCATTATTTCTAAACCTCACATACTGCTCTTTTTGAGGGTATCCAAAAATACTATTTCCCACACTCTTAGCCAAATCTAAATAATTTTTAGAAAATGCAAATATTCCTGTTCTTCCGTAATATATTAGCCCATCAGGAATACCTATTTCATCAATAATTTTCTTTCCTTCTTTCGTAAGAAAAATGGGAATTTCTTTCCGAAATTCATTTTCAAATATGCAATCATCACATTCAATCAAAAACCAAATCTCCACTTTATGATTACTTCCATCTGGATGAATTGCATGACCCAATAAATTATCTTCTCTTATCTTTTTACTATAATCATTCAGTTTTACAAAATGTTTTTTATATATTGTTTTAAGTGATGCAAATATATCAATTTTATCTTTAATTAAAAACTTTTGCAGGTCATTTATCTTCTCATCTACAGT
>CAJTOR010000016.1:78661-82880 GCA_910577675.1 uncultured Lachnospiraceae bacterium
GTGAAATCTAAGTAGTATAAATGAGATTCATATTCAGATAATTTATTCACTACTTTCCCATTCTTTTTTTGATATGAAAAATTACCAACTTTAAAATGTTCAATAGCAATTATATGCTGTTTCATAGAGTCTTCATAATTTTTTATTTTTTTAAAATCAGTCAAATCTATTCTATTATCATAAAGAGGCGGACATCGATACAAAACAATATCAGGCACAAAATTTCCAGTCCCCATCTTATCAAAATGAAAGGGGTAATCTTTCCTTCTGAGTAACATATAAAGTGAGGATAGAACAATGTCAGCGTTTATATCATCAACATTCAATATAGGACATTCCAAAAAATTTGATAGTTGTATATTTTTAAGCAATTTCAAAATTTCATTTTTATTACTATAACTCACTTCTTATCTCACATCCCAAAATAAAATTAAATCTTTATCTTAACCTTACAACCTGCTTACTACATATATATTTTTGTGGTAATAAGCGGGCTTAAAAAATCAAAATTTATACAAACTATAACTTATTTGATCTCCATATTTATTTATATAATTTTACCACAAACCTTTTATCTTTTCAAGTATATCATTTTATAATACAAAGCAAGGCATTCTTCCTTTATACTGAGAATGCCCTGCCCCTTCCTATTCCCCTATTCCCCCATCACCCCATCCCCAAACTTCCACTGGATACGGATCGACCCATCCTGATGCACATAGATACAATCAACCAACGCCTTCACCATCCCCCGCGTTAATTTTTCTGCACCCAAATAATCCTCCCATTGCTTTTTCTGCACCTTCCCCGCATCCGTAATACATTCGAGATGCGACAACTCCTTTTGTAGCTTATCATATCGCTGCTGAAGATCGTCCTGTCGGTGTGTAATGGCTTCCTGCCGTTTCCTAAATTCCTCTCGGCTAATTTTACCATCTGCAAATTGGTCATACAATAATGCCTTTTGTTCCTTGGATTTCTCATTGTCCACCTGCATTGTAGCAAGTTGCTTTCGTAAGCTGGACAACACCCCTCCCCCGTTCCCCTGTTCTTGTAATACCCTTTGATCCAACAGGACTTTCACATACAACCGGATCGCAGAAAGCACAGTTACTTCCAGTTCATCCTCTTTTATCCTACCATTCATGCAGGAACATTCACCTACATATTTTCGTGTCATACAACGAAAATATGGGGTTGTCGCTTTAAAATACCGTAGGGAATGCCCACATACCTCACACTGAATCTTCCCACTGAACAAATGAATGGTGGGCATTCTCCATTTCTCTTGGATATATTCCCCGGCACTCTCCCTAGCAGCGGCGAACTCTGCCTCGGAAATAATAGGCTCATGACAATGTTCTACTTTGATCCAATCTTCCGACGGAATCCTATGGACATGGTGGTCTTTCACCTTAGTACAATCCCACTTCCCATAAACATTTTTTCCAAGGTAGCGTTCATCCCGTAGGATATTTCGCACCACGCCATCATCCCATATCCTCTCTTTCCCTTTGCCATTCCACCATTTATGAAATTTCCCTTGCTTGTTCTTTATCTGACAGGGTGTTGGGATATGTTCCTGGTTCAATCTCCGGGTAATCTGTAAAACACTCATCCCCTCCCCTGCCAACAAAAAAATCTTCCGTACAATGGCAGCACCTTCCGGTTCAACCACCAGCTTATTCCTATTTTGTGGCATTTTCTGGTAGCCCAATGGTGCAAACGAACCCGTAAAATCCCCATTCTGAGCCTTTGCCCGTTTTGCACTTTTTACCTTGAACGAAAGGTCTTGGCTATAATATCCATAAACTACATTGCGGAACGCCACATCAAGCCCACTGGTCATACCATTACAGGCTGCACTGTCATAATGGTCATTCACCGAAATAAAACGGATTCCCATAAAAGGGAATATCTGATCGATATAATCACTGACCGTAAGGTAATCCCTCCCAAACCTTGAGAAGTCCTTGACTATGATACAACCAACCTGTTGCTTCTTCACCATTTCCAATAGGTGTTTCATCCCCGGACGTTCCAAGTTTATACCCGAATAACCATCATCACATACCTCCGTCACAGGGTATCTGACCAGTTCCTCTTTTCCCCCTATATAATCCCTCAACAGATTCCGTTGGTTTATAATGCTGTTACTCTCTTCTTTCCCTTCCGCCGGATGTTCCTTATCCTCCACGGAAATACGGAGATACATGACCAAAACTTTTTCCTTATTCATCCCCCTTCCCCCCTTCTAACAGGTTCTTCTGCAACCTGCAGAAATCATCTTGGAAGCGGAAAGTAACCTGCAAAGCCATATCATTGTATACTGTAACCTTCTCAACCAAGGTCAACACCATTTCCCGTGTTAATTCTGTCGCATCCCGGAAATGGAGCATATTTTTTATCCAAGGGTTTTCTCCCAATCCCTCTTTGTGGTATGACTCCAGAGAAATATTTAATTCTAAAATATGCTTCTGTAACATGACTTCTTTTTCCTGATAACGGGATTGGGCATAAATATAGTCCTGCTCATTCATCAGCCCGTCCGCATAATTATCATATAAACTTGCCTTATGCCGCTTTATTTTTTCCAGCCCCTCCATCACCCGTTGCAATTGAAGTTCGATCTGTGCCTTTTCCTGCTCCATAGAATTTTTCTTTTGGGAAGATATTATTTTTTTCATATTTTCTGCAAGTTGTACCTGTACCCGTATTGCCTCAAAGACTGCTGTCTGAAGCTCCCCTTCACAGATACCCTGGAAACTACAGCTTCGCAGTTCGAATTCATGGCGAGGACAGAGATAACGGTATTCCACATGAATTCTAGGGGTTTTATATTTATTCTCCCAAATATTCCTGTGGCGCATCAGCCGCCTCCCACAACTGCCGCAGCAAACAAGACTCTTTAAGATATCTTCAGTACGTTCTACCTCTGGGAAACGTTTCCTCTGCGCGTTTTTTTTCTGTTTCTTAATCAGATTGATCTGCTGCACCTGATTGAAAACTGACGGATCAATAATCGCTTCATGCGTATTTTTTACAATAATCCATTCCTCTTCGGGAAAATATTTTCGCTTCTGCCCTTGGGATAAACTCTCCCGGCTTTTTCCCTGCACCGTATGTCCCAGATAAACCGGGTTCGCTACTATCCTCCGGACGGTTCCTATCCGCCATGGCACATTACTCAACCGTTCATTATAAATACTCCCCGTCATATAACGGTATTGGCATGGTGATGGAATCCCCTGCGCAGCCAACCTCCGTATAATATCCCCATAACTAAACCCTGCAAGCCTCCATGAAAAGATATCCCTTACCACAGGGGCAGTTTTCTCGTCAATAACAAGCTTATGTTTGTCTTTCTCCGATTTCTGATAACCGTATGCCGCCAATGTACCGATAAACTCCCCACGCTCCTGCTTTCCACGCAACACGGTACTAATCTTCGCAGAAATATCACGGGCATACATCTCATTAACTAGGTTTTTTAAATGCAGGGACAGGCTATCAAATGATGCAGGGTCATCGGTATCAATCCCGTCATTTACCGCAATAAAACGCACACCAAGAAATGGGAATACCTTTTCCAGATACTCCCCTGCTTCAATATAATTCCGCCCAAAACGCGACAGGTCTCTTTGTGTCAACTAAACACCAAATTTTTTACGGATGCCAGAGGCGGCTAACAGGTCTTTTCCAGACCGCCCCCGGCATCCGCTTTATCGTGAGGTAGAAACCTTTATCTGTTGTCATGTCTCTGCATATCAAACACATCCCGGAACTTCCAGACAATCTCGATCTCGGTGGGAGAGGACACCAGCACTTCCTTAATGAATGTCTGCGCCAGTTCCGCCGTCAGTTCCGTTGCCCCGGCAAAGGAACTGAACACATCATCCTCCTGCGCCTTGTCCTGAAAGGCCAGATGCTCCAGTTCAGATAAGAGCTGTTCCTGCGCCTCCTGTTCGGCTTTGGCGGCGGCGAGTTTACTGTCAATGTCCGCCCGCTGTCTCAGGTAGGCGTCCTTTGCCAGCGTCCCGCCGCTGTAATCCTCGTAGGCCCTGAACTTCTCCTGCCTGTACCGTTCCTGCTGCTGTTCCAGCTTTTGAAGCTCCGCAACACAGGCGGCGATACGCTCCTTGCGGGTCAGCATCAGGGAGGACTTCTGCTTTTTCCGTTCCTGACACATCGCCAGCATCTGCATGACCGCCCGGAAGAT
>CAJTOR010000017.1 GCA_910577675.1 uncultured Lachnospiraceae bacterium
CGGTTCAGTGATTCCGGTTTTACAAGTTTGAGCAGGCACAGAAGCCAGTAATAACAAGGGACAGAGTCTATTGCGAATTTCTCCTTCAAAAATTCTTTTACCTTACTGCTGTCTGCCCACTGGTGTATCTGGCTGATATTTTTTAAACCGCAGATACTCCCTAAAATAACGATTGTTATTGCCTCTGCAATACTGCAAAAATAGCCATTATATTCTTTTGTTGTTTCTACTTCCTCAAAGTATTGTGTAATTATATTTTCTCTCATAGTGCTATTATACATTATTTTTTCTGTTTATGGAAAATTGATTTCCGTGTCCATTTTCTTTTACAAAATTTCGTACACTCTGTACTGCCCTTCCCATTATCCTATTACAGATCACTTTCCAAAAACATTTTTACCTGATATATTTTCCTGCAACCTGCTCATACCATTTCCAATACTCCATAATATCTTTATCACCTTTTAATTCGAGTATTTCAGCAGATACATTACCTCTCTTTTCCGGTACAAATGTATCAGGAATTCCCACCACGTATTTCCCCCGCTCCAAATCAACCGGAAAATACATCCCCTCATATTTTGAGCCCGGTTCATACGCCTTTAAAAAGAAAATATATTCCCCGCCTTCTTTTGCCGGAAGATAATTTCCCTGCGTCCATATGGTGGTTCCAGCCATATTCTGTGTCGTATAATATTCCTCTGTTATGGAAACAGGCGTGCCTGCCACCTCCCCCTTAAAGGATTGCAGAATCTCAATTTTTGTTACAGTATAACCATGCAAAATATCGCCCTGATTTTTTGGTACATCCACCAAAATATTTTCTTTGCCGGAAAGCACCTTTGCCCGGACAATCAAATCGCTTACCTCTTCCAGTTTATCAAAATTCTCTGCCAATATGGTGCGATCCGCAATAAAAGTCTTATATGTAACTTTCTTTCGAACATTTACAAAGATACAGCCCAGGACAAGTACTATACATAATACTGCCAGAATAATCATAATCTTTTTTTTCATTTTTATCCCTCCCTGTGCACTTTAGTGCAAATACCAATCCCACCCGCCTTTTCCATCTCAAACAATTCCTCACACTGCCCTGCAAGCCCTCTATCATGTGTGACCATTAACACCAGGGTTCCTTCTTTGGCAATCTGTTTCATAATATCAAAAACCGACTCCGCGTTATAGGAATCCAGGGAACCCGTCGGCTCGTCCGCCAGCAAAAGTTCCGGCTTTCGTATCATCGCCCTGGCGATTGCCACGCGCTGCTTTTCTCCCCCCGAAAGTTCCACGGGCAAAGCTTTCGCCTTCCCCTCCATCCCCAGTTTTGCAAGACTCTCCATCACCATCTGCTGCCGTTCACCCCGCTTCAAATCTTTCACATGCTTTAGCGGCAACTCAACATTCGCAAAAACACTGCGATCCGCAAGAAGCGCAAAATCCTGTACAATAATCCCCACATGATTCCGCCTGAAATCAAGCATGGCGGACATATTATTAAGCTCCATTTTTTTGTTGTCAACAAAATATTCGCCGGAATCAATACCACACAACCCGCCGATAATATTCAGCAATGTTGTTTTTCCGCAGCCGCTCCTGCCCTGAATGGCATACAGTTTAGCACCCTCGAATACCGCGCTGAAATTCTCCAGTACCTGGGTCGTATTCTTTCCCTTCTTAAAAGTTTTACATATATTTTTCAGCCTGATTTCCACAGTATCAAACCTCCATCTTGCTTTTATTTGATTCTTTTTATTCCAAACTCCCAGACCCTCAGATTATAAGTACGACCCTTCCTCCTCTATTCTTTGATACAAATCCTTTTTCTTAAAACTCCGGACGGAAAACAAAAAAGGAACAAAAAGCAGTATCATACTCGCCAGTATATTAAACCACACCCCCACAGTAAGCGAATCCGTAAAAACTACCCATACATTAAAACACAATTCCGCCAATAAATTCGCGGCTATTAAAAGGAGAACTGTATCCCCCAGCATAACAGAAAAAACTTCCCTTTGTGAAAATCCGAGCAGAAAGAGAATCGAATAATAATTCCAGTTTTTTTTCATTTTTCGGCTTAAATAAAAGATTAACAGTAAAACCATAATCACACATAGCACAATCAACATTGTGCGGATGGTCTGCATTATTTTCTGTACAGAAATTACCATGCCCGGAATGCGCTGGTTCTCCGCTCCCGCGATAACATATATTCCCGGCATTAAAAGACTGTCGCTGACCTGGTAAAAATAATCCTGTGTTTCGGTTTTGCTCATCCCTGTTTTTACAATTCCACTATTCTTCATATACATTAACTTACTATCAGCTTCTTCTATCTCTTCCATCTCAGGAAAATTTATCATCGGAAAAAAAACATAATCGTCTGCCCTGACCATAATCCCGTTATAACATACAATCTCCCCCGCCTCTACAAATCCAACCACGCACACCTCCGTCTGAAAAAAAACGGTATTCGCCTGAAAACGTTCCCCCAGCTTATACTCCCCCTGATGGGCGGCTCCCATAATAACCGGCATGCATTTTCCTTCTTCATAAGCAAACTCCTCTTCCTCGAAAAAGCGCCCCGAAGCCAAATCAGTCGAAAACACTTCAAAGTAATTTTTACCGATATAAAGTCCTTCATAACTCCTATCACGATCAAGTTCTACAAAATATTGCTTATTAACCTCAACAAATGTCACTATATCCGATTCATGCATTACCCTATTCCACTCAGCCAACTTTCCATAGTTTTCACGCCTTTCATAATCCTCATATCCACCATCAAATAAACATACAATATCATAAATATTCTGTTCCGTATAATTTTTTTGAAAGTTATCACTCTCCTGTCCCACTGTTATCGTATAACTATATAGTATTTTACTTCCCCCAAAACACAGGGTACATAGAAATAAAAGCAACCAAACCATACCATTATTTTTTTTCAATGATAATATCATTTCAACAAGACACTTTTTCATATTTATCCCCCTTTCTGCACGACTTTTTTCACATGTTAAGTTTGCGGATGCCACACAGACACAAATTTGAGATTGAAAATTTATAACTTTCAACCCTTCTCTTTTCATTTGTTTTTCTTGTTGATATCATATGTCAATTTAAATTGAATACATCCAAACAGAATTATTATCAGATAAAATAAAAATATTAAAAATGCAAAAACAATCGGACAATACCCTTTTAAGAATACCAACCCGATTACCGTAAAAAATATGTATAAAATTATAATATTTTTTCTCATCTTTAATGTATACCCCGGTATCCCCAGCAGCATATATATCTCAACTGTTTTCCTTCTCCCCTTCACATACATCATAAGATTTCCCATTTGAAAAGCCAGGAAAACAATCCATGCAATACCATAGAGAAGATATATAAATTTATCACTGTCAAGCAGTCCTCCCGCCGTTATCCTTCTGTCCTCACACTCTTTTAGTTCATTCCCCTCTTTTTCCAGCGCATTTGCCCAATCCGATACTGCGTTCTCTAAGGCTTTTTTCCTGTTGCTGACTGCCCGGAAAATAACGTTATTAAACCGCTTTTTCCCACGGTTTATTGTTTCATAATTTTCCTCCAGCACAACTCTTTCCTCCGCCCCGGATAAAAGCGTATAATCCATAGGGTTATGACGTTCGTAACACAAAAGAGTAACCCCCTCCTTGTCCTCATACATAAATTCCGGTATTATTTGCTCCTCTTCCAAAAAACAAAACGAAAATTCATATAAATCAAGCCCCTGCCGATGTATTTCCTCCTGTGTGTAGCAAGTGATACCAACCAGCAGGACGGCTAATAAAATGCTTGTGATACAGTACAATATAGTACTCTTAGAAAAATATTCGTTCAATAGTTTCATATAATACTCCGGAAGGACGGGGTAAAACCCCGCCCCCAAATTAATTAATATCCTTCTGTTCCACAAAAAATTCTCCGTGAACCAAAATATCCTCCACCCTCCGATCGTTCGGATATCTCTGCATACGAATTGTAACCATTCTTCGCAAAACAACGACCAGTTTCTTCCTGAAGAGTTCCAAACCTTATATACTGTAAATTAGTGTAGTTCAAAACTGAGTATTTACTATGTTCAGTACTTGATTTTATAAGCTGCGACCCATTTAAAAAATCCTTCACCCAAAAGGTAACATTATGATCACAGTACTCGCCTTTTACGGTTGTTGTTTGCGGCTCCCTCCAGTCAACGCCATATTGATAATCTGCATAGACCAGAACACTGCCGCTCATCAGGCACATCACCAGCGTTAGTACCCAAAACTTGCTTCGATTTCACCACTTTTTGTACTTTTTTCCATAAAACCTTCTTTCTGCAATGTTTTCACATCACTAAAACGAACAACTTGTAATCATATCCTTAACACCACCACCTAATAAACACCAATAACAATGATATTAAGAATCGTATCCCCCTTCTCTGCAAGTACCCGCGCATGGTTCTGCCAGCAAGTTACCACATTCGAAATGTCATTCATATTATACCCTCATTCCATTCAACATGTCAAAGGACAGTTTCCTGCATTACATTGCGGGAGACTGTCCTTTGCAATCCAGAAAAAATTCTTATGGGATATTTTCTGCAACATAGCTCCCAACCGAATCATTTATTATAAAGGAAATCAGATTGAAAATTAAAAAATTTCAATCTCAAGTTTGTATCTGCGCGGCATCCACAAACTTGACATGTACAAAAAGCTGCGCAGAAATGGAGATAATTATGAAAAAGTTTATCAAAAGACATCTGCTAACAATATCCTTGGCACTTTCCATTTTTCTGACACATATAAATCCGACAATTCCGTCTGATTCCCTGTCTGAGCCAAAAACTTGTACAATAAATGACTCAGCCCCCTCTTATATTCCATTGGAAGATGATGACGATATCTTAGAACCCTAGCTCCAATCATCTACCATATACCCATATTCATCTTCCAGAAATCTTCTGAAATACCGCATCACCCCTCTATCTTCACATACCGCACTCAGGACATATCCCTCCTTTGCTTTCTCAAAACACTGCTCCCTCCATTCCACGTTCTGGAAAAAATCATATTTCCAAAAATAATTGATCAGCTCTCCCTGAATGCGGTAAGTGTTTACAATGTCCCCTGTAACAGCACAGATCTCTAATCCTTTCTCCGCCAATTGTACAATCTGATCTCCTAAATTCTCCTCAAACAGGCACCGGATCAAGCGCCGGGTCAGACACCCATAGAAATTTGAGAATATCGCTATATTATGATAACACCTCTCCAAATTGAGCAACAGCTTTTTTGCTATCGGAATTATTCTTCCATATTGCCCCTGCCTGGCAAGGAGATTAAAAAAATCCACGTAGATACTCATTTCCTGCCAGTTAACCGGCCAATTTGCCAGATCCGCCCCCTCAGGCATCATACCAGCAACCAGCTCCTCAAAAAATTTCAGTGTTTCTTTCCCGTCAAGCTCCTTCTGTCCCATAATATACATTAGCTTCCTCTTTGTGGATTCCATAAAATATTTACTTACTTCCGATTTTGGTACGATGTCAGCTTCCAATATCTCAAATTTCCGCCACGCCTCCATATAATTCTTCTGGAAGAGCAGCAACAGGATTTCAAGATACAGCCGGTTTGCTAACGCATTCTCCGCATCCAATACCGGACAAAGAATATGCGAAGACTGGTGATACAGCCTAAGTAATTCCTCAATACTCTCCCTGCGCACTTTCATCTTACCCGATTCCAGACGGCTCAGTGTTTTTTCCGACATTCCCCCACACCGGGCACAAACCTCCGCCCTGGTATAGCCAAGTGCCTTCCTTTTCATCCGCATAATCTCACCTATATCGTAATTCTCCATCTTTTTATTTTTTCCTCCAATTCTCCCCAATGTTTTTCCCGGTATCCAAAGTAATATGTTTTGTATAGCACATTTGCAAATTCATAGTACTCCCTGATTTTAGCAGCTCTCTGGCACCATTCGGAATCCTTAAACCATTCCCTTTCTCCCCTGCCCTGTGAAGAATTTAAAATTGCTTCTTCGTTTTGTTCCGCCTTTATTTCGCCCTCTAATAATTTCCCCTCCGCGTCCGCCAACAACTCATACAATTCTCCCCCTGCCACACAACGATGAACAAATAGCATCACCCTGATTCCTTCCTTGCACGAACTGATACAATTAATTAAGTCCCCAAGTTTATATTCACACCGCGCACAGGAAAGCATTAATACCGCATAAAATAACTGATATCTCTCCTGTTCCGTTGCAAATTCAGCCTGATAATAATCCGCAACTTCTTTTATTTTTTTTAGACGTATTTCCGTTTTCTCTTCCACAAGGCAATAATACATGATAATCAAAGCTAATTCATCTAGGGAAAAAGGTTCCCGGTTATGTAACCTAATTTCAAAATTTGGCATCCATCGTTTTATAAAGTTCCATATTTCCCCAGTCTCATCTTTATCGCCACTTCCCCTCCAGATACCTAACATAGCATAAAACCGATAATAGACCAACATATGTAAACAATTCTCATGATCACAGAGTTTATAATATTTTTCCAACTTCAAGTTTACATCCCCATATCGCCAAAATAAAAGATCATACTCCATTTCCGATTCTAGATTGACCAGGATATTATCCTGCGCACTCAGATAAAAATTTTTCAGCTTGAGTGGAATATGTAATCTCTCCATCAGGAAACGCAATACAAAAAAGTCGCATCCCCCTCCTTCCTCAATCCTTCGCAGATCAACCCCCTCTAAGAATCCCCAAGTGATCTCCTCCCGCGTCCGTTTCCTCGCTTCCCTTGATTCCTGCAATTGCTTTCCAATTATCTCTAATTCAGTTGGACAAAGCACATTGTGCTCAGCATCCTTATCGTACTTTCCATTATTTTCCATACTTCTTGCCCCTTTTAATTGTTTATTATCTTTATACCACTACCCGTTTTCTTCAATCTAAAACTTCTCTTTCGCTTCTCTTTTCTTTTTACATCTCGAATCATTTTATAAACCGCCTTACTTGCCTATTCCTGATATAGCTTTCTATCTTTCAGGGTTGATTAAAACGAAACACTTTGGGGGAGTCTAAAAAAAGATTATATCTATTAAAAAATCATTAACAAAACTTGTCTATTTTTATCATACTCTGTCATTAATCATCTGTCAAGAAAAAACATCCCACATACGCCACAAACCAGTATACCACCGCTTTCTACCCCATTGAAAATATTTTCTTGCACCCTCCCCCCTTCCTGGATTATAATAAACATAAAGGCGGCTTTCTCCTAATAAGAAAATTTCCCCTTGGAATAAATCTCTTTATAAAAGAAAACTCTCCTGCGGGGCTAACCTCTCCGTAAGAGAAAACTTTTCCGCGGACAAATCTCTTTATAAGAGAAAACTCTCCTGCGGGCAAACCTCTCCACAAGAGAAATTCTCTCCTTATTTAGAGAACTTCCCTGGGAGAAATTTTCCCGCCAAGAAAAATATTATAGAAAGGTATAGGGTTTTAAGATGGAAAAAGAATTTTTTAAAGGGAACCGGCAGAATTTTTATAAGCAGATGAAGGAAAATTCACTGCTGGTTATGTTTTCCGGGTTGGAAATAAGAAAGACCAACGATGAGTTTTACCCATTTTACACAAACCGGAATTTCCTTTACCTGACAGGACTTGACAGCAAAGAATTGATTTTACTGGCGCGCAAGGACGGTGAGGGCAATGTGCGTGAAAAAATCTTCCTGCTGCCGCCGGATCTGTTAAAAGAGCGCTGGACCGGGGCGCGCATCAAACCGGACGAAGCGTCGGAGATTTCGGGGATTGCAGACACGGGATATGTTGGTGCTTTCACAGATGAATTTCATCAGCTTGCTTCAACGGGTAATTACCAATATCTTTATCTTGACCTTTACCGGGTATCACCTTCAGACCGTGATGAGCCCGCCCATCTGATATTAAATCAGGTAGCACAGAATTATCCTTATTTAAAAATAGAAAACGCCAATAAAATTGTACGAAGACTGCGCACAATCAAACAGCCGTGCGAACTTGCGGCAATGCGCTAGGCGGAGAAAGTCACCTGCGAAGCCATTACGGCGATGATGAAGGCTTCAAAGCCCGGAATGTACGAATACCAGTACAAAGCGGTT
Organism: uncultured Lachnospiraceae bacterium; assembly: GCA_910577675.1. Lineage (GTDB taxonomy): Bacteria > Bacillota > Clostridia > Lachnospirales > Lachnospiraceae > RGIG4057. Next base: position 8,172 of record CAJTOR010000017.1, read on the forward strand.
TTTGATTATGTACTCGGTCAGTACGGTCCGCAGGGTCCGGCATTCCCATCCATTATTTCTGCCGGGAAAAACAATTTCTGTATTCATTATTATGCATATAAGGGGCAGGCACACGATGGGGATATGGTATTGAATGATGTTGGGGCGTGGCATGACTACCTGATGAATGATGTGTCCAGGGGCTGGCCTTGCAACGGGCATTTTAACGAGAAACAAAAATTATTATACCAGTGTGCTCTCGCCACCTCAAACCATATGTTTGACATAATCAAACCGGGGATGGCAATGCGTGAGGTGGACGCAGAGGCCAGACGTTACAACGCAGGACTTTTGGTGGAGGCCGGAGTGCTTAATGATGTGAAAAATATCGGCACCTACATGTGGCATGGCGGCGCGCACCATGTGGGATTTGATGTCCATGATGTGGTAGAAACGCCGGAGGTGATTGCGCCCGGCATGGTTTTCTGTGTGGATATCGGGATTTATCATGAAGAGTGGGGGATTGGCTTCCGCTTAGAAGATAATTGCCTAGTAACCGAAACAGGATGTGAAAACCTGTCCTCAATAACACCGAGAACAATCGAGGAAATCGAGGAAACCATGCAGAAGGGTTTTGTGGCAGGAGTTTAATACTTAAACAAAACTTTAAATATTGCAAAAGTACATATATATTGCAAAATAATACAGATTCACTTACTTTTCACATGGTGCCGACAGGAGAAACTGCATCCGCTGCTTTCTCCTGCGGTTTTTCAATCGCAAATATTCTTGGAATGGGGGATTTTATGAATCAGCTACTTATGGCAGTTATGACCGTGGGGGCAGTACTTGGCGGGCTTGACCGGCTTTTTAAAAACCGGTTCGGGCTGGGTGAAAAATTCGAGGAGGGCTTTAGGCTCCTCGGTTCCATGGCGCTGTCCATGGCGGGGATGATCTGCCTTGCCCCGGTGCTCGCGGATGTTTTAGGGCGGGCAATCATCCCGTTTTATCAGGCTATCGGTGCGGACCCGGCTATGTTCGGCAGTGTGTTGGCTATCGATATGGGCGGCTACCAGCTTTCAAAGGAACTTGCTGTTAACAGCCTGGTCGGCAGCTATGCGGGAATCGTGGTTTCCGCGGTATTTGGCTGCACCCTGGTTTTTACTATCCCGGTGGGCATGGGGATGATCTGCGGAAAAGACCGCGAATTTTTTGCCAGGGGGATTATGCTTGGATTAGCTGCCATGCCCGTCGGTCTGGTTGTCGGCGGGCTGCTTTGCGGGCTGTCCTTTGTCAATAGCCTGCACCAGAACCTTCCAATTTTTGTCGCCGCATTCCTGCTATTGCTCGGGCTTTTTAAAATCCCTGACAAAATGGTGAAGGGTTTTTGCGCACTCGCTGAAGGAATCCGGATTCTGGTTACAGTCGGGCTTATACTGGCAGCTGTGGAATCCTTCCTCGGCTGGAACCCACTTCCCGGTATGGCTCCGATTGGCGAAGCTATGGCGGTGGTGTCCTCCATCGGTGTGGTTTTACTGGGAAGCCTCCCCGCGGCGGAATTACTGCGCCGACTGCTCGCCGCGCCCTTTTCCCACCTCGGTAAAAAACTGGGTGTTGCCCCGCAGAGTCTGACAGGGATGCTAGTCGGGCTGGTCAGTGCAATCCCTGTCTTTTCGATGTACAAGGATATGGATCCAAAGGGTAAGGTCGCTTCCGGGGCTTTTCTGGTCAGCGGAACCAGCCTGCTCGCCGCGCATCTGGGCTTTACCCTCAGCACGGAACCGGAAATGCTTCCCGCCCTGATGGGTGCCAAATTCTGCGGGGCTGTGACGGCGGCTGTTCTCGCAATGATCTTTTATAAAGAATCAGATAATTCCAATATTTAATATTTTTATCTCCAATCCAAGGGAGAAATTCCACTTCCGCTGTGCGTCCCATACCTGTTTTTGCAGTATACTTTCTCTACATGGGATTGTGTATTCCATCCGCGCCCCGCACACAAACAGGAAAGCGGGCTGCTCCTTCTCTAGCAGTCCGCTTTCCCCTCTCTATATATACACCCCTCAAAAATCCTTCGTTTTCACAAAGGCTCCATAAACCTTTTTATATCGTTTCCACCACTGCGCGTTCCTTGCAGGTTACAGTAAATACCTGAGGCTTGTTCCCCGTCAGCGCAGCACTTCTTTCATCCGGCTGGCATGTGCCGACATAGATTTCATACTCACCAGGATAAATCAGTTTCTCGCCTTCCTCTGTGAATAATCCAAATGCCCGCATATCAAGCACAATCTCTGTTTCCCTGTGTTCCCCCGCCGCAAGTGTAAGTTTCTTTAACCCCTTAAGCTGATACTTTGGAGCACCTGGCACATCCTTTGCCTTCACATAAACCTGAACTGTTTCAGCACCATCATAGGAACCAATATTGGTAAGCGAAGCTGTAATCTTTACTATACTGCCCGCGGCAATCACATGCTCATCCGCACTGCTCTGTGCTTCTGAATTCATCTGACCTACCTGCATATCCATATCATCAGCACCTGTATTTGCATCACACACCTCGATCTTCGCACTGCACACAAACTTTGTATAACTAAGCCCGAACCCAAATGGATAGAGTGCTTCCTGCTCCATATAACGGTAGGTGCGTCCCTTCATCGAATAGTCCGTGAACTCAGGCAGCTCCTCCGTCGTGCGGTAGAAGGTAACTGGAAGTTTGCCTTCCGGGGAATAAGCCCCGAATAATAACTGCCCGATGGCGCGGCCTCCCTGCGCACCCGGATACCATCCCTGAACGATGGCAGGCACACTATCCTGACCGTCCGCCCAGGTAACTGCAAGCGCGGAACCCGCGAGCAATACAAGAATAACGGGCTTACCACAGGCTACCACCGCCTCGAGAAGCTGCTGCTGTTTTCCCGGCAGCCCCAGGGAAAGCTTGTCGCCGCTGCCGAACTCGTTCCCGGCATCGCCCTCCTCGCCCTCAATGGTTGCATCAAGACCAAGGCACATAACCACTACATCCGAAGCATCTGCCACTGCCTTTGCCTCTGCTAAGCGGTCATCCGCCATAGCAAGTCCCGATATGCGATCCTTATAAAGATGGCATCCCTGCGAATAGAAAACACGCACCTCATCACCCGCCGCTTCACGGATTCCCTCAAGTACCGTTACATATTCCGAAGCTGTCCCTTCATAATTACCCACGAGAGCCGCACGGCTGTCCGCATTCGGTCCTATCACACCGATGCTGCGGACTTTGTTTTTATCAAGCGGGAGGAAGCTGTCCTTATTTTTCAGCATGGTCAGACAGCGCTTCGCCGCCGAAAGATTGATTGCGCGGTGCTCCGCACAGTCGCAAACCTCATACGGAATATCGCTAAATGGTATCTCCTTGTCAAAAAGACCGAGTTTCATGCGCGTAACCATCAGCCTGGTAACAGCACCATCAATTGTTTCCTCCGCTACCATGCCATCACGCACCGCTTGCAGAAGGTTCCCAAAAATATTTCCACAGTTTAAGTCACAGCCATTATTCATCGCAAGTGATACCGACTCAACCGGTGTTTTCGTGACCATATGGAACTCATGGAAATCCTTGATCGCCCAGCAATCGGAGGTAACATGCCCGGTAAAGCCCCACGCTTTGCGAAGGATATCCAAAAGCAAAGTTTTGCTCCCGCAACACGGCTCGCCGTTCGTGCGGTTGTACGCCCCCATAACCACCTCGACATCCGCCTCTTTCACGCATGCCTTAAATGCCGGGAGATAGGTTTCATACATATCCTGTTTTGTTGCCTCCGCGTTGAAACTGTGCCGGATTCCCTCAGGACCTGAATGCACGGCAAAATGCTTTGCACAGGCTGCCGCCTTTAGATATTTCCCGTCATGCCCCTGGATACCGCCGATAAAGCGCACACCCAGGCGCGAGGTAAGATAAGGATCTTCGCCGTAAGTTTCATGGCCGCGCCCCCAGCGCGGATCGCGGAATATATTTACGTTCGGGGACCAGAATGTCAGCCCCTTATATATATCATAATCACTATACTTTTGCTGTGCATTAAACTTTGCACGCCCCTCTGTCGATATAACGTCCGCGACTTCCTCCATGAAATCCTCGTCAAAAATCGCAGCCAGACCAATCGCCTGCGGGAAGACCGTTGCCACGCCCGCCCGCGCCACACCGTGCAGCGCCTCATTCCAGTAATTGTATGCTTTCACCCCAAGTCGTTTAATTTCTTTTGCTCCGTGTAAAGTCTGAAAAACTTTTTCTTCCAGTGTCATCTCGGCTACAAGTGCCTTCGCCCTCTCCTCAAACGTAAGGCTCTCGTTAAGATACGCCTGATCCCCCATGCTTTTTCTCCTCCTTGCATACAATTTGCCATATTACGGCTAAGGAAGGACTATCTGTCCTTTCCCAAAATACTTTTATCCCATCCATGCATCCGGCATATCCCGTTTTCCAATCGGCATATGCCGCACGAAACCACCGCTAATAAAGCGGTATCCCATCATCCATCAAAACTCCCCAGAACGCAGGTTTTGTTTCCAGAACCTGGTTAAACAAAAGCGGATAGCGCTTTCCATCCTTATTCAGCCACGACCCTTCGTCTGTCAGCCCCCAGACCGTTATATTCGTAATATTTGCCTCACCGTTATCCACAAGATTTTTAAAGGTAAAGAACAGCCTTTTATAGCGTGTGCCCTCCTTCAAAAAGTCCTCCTCGGTGTTGGAATCCAAATTGATATCAAGCTCCGTAATCTGGATTTCAAGACCGGTTTCCCCAAACTTGCGGATGGTTTCCTCATAGTCTAAAAGCGTTGGCGAGCTCATACCGATATGACTCTGCATCCCGATACCATCTATATTCCCCTGATCCTTAATCTTGTTCACCAGGTTCAGAATCGCAATGCGCTTTGGAGCTTCATAAGTATTAAAATCATTGTAGAATAACTTCTGTTCCGGATCAGCATATTTTCTCGCGTATTCAAACGCCTTCTCGACAAAATCCGGTCCGATGGTCTGGTACCACAGACTATCGCTCATACGCATCCCATCCTCGCCGCCATCCCCCGGCGCAATCGCCTCATTTACCACATCCCACGCATAAACCACCCCCGGATAAGTAGTATTAACATATTCCATCACAAGTCGGATATAATTCTCCATGCGCTGAAGCATTACCTCGCGGGATGCAAAGACGGCATCCGGCTTGTTTGAATACTCCTCCATAAAGAACCAATCCGGAGTCTGACTGTGCCATACCAGGGTATGTCCCCTCATTTTTATATTATTATCTACACAAAACTGTAGCATTTCGTCACAACTATCAAATTTAAGTACCGGACAGGTTTCCGTCCCTGCCGATTTCGTCGCCTCCCGGTCAAGCAGCGCGTCCGGTTTCATCTCATTACCGCAGGTCATACTGTTAAACTGCTGTTTAATAAGATCCCCCTTAAAATCATTGAGCAATTCCCCTTTTGTAATCGCGATACCGATCGAAAAATAATCCTTCCAGTATTCGCTCATACTCGGAATCTCCTCGTCTATCGAAGATATGTAAAAATCCGTCCTGACTTCTTTGGCTGGTTCTGTCGGTGCTGTATCTGTAGCGTCCTGCTCAGGTTCTGCGCCCTGCGTCACCTGTACATCTGACTCCGCCCCTTTCGTCACCTGTGCTTCTGGCGTACCTTCGTTTTTTCCGTCCGTGTCTTCTTTCTGTCCACAGCCTATAAAACCACAAACCATAACGCCAAGCAGCATCCATGCGGCAGCCCTTCTAATCCCGTTTTTATTCCCTGACAGCATATTCCTCCTCCTTACCAGCAAGCCATATGGATTCCTGTTTTCTACCCAAATAATACCCGTTTGCGAAAACCTTTTCGTAAACAGTATTTATTATCCTATCAAAAAATATCCATACCACCCTACCACCTTAATACTCAAAAAACTAAGAACATTTTTCCGCAGGAAGTGCGCTTTCCTCCCTGCAAATATATACATAAAAATACGGTTCCATGCGGGGCGGCACGCTGCCGCCCTCCCACATGAACCGCTGCGTTTCAAACATTTTGTGTTTTACTTCATGTTAGCATCTTCAATTAACATCTGCCAGCTATTAGCAACTTCTTCAATCTTCTCTGCCGGCGTATTGTGCAGACCGTATACATTGTAGATGATATCGCCATAGTCTGCACCGTAAACCATCGGCAGATACCATACAACACCCCTGCCCTCTTCATACATCATGGTAAGGGTTTCATCAACGGCACGCTCGTCACGGAAATTATCGTACACGCGGGTCTTCCAGTCGTCATCATCCTCGTAGCCCGGTGTCGGGTTCGTATAAAGATTGTATGCGAATGCGATCTTGTTTGCTGTTTCAGCGTCCATACATACTGGCATAACTACGACATTATCCGCGAAGATTGTCGTGCTCTGACCGCTAGGACCTGCTGGGCACATAACAAAACCGAAATCATCATCCATATCTTTCCACAGACCTACCTTAAATTCCTCGGCAAAAGTCATTGCTACCTTTGCATCGTGGAATGCCGGGACAAACCAATCCCACTCAGCATCTTCAGGAACTGGCATCTCGTACTTGTTCTCTATCAGCTTCACGCCAAACTGCATAGCTGCAAGAAACTCCGGTGTACCTGTCGCGTTATAATACTTGCCATTCTCGTCACGACCGATAAATTCTGCATTGTTGGAAGCCACAAGTACCTTGAACATATCGATGGAGAAACTCGCCAGCGCGTATGTATCCGGTATACCGTCACTGTTCGTGTCGCGGGTCAGCTTCTGGCAGAGTTCCTCAAATTTTGCCCATGTCCACTCACCGCTTGCCTGCAAGTCATATGGAAGATCCGGGTCAAGACCTGCCTCCTCAAAAAGCCTCTTGTTCCAGAAGACACCCTGCCTCCACTCCGGTCTGCCGTTCGCCATACCATATACATGATTGCCGTCGGTCATCTGCTCACGAACCGCCTCATTCCATTTACTCTCGGTAAAATCAAAACTATCCAGTGTCGCAAGATCATAGAAAAGATTGTTTGCCAAAGGTTTCGCGATAAAGCCCTGATCCATCATAAACAGGGAAGCCATAGGCGCATTCGCCATCGTGGAAACAACGAAGTTCTCCTGATGCTCACCCCAGCCACCGATACTAGTCTGCTTGATCGTGAAATTATACTTTTCCTGGATTTCCTTGCGGTATTGACGGGTAGCCTCCTCCTGTGCATTTGTAGGCTCTCCTTCCTCACCCGACCACCAGTCACCGATTATGATCTCAAGACCGCCCAGATCCTTGTACTTCTCCGGCACTTCGGTCGGCTCAGGAAGATCACTCCCATCGTCTGGTTTATTTGCCTCCTGCGTTGGCTTAGGGGTATTTGTAGTATTCTTTCCTGCTTCTGCGTTATCATCCCCTCCACAAGCCGTCATACTTGCCGTCATGGCAAGCGACATCATAACTGCTGCTAATTTCTGACCTTTCTTTCTCAATGCTGCTACCTCCTTTTTATTGCTATAAACGGACTATCCGTCTATACACTGTTTGTTTCCATCCACACCACCGCTGCAAAATAGCGCGGATATTTTTTACATGACACCACATTAATCGCTGCGAACATTATACCATGTCGTTCCGACATGCTAAGCGCATTTATGCGCTTTCCCTCCGGGGGATGCGCATGATTTGCCTGAGAAATTGTCCTCCCTCTGGTCGGACGCAAATCAGCACTGGTATAATATCTAACGATATTATACCATATTTCCAATTATTTTTCCAGTGGTAAACACATTCCAAAGCAAGAAAAATCATGCTTTGCTAACACCTTCGCGGCGGATTTTGGGGACATGCCCAAAATCCCGACCGCTTCATATAAATCTTTTTGACACTTACATCTTAATACCACTCTGGCTAAGACTCTCAACAAACCCCTTCTGCGCGAACAAGTAGATAATCAGCAGTGGGATAATTGTCATTAGCAGCCCTGTTGCAATCATTGCCTGCTCATATGCCGCTGATGGCATAAGTCCTGGTCCGTACAGGGATGTATAATAATCTCCCAACCGCCCTGTCAGCGAAACCAGCGCCTTAGGCAAAAGCTTTACCTTGCCCAAGAATAATTTCGAATAATAGGAATCCGTCCACTGCCATACATATGCAAACAAAAAGCACGATGTCAGGATTGGCTTCGCATCCGGGAGCATAATGCGGATAAAGGTCTTTAACTTGCCGCAGCCATCCACATAAGCCGCCTCCTCAAGTTCTTTTGGGATATTGCGGAAGAACTGGCGGATCAGGTAAATATAAAGCCCGCTCTTTAACCCCATACAGCCCATACACATCATAATATACGGAGCCATCGAGTTCTGCAAATTAATTGTTTTTCCAGTAATCGCTTTAAAGATACCGAACACATCGAAGAACGAGAAGTGAAGCCAAAGCGATGAGGAAATGGTCTGCGGCGGTATCAGGATGGAAAGCATAACGCACGCGAACCAGAATTTTTTAAGCGGGAACTTGTAGCGCGCAAACCCGTAGCCGACCAAAGTGCAGGCAGCCACCTGGATCACACTGACAAGAAGTGATACAAACACTGTGTTCCTCAGACAGGTCCAGTAATCTGAAAGCTGGTTCACAAGCTTGTAATTAAATGTTGTAAAGTTCCTTGGTACACTGATAACCGTGGCATCATACAGATCCTGCTCCTGCATAAAGCTGATTGAAATCTTATTTAGCAACGGCTGAATAATCAAGAAGCACAAACCGAACAGAAGAATGGCTCTTGCAATCTTATAGAACCCGCTTCCGATGGTTTTCTTTAACAGATAACCATCGGATTTACGGTTTCTCTCCCAGAATTTATCCCTTTCAATTTTTGCGCTCGCTCTACTCATAATAGTATACCTTCTTTGATAAGATAAGAGAAACAACAGCTATGATCCCCATGACGCAGAGGAAATAGCTCCACGCCATCGCAGAGGAAAACCCGTAATCCATCTGCATTGACATCGTCTTGTTGATTTTCTCCATGACCTCATTATCTGTCCGAATAAGAAAGTCAATGATCGAGTAAACAATATTCACCAGAATAAGGGAGCTTACCATCGGGAAGGTAATCTTCCAGAAACTTTCCCAGGCTGTACAGCCCTCAATCTTTGCCGCCTCGTACATGCTAGTCGAGATGGTCTGCAAACCGGAGAGGAAAATAATAATCTGGATACCGGCGGCAATCGCGATATCATAAACACTGTCCAGTATATCAAACACATAGCCGAAAAATTTTGAGCCCATGCCGCCCGTATCAAGGATGGTCTGTAACGTCGCCGTAATACTCGAATTGCCGCCGGATTCCTTTACCACATCCTCCATTCCCTGAAGGAGCGTGTTATTGTACTCAAGACCTACAATAACGCCGGAGGAGAGGATAACCGGCAGGAAGAAGATCGCACGCACAAATCCCCTGCCCTTAAATTCCTGGTTCAGCAAAAGTGCAACAAAGAAGCTGAATACTAACGTTGCCGGAACCTTATAGAGCATGCTACTGATCGACTCCGTCAAAAACCTGTTAAACTCCGGGTCAACCGTGAAAGCTTTCTTAAAATTGTTAATGCCGATAAAGCGCATCGAAAAGCCGCCATTGCCGACCGTAACCTCGGAAAGACTCATCTGGATCGACTCAATCAGCGGGTATCCCAGGAATGCGATAAACCCGATGATAAACGGAAGAATAAAGAGATAACCGGCAATCGCATTTTTCTGTGCCAGCGTTTTCTTCTTTTTTGCTTTCATTTATTCTCCCCCTTTCTTTACAGCGTAATCCCTCGCCGAAACAGATACGCCACCTTCCGAATAATCCGTGTAATTGTAATTTACATAGACCTTCGTGCCATCCTCATAAGTGGTTTCTGTCACACCGTCTGCCAGATAGCGGTGGCCCGTGATAAACAGGTTATAAACATGGCCAAGTGCCTCGTCGTACTCCTTATACATTGCAAGTGCTTCATCCTTCCACTTGCTGTACTCCGAGCCGTGAAGATAAGTATACGGTGTTTCCTGAACTTTGGAACCAGATGCGTCAATAAAAGTAAAATACAGACCTGCACCGGTTTCAATACTCTTTAGCCATGCCAGTTCACGATCCGGTGCCAGGTTCATAGCCGCCCCCGTATAGTTGACCAGCCCGTGCAGTGCAATTGTATAGAACGGAACCATATAATCCACTATCCCGTACTGCTTTCCAACCAGTTCAAGGTCAAGCACCGCGTCGGCATATGGCACTGCGTACTCATTTCCGGTATAAATCATATAACCGTTCCCGTTCTCCTTTAACTGCGCCAGTCTTTCCTGCTGTAACTTCATCATTTCCTCGCGCGTCACAACCGCCTTAGGGTTGTAATCCCCGCCGATCAATTTGCCGAGGTCGGCAAATGAAAGATTTTTTGCCCCATATTTTTCCACTGATTTTACCAGCGAATCTATCAGTTTATTGGTATATTTATTCTTTACGTAGTAGCGGAGAGTATCATCTTCATAATCTTCCAGTGCATAAATTATCGGGCTGTAATCCCAAAGCTCCGCAATCTCCTTTGTCACATATTTTGCGGAATCACGGTTGATACTGAATCCATCCGTCAGCGTATTTTTATATACAAACTCGACAAATGCCTCCAGATAAAGATCCGCACCCGCATCATTCACCTTTGAAACAAAGTTCTTGAAATCCTTTTTGCTGCCAAGTTCGGAAATAAGCTTTACACTTGTCGGCACTTTATGGTGCACACCCTCATTAAACCAGCCAACATACTTCATATCAAGGTTTTCCACTCCCGCCGCCACAAAGTCTTCCAGAATCTTAGCAGCCTCCTTATAGGAAGTCAGTTCCCTTGATACTGTAACCGGGAATCCCAGATGGTTCTCGACGGCCTCAATCGCACCGATTAACTCCACAACAACAGGCGTGGAAGAATCGTTATTTTTATCGAGCTGCGCATATCTTGCAGTCAGATAATCCCTGTAAGCTAGCGCCATGTCAGCGTAAGTATCACCCTCAACAAAACGGTAGCGGTTGATCAGATCACCCTTAGGCACATTCTTTTCATATACCACAACTGCCTTATCGGATTTTGAAGATACATCCATACTCTCACTGTGAATAATCTTATATCCAGTATTGGCATAGTTAAAGGTGTGAAGCCTTCCCGAAACATCCGCCTCAATGGTCGCATAAGCACTCCCCTCCTCCGCTATACACAGGAAAGAGGAACCATTATTACAGATGCCGAATGTCGGATAAAGGGCACATGATTCGGAAATTACCGCGGATCGCTTCTGCCCGTAATCCCAGCCATACACATTGCTGTAGAAAGCATTCTGCGACTGCCTGCCATTGTTAAAGCGTATCACTGCTCCGTTGCCGTCCGGTACCAGGATAAACCCATCATCTGTGGTATGGCCTGCCCCAAAGTACGGAAGCGGCTTGATCGAAATAATCGGATAAGCATCCTTATAGTCCACTTCCTCCATCGGGATGCGCACAACAAAGTCCTTTCCATCAAGCTCATACACTACGGACACATCATATGCCGGTTTGTCTGTTACCTTCGTCACGGAATATTTGGCTGAATCCTCCACAAAATCGTCATATGTATAGCCGGCACCCTCGAAATACTCTTCTATTCTGACTCTGATATGCTCCTGCAAACCATCTCTCAAAACATATACCGGCTCTGTCGCAAGATCCGGATAAGTCTTCAAAAGTTCCTCCTCATTATCCTCATCGCGGAGGTTGTTAATATCATACTTCCGATAGTACTGGTCAAGTCTTTTTTGTGTCTTTGATTCCATCTTATCGTAAAAGCTTAAATAGCGGTTCTCCGGGAGCGCTGCTGGTATAATATAGGTGCGCTCAATATTGCCGATGGAGTACTTCACCTTAATACCGCTCTCGACTTCCTCAATTTCGTACAATCCGTTTTCCACACTGTAACCATAGCTGTTAAGTGTGGTTTCAACGCCGTTCGCCGTGCCGTAAACAATCATCAGAGTGGACTGCAAACCATCCTTGGTGGACTTGTTTGCAATGGTTTCAACCGACATATCAGGTGGGTTCGAATACCATACTTTACCGCTGCCCTTCTCCGTTAAGGTGAACTGCGTCGTTGCAGGATCCATCACAAACTTCAAATAATCATTTTCCATCACGTATTCGGATTTATCTTCCTCATAACCGTAGATGACCAAGTTATCTTCCTGTACTTCCTTCTCGCCGCAGCCTGTAAAAGCTGCCGACGACAGGCTTAATGCAAGAAGGAAACTTAAAAATTTTGATTTTTTCATCGTAAACCTCCTCGCGCCTTAATAGAATCGGAATGCTATCTCTTTGTAAAGCGAGATAAAATAAGCAAAACCATCAGAAATCAAACTGAAGAACAACAAAAGGATAAATATGATAATCAGCATGCCAACCGCCGTCGCAATCGCCGCGAAAATCGCTTTTCCCAGGCTGTAATCATGGATCATCATCATTGCCGAAAGTATTAGGATGGCAATCCAGATATCCGTGAAGCTGTTCAGGTATGTCCAGAAGACACCTTCCTCCGCTGTCACAATATTGCTGAGAAAAATCATCGGCAATTGGAGCAGCACATACGGCGTATAAGCGTAGCACACCGCCATATAAATATTCTTCAGTGTGCCCTTCCCATCAAACAATGTGGTCAGGCACCAGTTTGAAATGCATCCGATCACAATCGGAACAATCAATTCCAGGCAGCACATCAGGACATTAAAATTCTGCGGGCGGTACATTATAAACATAAAATTTGTCATCTGCATGCGCCAGATACGGATCAGAAGTACCGCGATAATAATTGTGTTCGCCGCTGCCAGGGAACCGCGTTTCTCATGGATCAAATCCCAGAAACCATCGAAAGGATGCCCAATCACATGGAGGGAAAATTTGAGGGATCTTTTATATTCCTTTAAGCTGTCTTTATTGATCTTTTCCGCTATCTTCACTCCTCAGACACCTCCCTTTTAACTTTCTTTACCGTCTTAATGGTCTTTGGTACTATAATCAGAATCAAAAGCCCGACAACAAAATAAACAATATGTTCCTCAATCCATTCCTTCCTGTAAAGCTTGAAAGCTTTGGAATAGGCTCTCCCATAATACTTTAATTCAAAATACTCCATCGCCTCTTTGTAGCGGTTCTGGCGAAGTAACGCCCTCCCGATGCCAAGGTATGCAAGATCGTAATTGCTGTTCATCCTAAGCACCTGCCTCCAGTAATCAGCAGACAGGTCATAGTCGCCCTTCTGATAGGCCATGATCGCATTGTTAATCTGCTTCCCATAGTCGGTGAGCACCAGTTTCGTCAGGTTGTTCCTGCTGCCATCAAGTACATAGAGGTCATTGCCGATATGGTCTAAGGCGACAGGATTGGTAAAATATCCCAATGTGTTCCCATTGCCGCCAAACGCATACAAAAGCTGCCCCTGTGAATCGTAGCCGAATATACGGCAGCGCGTGCGGTCGATCGCATAATAGATATCATTCTCAAGCGGCGTAACATCAATTAATTTTGATGGTCCTTTTACTCCGCCGCCCTCCCCCCACTGGACATCACCAATTGGTGGCACGTCACCGTTTTTAATCAGAATGTCCGAACCCATGGAGTTAAGCTTGCGGATTGGCTTTGCCTTGTCATCCTTCAAATCCCACTCGCTGAAGACCGAGGTTGTCACATAGACGAAACCATCCTTGTCAAGTGCAATATTATTGTACTCAGTCGGCACGAACTGCTCCATCTGGGCTCTCTGTTCCTTGGTTGAAAGTTTCTTCCAGATATAGTCAACCATCGAGAATGTAACTTTGCTTGCACCGATGTAGCCAGTAAATTCTCCTTCCGGTGAATACTGCATAACACCCTTGTTTACATTTCGTCCGAGCACCAGGATGCGGCCTGATTCGTCCACCACAGCTTTTGTCGGAAGAAACTCTTGCGATGCGTCGTAAGTTTCATCCACAGGCTGTACGAGTGTCTTTATCATATTCAGGTCTTTGTCAAGATGCACGACCCTCTTGTTTTCCGTATCACAGACAAAAATATCGCCGTTGTCCGTGACAAACACATCGTTCGGTCCGCTAAAGGTATCATCCTCACCGCCATTCTTAAAAGTATCAATCACCCGAACCAGGGTGAGGTTTTCAATACCTGCAAGCAACTCCACAATCCGGTTATTTCCGGTATCCGCGATATAAACCCTGTCACCTTTCGCATACATGCCCTGAGGCTGTGAGAAATCCCCGATCCCCAGGTCAGTCCCAATAATCCTAAGCTGAGGAGTGTAGGCATCCGGTGACTCCCTCTCATCGCCGAACACATCATAGATATAAGTGTAAAAGTTATTTCCTGCCTTGATTGCAGCCGCCGGGGAAAGAAGAAGCATGGCGAGCAACAGGCAAATAAATCTTTGCATTATTTTTTTGCTATTCATATGCTCCCCTCCTTAGTCCTTGATACCGGAACTTGCCATTGTCTCTAAGATGTTGCTCTGTGATAAAATAAAGGTTATAATCGGCACAATCATCATAAAGAGTGTTACCGCCGAACCGACACCGGCTCTCGATACACCGCCGTTGATAATCTGCTGCAACGCATAAGGCAATGTCTTTAACTCCTCGGAATAAATATAGTTTGATGCCTTGGTATTCCAGAGGTTCTGCACCGAGAAAATAATAAGAGTCAGCCAGGCTGGTTTTACCATCGGCATAACAATCTTATAGTAGATCGTCCACTCTTTGGCACCGTCGATCTTTGCCGCCTCGATTAATGCGTCCGGGATACCCTCCATAAACTGCTTCATCAGGAAGAGTCCCATCGGCGAGGCGAACGCCGGGATGATAACGGCGAGATAACTGTCCACCCAGCCTAAGTTCGTCATAATCAAATAGTTCGGGATACCGAGAACATAGCCCGAGAACATAAGCGCTGTCACGACAATATTGAAAAATGTCTTTCCGCCAGGGAAATCATATTTTGCAAGTACATACGCACCCATCGAGGCAAAAATCAGATGCCCCACCGTACCGATTAAAGTGATAATTACGGTATTAAATATGTAGCGCGAGAACGGCACCCAGGATTTCCCCATGATAACGAATAGATCCTGGAAATTGTCCATCGTAGGATGCTGCACGAAAAACTTTGGCGGATACAGATAAATCTCATCCAGAGGTTTGAACGCGCTGCTGATCGCATACACCAGCGGCAGCGCCATGAAAATACCAAACAGGATCAGCATGATATAGATTCCGAGATCGCCGCCCCTGGACCTGTTCGGTTTTCTTCTTTTTATTTTTTTCATATCCTTCCTCACCTTTCCCAGTCTGTTATCAGGTTCCCACTTTTCTAAGCAGCGATTGTATCAGCTTGTTGCAAAGAATCATGGTAATGAAAAGTACGGTTGCGATTGCGGATGCATAGCCCATCTCAAAACGGACGGAACCGTAATCGAAAAGGTGAGTAACGACGGTACGTGCCGCATAGTCGGTACTCGGGAAGCCCGCGAGTGCCATTGTGACCTCGCAGACACCGAAGGACTGTGTGATTGCCATAACCGCCCCGAACATAAGCATCGGCTTCATGTTCGGCAGCGTGATATACCATAGCTCCTGCCAGCGGTTCTTTATACCATCCACATAGCCCGCTTCATACTGGGACTGGTCAACACCCTGAAGACCTGCCACAAACGAGAGGAACCCAGTACCAAGACTCATCCACAAAATAACAAGGAGGATAACCGGCATCATATATTTCGGGTCGGTCAGCCAGAGAATCGGCGCGTTGATAAAACCCAGTTTCATCAGGAATGAATTCACATAACCGTATGCGTCGCCCGAGAACATAATCGCCCAGATCAGGTAAACCTGGCCGGAAATCGTCGGCGCATAGAAAATCAGCACTGCAAATGCGCGGATATAGCGCGGCAGCTCGTTGATAAACCATGCAAACAAAAAGGATGCCAGATAACCAAGAGGTCCCGTGATCGCAGCAATTGCGAAGGTGTTCGTAACGGATGTCAGGAAGACATCGTCCGCCAGGAACAGATCGATATAGTTGCTAAGCCCCACAAAGCGCGGTGTTTCGAGCACGTTGTAGTAAGTAAAACTTAAACAGATGGACATAACCACCGGCACAATGTAGAACAGCGTAAATATAACTGCATACGGCAGGAGGAACAGATAGCAGGTCTTCGAGCGTTTTGCCTTATACATTGCAATGTGAAAATTCTTTTTCTTCTTATTCATATATTTCTGCATGAATGACATTCTCTTTTCCTCCTTTCTATTCCGCTGTGGAAAGTCCGAACTCTTTGCGCTTCTTTGTCAGCTCCTCGTTGATCGTCCTCGTGTAGTCAAGCAGTGTTTCACGCGGATCCTCGCTCGCCACGACAACCTTTCTGACAGCGTTGACTAAGTGTCTCGAAGTGTAATAACTTCCCGGAACTTCCGGGTTGCCCTTCGTCCATGCCCACTGTTCCTTTAACACTTTCATCTGCTTGCTGCTCCATGCCAGACCCTCAAACGCATCCACATTCGCAGTCGCATACCTCGCGGAGGAACCCATGACACTCTCAAGCTCGCGCCCGAAGCGGAGCTGGGTTTCGGCGGATGCCCACCATTTTAAGAACTCCCATGCCTTCTCCTCATTATCCGAACCAGTAAGCATCATTGAGCAGTTGCCCCAGGCATTTGCAGAGCGGTCAATTGTGCCGTCCTCCTTGAGTGTACCCGGAATCAATGTGAAATCCCAGAGTCCGCGAATTTCCGGTGCGAACACGACAAGCGTGTTGTATGTGCTGTAGGAGCTGATTCCAAGCGGCATCTCACCTGAGCGAAAACGGTTTACAAAATTGTACAGAGTCGGCAATTTGTAATGGGTAAAAAATCTTGTATGCATCTCAAATGCCTTAACCCCTGCCTCC
This sequence comes from uncultured Lachnospiraceae bacterium, assembly GCA_910577675.1. Lineage (GTDB taxonomy): Bacteria > Bacillota > Clostridia > Lachnospirales > Lachnospiraceae > RGIG4057. The sequence goes on from CAJTOR010000017.1 coordinate 25,153, forward strand.
TCGTCAATTGAGGTTGATTCGCCAGTACCGTTATATAGCTCGCCGCCGTTCTGGAACAAAAGATCCATTAAATTGGTCAGATCCGGTGCGGTTGTGCTGTTGTACACACTTGGGATACCAACGCTCATATTATTCTGCTGGATAATCGGCAAGATATTGATAAAATCATCCCAGGTCTGCGGAATTTCAAGCCCTAACTCCTCCATAATATCGGAGCGGTAAAACAATACATTGTAATTCGATGTTTCCGGAAGTGCATAGACACCGCCATTAAACTGATATGCGGCATAAGCACTCGGGTAGTAATGTGAAAGTACTTCATCAAAACCGTCAAACTTTGACAAATCAACAGAAGCATTGCGCAATGCATAGTTGACCGGTTCCGCAGAACCAACCGAAAGTGCTATGTCAGGTCCTGTTCCCGCCACAGTCGCAGGAAGGAGCGTGCCCGCCTCAACAAGTTTTACATTGACCCCAATGCCGTACTCCGGCGTAAAGGTATCATCGATCATTGTCTTTAAGATCGTGCTCTGGTCACGTCCGGAAAGCATCCAGACTGTGATCGCCTCGTCCTTATCGTATATATTTCCGAGAGAGTTGTAGTCTTCTGTAAAGGACGAAATAAAGGAACGGATCTCATGCCCTGCCTTCTTTAAGAAAGTTTCCTTAGGCGCTGTCACCTTATTCCCGGATGCCGCCACCACAATATAGTCGATATCGAGAGGAGCCTCCGAAAGCGTCTGGATGGAAGTGCCGAGCGAACTGATGTTCTCCTTGAAATTCGCCAGTGTTTTCGGAATCCGATCCGGATCCTTTACAAAGCGCTCAAGCTGTGTGGCAAGCGTCTGAGCCGACGCAATCTGCGAAGCTTTCTGACCCGAATACTCCACGATTTCATCCACCATCCGGTAGAGTCTCTTGCTCTCAAGCCCCATTGCTTCAATTACTTCCGGATACACTTTTGCAAGCTGGTAATCGCGGAACTCATCCGGCTCCGTACCGGTGAGGACAAGAATCTTGCGGTACATCTGGTTCAGGCGGAATACACTGTCCTCCATGTCATTTAGGATAGCACCAAGCTCACCCAGTGTCACCTCGAGGCGAACCGTGTGCGTGCCCGCCGTCAGCGCGAACTGATACGGATTGCCCTCTGCATCGGAGAGTGTAAGCATTTCCCATGCATTGTCATACTTGAACGGAATCGCGGAAACTTCCTTAAAAGGAATCACACCGTCGATATACACGGCACGGTTTGAAACGAAACCGCGCTGGTAATTCTGCCGCCCCTTAATCGAAATCTCATACAGACCATCCTCCGGCACTGTGACTTCCCACTCAATCCACTGCCCTGAAACCTTCCACGCCTGGCCGCCGATCATATTAAGCTTGATCTTTGCTGAACTGTACGGCTCCGTTGTCGCGGAGGAACGGTCATAAGTCGCATAGAGTGACGGTGCCGAGCGGAATGTGGAATCCTCCCCCTGAACTTTCTGCTCAAATGCAGTATCAGAGTTTTTATATGTATTCTTATCCACAGCGGCAATATAGCCCTCATAATCCGGCTGCTCATTGATCGCTGCAATGACCAGGCGACGGATCACCATCGGCTCATTGACTGCCTCGAAGGTAATCGTGTTTGCGCCAGCTTCAAAATAATACTGGTACGGTTCCGTGTAATAACCCATGTAATCCTTAAAGTATGCGCTCTGCCAGCGCGGCAGTTCAACCTGCGTCGGGCGGATTTCATTGCCCTGGTTATCCTCCCGCACTTCGTTTTTGTCGCCCCATACCCTCGAGAAGGCAAGGTCATCCGAACCGGCAAAAGGCAGGACACCGTTGATGTAGAACGCCCTCTCAATATCTACCCCGCGGGACTCCACCGGATAATACTCAATGTACATATTGTACAGACCGGTTTCCGGGATATCTACCTGCCATGAAACCTTGGCCTCATCCTCCATATGGAGCACCTTATCCTCACCCTCATAGCCTTCCATCACACTGATCCCAGAAGCGTCCGTATACTGGAACAGATCAACTTCCACATTCGCGGAAGGTTTCGCCTTCTCCCCGTAAAGCAACAGGTATTTCGCATAGGTGGAATCCCTGCTTACGCCCTGCACGTCGCTGTCAAGATCGTATCCTGCATATTTATCATGGTAATTGTCCACCTGATTGAGCTTGCGGTAGACAATAAACGCTACAATCAGGGCAATAACGATAACCGATATCAGGATAACCTTTTTCTTCTTCCCAGGCATATCTTTATCCCTCTCCTTTTCCCAAATGATCTTTGTATATTTTGCATAAGCGATATTACAAAACATACGTTTTTTTTGCTAACTGATTTTATTTTACCACCTTTCATGAACTATTTCCTATCAATTATTGCTAATTGCAATTCATTACTTGCTAAAAATTGCTTATTTTGTAGCCATTTTTGGATTTCTGCACAAAAACAAAGCGTCTTTTTCACAATTTTTCCATTCTTGATAAAGTATGTTTTATCTGTTTTCATCAATAAGAATTACTTTTCGAAACGTTTTTTTGTACAGTTTAACAAGCATGTATTGCTTTTTGTTTTCGCAATATCTGAATCAATTTTTCGTTTTACAACAAAATCCGGTAGAATTATAATAGGGACAGGACTTTATTTTATCCGGATAGCAGGAAGAAGGAACACATCCCTATACAATATATAGTATGATACGCCAAAAAGCTCCTGCAAAAATTCCGGGACAAAACCCGTTGCCCACCGGCGAAACATACCCGGGCAGGGCAGGAAAGGATATGGTATTAATATGTATCAGATCGATTTTAACAAACCAACCCATGTGCATTTCATCGGTATCGGCGGTAGTAATATGAGCGGGCTGGCCGAACTTCTGGCCGACCGGGGTTTTACTGTAAGCGGTTCCGACCGCACACAAAACGCCGCCTGCGAACGGCTTTCCCAAAGGGGCATCAAAGTCTTCTACGGACAATATGCTGAAAATATAGCGCCGGATACCGGGCTTGTCGTATACACGGCAGCGATCCATGAGGATAACGAGGAACTTGTCCGGGCAAAAGCGGCAGGCATCCCTCTCCTTAACCGGGCGGAATTCTTAGGCCAGCTTATGAGGCAATATAAAGATGCGATCAGCGTTGCCGGAACCCACGGAAAAACAACAACCGCCTCCATGCTCTCCACGATTTTTCTGGAGGCGGGGTTAGACCCTTCCATCTCGATCGGCACGGTACTTACTCCGTCCGGCAGCAGCGCGCGGGCAGGACACTCCGAACACTTTATCGTGGAATCCTGCGAATACACCAACAGTTTTCTCCATTTTTATCCCCGCCATGAAATTATATTAAATATAGAAGCGGAACACCTGGACTTCTTTAAGGACATTGAGGATATCCGACATTCTTTCCGACTGTTTATGGAAAAACTCCCAAGTGGCGGCAACCTGGTAATCCAGGGGGATATTGAAAAAATTGACGAACTGACCGAGGGGCTTTCCGCCAATATTATCACCTACGGTCTTGAGGGAAGTGGAAAAACCTACGATTACTGGGCTTCCGGCATCACTTATAACGAAAACGATTTCGGAAGTTATGACCTGATGCATGGTGATACTTTGGTCGCGCATATCACGCTCCAGGTTGTCGGGGAACATAATATATCCAATTCTGTTGCCGCAGCAGCGATGGCAGATCTGCTCGGTGTCCCGGCACCAGCCATTGTTTCGGCACTGCACCATTTTGGCGGGGCAAAGCGCCGGTTCGAGAAAAAAGGCGTTATAAACGGCGTGACGGTTGTGGATGATTACGCCCACCACCCTTCCGAGATCCGCGCGACCCTGACCGCCGCTAAGCATTATCCGCACAGGGAACTCTGGTGTGTCTTCCAGCCTCACACTTACTCGCGCACAAAAAAATTTTTTGAGGATTTTATAGAATCACTTTCCCTGGCTGATAAAATTGTACTTGCGGACATTTATGCTTCCCGCGAGTCGAACCCGGGCGATATTTCTTCTCTCGATCTTGCCGAAAAATTGAAAAAAACCGGGAAAGAAGTATACTATTTCCCGAATTTTGAAGAAATTGAAAAATTTTTATTGTCAAATTGTAAACACGGTGACCTGTTGATAACTATGGGTGCCGGAGATATCGTAAACGTTGGCGAAGCGATATTAAAGAACTAAGTTATCCACGTTATCCACAACCTTATCAACGATTTATCGATGATTTTGGTTGTGGATTCTTTTTTTTCCACAATTTCTCCTATAAAGTGGGAGGCCATTCGCGAAAAGCGGCATCTTATCAGCATTTCCGCAAAAAAGCGCACAAGCCATTTCTTTTCCACCCGAAAAGCTGTTTTTTTCTATCCACGTTATCCACATTATCCACAAAGTTATCCCCAATGCGCTTAGTACAAACCCGCTTCTTTTCTTTTTTGCAGTCTTGTGCTATACTCTGTTTGCAACAAAGAACTGATGCCGCATACATAAATATTTTGTAAGGAGGAAGCCATGTCTGCTGTACTTACGCTCTCACAGGGAGCAAAAATGGAATTCACGGTGATTTCAAATATCTTTATCGACCGCTACATGCCGCAGGCGAACGGTTCCTATGTCAAGGTCTACCTTTACCTGCTGCGCCTGGTGGGTGACCCATCATACAACGGCACCCTCTCATCGGTCGCAGACCGCCTCGAGGAAACCGAAAAGGATATTGAGCGGGCTTTAAAATACTGGGAAAAATTGGGTCTTCTGCGCCTTACAAGAAACCAGACGCAAGACATCACGGATATTGCCTTTCTACCTTTGGAAGGGGATTTTGATACTATAGAGAAGGAAACCGCACCATGCAAGGAAGACACCTCCCCGCAGGAAGATAGTGCGGCTCCAAAAAAGACTGCTCCACCCGCTTCGCAGAGCCGTTTTGAGAAGCCGGATTACTCGGATGCACAGATTACAGCCCTCACCTCCTTAGACGAGGTAAAATGGCTGATGACGCGCCTTGAACAAACCCTTGGCCGCCTGTTAAAACCCGCTGATTTACAGACTCTTTTATTTCTGTACGAAAGCATTGGCTTCCCGGCAGAACTAATCGCCTACCTTTATGAATATTGTGCATCCAAAAATAAAAAAGCACCTTCCTACATTGAGGCGGTTGGAATCGCCTGGGCACAGTCCGGCGTGGATACTATAGAGAAAGCGGAAACGGAAACTGCCACATACCGGCAGAGCTACAGTGTCGTCAACCGTGCGTTCGGCTTAAACCGCGCGCCAGGCAGCATCGAAATGAAATATATCCACCGCTGGACGGAAACCTTTGGCTTTGACAACTCCATTATCGAGGAAGCCTGCAACCGCACCATGCTCTCCGCCTCAAAACCGGATTTCAAATATGCGGACAAAATCCTCACCCGCTGGCACACAGCGGGCATCAAGAAAAAGGCGGATATCGCCGTCCTCGACTCCGAATTCGCGCGCAAGAACGCGGCGGCAAATTCGCGGGCAAAGGAAGAACTGCCCCGCAGCACAGCACCTGCGCCAAACCGTTTCGGTGCCTTCCCACAGCGAAAATACACAGCCTCCGACTATTCCGCGATGGAGGGGATGCTTCTAAGAAAGGACAGCACACATGCCAATTAAGAACCATCAATATAATTCCATACTGCGCGAATATGACGCAAGGCGCTTAAAAAGCCACCGGGAAACAATGGCGCGCCGCGAAAAACTCTACCGGGAAATCCCGCGCTTAAAAGAGCTTGATGACGAGATTGCACACGGCAGCGTGCGCAGTGCAAAACTCTCCTTAGCGGGCGATGCCACTGCGCTTTTATCCCTCCGGCAAAAAAATGAGGCGCTTTCCGCCGAAAAGAAAGCACTGGTTGCCGCGCACGGATATCCCGCCGACTACCTAGAACCAAAGTACCTCTGCGCGGACTGCTCGGATACCGGCTTTATCGGACGCGAAAAATGCCATTGTTTCCGCCAGGCAATCGTGGATCTGCTTTACTCGCAGGCAAATGTCCGCCAGGCGATTGGAAGAGAGAATTTTGATAACTTTTCCTACAATTACTACTCAGACGATTACATAGATGAAACAGTACATATGACACCACTTGAAAACATCCACTGTGTTGTTGCGGGTGCAAAAAAATTTATCGCGGAGTTTGATACTGCGCCGGGCAACCTTCTGATTTACGGCAATACGGGTGTTGGCAAAACATTCCTTACAAACTGCATTGCGCGCGAGTTAATCATGACCGGGCACACGGTTATCTACCTGACCGCTTTCGAGCTTTTTGACATATTGGAGCGACGCAAATTTTCCCGCCCGGATAATGGTGAGGACGAAGAATACAGCGAGGCAGCCAATCAGTTCGCCCATATCCGCGACTGCGACCTGCTTATTATTGATGACCTGGGAACGGAGCTTAACAATGCCTTTATTTCCTCCCAGCTCTACCAGTGCATAAACGAGCGGCTGCTGGGCAGGAGAGCCACAATTATCTCGACTAATCTCTCGTTTGAGCAGTTGAAAAACAATTACAGCGAGCGCATTTTTTCCCGTATCACCGGAAGTTATACATTCCTAAAAATTGTCGGTGAGGATATCCGTATTCGCAAAAAGCTTTCATTAACATAGCCCACCAACCGCTTATCCGGAAAATAATAAGTCATTTCAGCCCTGTAAAAATTCCGGAAAAAATGACAGTACCCGCCGCCCGGATATGCATTTTTCACAATTTGCGCTTTCCTCCCCTTTTTCCCTTGAAGGGAATCGGTGGAAATGCTATAATAAGCACGGATGTTCATGTCAGGAGCCTGGCAAGCACCAGGCACAAATTCACTTTGGAGGATCATATCATGCCACAGGAAAAGTATTCAGGAACCATCCCAGTCGGCACCTTAGGTATCGTGGCGCTGGAAAGCTCCCGCACACTCGGACAGAAGGTCAACGATTACATTGTGCAGTGGAGAAGGGAACGGGAACATGAGCACGCATCAACCATCGCGTTCACAGGTTACGAGCGGGAAAATTACCTGATTAAGGCGCAGTGTCCCCGCTTTGGTACCGGGGAAGCGAAAGCAATCATCAAGGAGAGTGTACGTGGTGACGACCTCTATCTGTTGGTGGATGTCTGCAATTACAGTTTGACCTACACTGTCTGCGGACAGCTAAACCACATGTCCCCGGACGACCATTTCCAGGATCTGAAACGCATTATCGCCGCCCTCAACGGAAAGGCGCGCCGGATCACGGTCATCATGCCGTTCCTGTACGAGAGCCGCCAGCACAAGAGAAGCACGAGGGAATCCCTCGACTGTGCGCTCGCACTTCAGGAACTTGCAAACATGGGTGTGGAAAACATTATTACCTTTGACGCACACGACCCACGCGTACAGAATGCGATCCCGCTAAAGAGTTTTGAAACAATTATGCCGACCTACCAGTTTATCAAGGCGCTTTTAAACAATGTTGCCGACTTAACGATCGATGCCGACCATATGATGGTTATCAGCCCGGATGAGGGAGCGATGGGAAGAGCTGTCTACTTTGCGACCATGCTTGGGCTTGATATGGGTATGTTCTACAAACGCCGTGATTACTCCAAGATCGTGGACGGGCGCAACCCGATTATCGCACATGAATTCCTCGGCAAAAATGTGGAAGGAAAAGATGTGGTCATCCTTGATGATATGATCTCCTCCGGCGAAAGTGTAATCGACGTTGCACAGGAATTGAAAAAACGGAAAGCAAGGCGCATTTTCCTCTGTTCAACCTTCGGTCTGTTTACAAACGGGCTTGAAAAATTTGACGAAGCATATGAACAGGGACTCTTTGACCGCCTGATTACAACAAATCTTATATATCAGCCGGACGAGCTTTTGGCGCGCGAATATTACCTGACAGCGGATATGAGCAAATATATCGCGAAGCTGATCGATGCATTAAATCATGACGCTTCCATCAGTGAATTTTTAAACCAGACCGGCAGAATCCAGGCATTTGTGCAAAAATACAGAGAAACACAGAAGAAATCCCTGTAACAGCACAGGGAACCCAAACCTAAAAAAGGATGAAACAGATAAAAGCCCCCGGAGAAGGGGCTGTTGCAATAACATTCTCTTGTAACAGCCTTTTCCCTGGGGGTTTTACATATCGACTTGCACATAACTAAAAGCTGGTCAAACCAGGAACTCCATAATACTCTACTTCTATCTGCAGTATTGACCAACAATCGAATTAAGGAGAAGTACGGAGGTTGAACAGATCGTGGATATGATTCGCAAAAATGCGGAAGCTGCCAGCCTCACTGCAACTGAAATGGACAAAATCAGGAATGTAACAAACACCAACACTGAAATTTCTGAGGAAAGCAAGCAAATTTCTGCCAACATGGCGGATATAACAAAGCGTTTATTAAATATTGTAGAACTCCAATAAGTAATAAATGCCCAATAATGCGCCCCACTGTCAAATTAGCGGGGCTTTTTTCATTTTCTTTGTAACGAATCCTGTCCCAACCCTGATATATAGGTGAAAGGAGGCCGCCATGGATAAACTGTACCAGCAAAACGCAAGAGTAGTTTACCGCTTCCTGTATTCCGTATGCCATGATAAACAACTGGCGGAAGATCTGACACAGGAAACCTTCCTTGAAGCCTACAAATCCATTGAGCGCTTTGACGGAAGCTGCAAAATCTCCAGTTGGCTCTGTCAGATTGCCAAGCACCTGCTCTACCGCCACTATCAGAAAACCAAGCGCGAGATCCCGGTGGCGCTTGAAGGGTCGGAGGAATTCATACCGAGGACACCCGCCCCCGACTGCAGTATAATGGCGAAACTGGAGCTTATGGAAGTCTTTAAAGATATGCAAAAACTCCCGCCAGCCATGCGCGAAGTTATCTACCTGCGCATAACCGGAGAACTGACCTTTGGCGAGATCGGGGAAATCATGGGGCGCAGCGAAAACTGGGCGCGCGTCACATTCTACCGGGGTAAAGAAATTTTATGGAAAGGACGGAAAAAGAAAAATGAATGAGGCAAACCCAAAAGAATTAAACTGTAATGTTATCCACGACCTGCTGCCTTCCTATATTGATGGGATATGCTCTGAGGACTCAAAGGAAATCATTGAGAACCATATTTCATCCTGTGCGGACTGCGCGGAACTTATAAAGGCTCTGCGGGAATCCGAAATCATGGAAGGCAACAGGGAAATCAAGCAGATTGCCTACATGAAAAAGATAAAAAAACACACCGGAAAAAAAGAATTTTTTGGTCTGGGAATTCTTATTGCGACAATAATAATCGGCTCTAGGATATTTATGCAGCATTACGGCGCAGTACCACTGTGGCTTTATTTAACCCTGATGCCCCTCATCCTTTTTGATGCCCACTTTATACTCGCGGATCATATCACAGAGAACAGGCATACAACGCAAAAAACCTTTCTGATACTTGCCAGCATCCTGCTTTTGTGTTTTGGTATATCCCTGGCATTTATCAGTATGCACTGGATTAAGCGCGGCAACTATCCATTTGGGATGAAAGCTTCCGAACTCGGTGGATTTTTAAATGCAGTTTACCTGACTCTTGCCCTGTGCCAACTCGCTATTTTCACCGCAGCTTCCGCGCTGACATTTAAAACCTCCAACACTCACAGCCTGGCTGTCAGCATCAGCATTATCGGGCTCTTCCTGATATTTTATACCCTGTCCATATTTGCCATTCTGTCAACCGTTGAAATGTCCACAAAATCAATAGCCAAATCCGCATACCTTCTTCTGGAGGGCGGCTGTATTACCGCGGCAACAGAATTTGTTTGGGCAAAAAGATTAAGAAAAAAAGATTAAAAAGACAATACGCAATATGGAAAACGGTAACTACACCGATTTATTCCGTGCAGTTACCGTTTTCCTTTAGATAACCTTTTGCTACAGTATCATAATCACCTGATTTTTATCTTTAATTTTACTTTATTCTCCTTTTTCGTGACTGTATTTTGATTGTTTATCTGCGAAAATTAAATGGATATCCATACATTCCTTAATTTTCATGCAATTTATGTTTCTAAGGTTTAAATTCTTTCCCATCACACAGACATCTAAAATGCAAAAATTGCAATTATATTCTTGTTATCATGGGAATGTTCTACTTTAAAAATCAGCTCCATTTTCAATCCGAATAATGCTATATCCCATATCCGCAAGCTCTATTTTTTCTGCCAGGCTTTATATTTCTTTTCAAGATGTGCCACATAGGGATCTTGCATGGCTTTTGCCGCCGCAATCCCCTTTTTGTACAGGTTCCCATACCAGCTTTTTTCTCTTTTGAGTCCTTCCCGTGCCCATTCCCACAGTTCTTTTGTTTTTTGCTCCGATGACACTCCGTTCAATTCTTTTACCTGCACATTTATGCCATCTCCCTTTTCTGCTTCTTTTAAAAGACTGCCTCCTTCCCCCCATTCCCGCTCAAGGCAGACAATTTCAAGCGCCTCCTCGAGCAAATCATACAGACGGATTCCCCGCGTTTTTTTATCCTCCGTCATCCCGCGCACCTCATCAATATATTCGTGCGCTTTTCCAAAATTTCCCATATCAAGGTAATGTCGGATCATATGGCTGTACGCAAGAATTATTTCATTTAATTCCCCAGCCTCTTTCGCCAAAGTCAACTGTTCCAGATAAAGAGATTCATTCTCGGCTTTTTTCCCAAGAAATGTATTAAACCGGATTAGATCCGCCCGCTTCCCCTCATCCCATACTTCAACCGAATCCCTCCACTGCGCAACAAGGGTTTCCATCAGTGTTTTGTACTCCAGATCCTCACACATATAGATACAGTCTAATAAATCGTTGTCCGACAGGGTTTCACTCATCACAAGCTCGGCGCTGTAACCACATGCACAGTCAAAATTAGCATTTTTAGCGCGGGAAAACAACTCATCATATTTATGCCCTGAATTATACTTTCCAAGCAGGTAGGTCAGAATCTCAATCGTCGTGCCAATTCCCTGGAAGGAGTTTTCCTCGCGGTCTTTCAATTCCTCCAAAAACAGCCAGACAATTGTCTGTTCATCCCCCTCCTTTTCATACAGCAGGTAATACGCCAGCCGCAAGCGCCCCGTATAATTCGCATCCTGCGTCCCATACTCCTTATCCTGATAGGGCTTGTAACAAACATCCTCCCGGAAACCTTCCTTCAATGCAAGGTAGACTTCACGCTGCTTTGATAATTCCTTTTTAAGCAGATCAATATACAATTTTGTTCCGTTAATCTCTTCCATATTTTCCCATTTTCTTGTTAACCTGCGGCATTCCTCTGAAATATAATGCCGCCTGCTACATGGTTGCCTTTGTAAGCTGCCATACAATCTCGCTGAAATACCGCGCCGGGACATCCCTTAAAAAAAGCGCCTTGTCCTTATCCGCCTCATCATACATATAGCTTCCCCGCGCAATCGTTCCCGCTTTGTAAAACCTAGCATCATAGATTGTGACATCCTCGTTAGAACCGCCCACATAACTGCCGGAAAAATGCAGTTCCACGCCAAGCCCGGTTTCCTTATCCTCACGGTAGTAAGTATAAAACCCACCGCCATCGATCACCGAACCGCGGTACCAGCCAAGTCCGGTAAGCCTGCTGCCAAGCGATAGATCATTGATTGTCTTCTCGTCAAAACGGGTTAGCTTCTGCATCCCTTCCTCCTCTTTTGTCACCGTATAAACCGATCTTTTCAACTGTTCAAACGGCTGGGCAATCTCGTAATCCTCAAGCTGCTGCTCCCAGGTTTCCTTTTCCTCCTTCGTCAGTTCCACCGGATGAACGAGCCCGATTTTCCCGTCCTCTTTAAGTTCATACTCCTCCTCGTCCGCCGTGTTAAACGATCCATCCTCCATATAGCGGAAACTTTGCACCAGTTTGCCCTCTTCATAGACTCCCCAGATTAACCCGATTGCAAACTGGTGCATCAGCGGGTTCTTTACAAAAAGCTGCTCCCACGCAGGAATGCTCCACTCCCTCGCCGTAGAAAGTGCCATCTCAAGCCGCGCCCTCTGACTGGTCACCGTTATCTTCATCTGCTTCTTTAACTGCTTGAATTCCTCGTAAGCTGCCTTCGCAACTTCCGCGTCATCCTTCGCACCCGGTGCCGGCAGGCTTTTAAGCTTCTTTCCGCGCACCCAGTTACCCGAAAGACCACTGTTTCCATCCCCTTTTTCAGGCGCTTCCTTCGCCTCAAATACCTCGATCTCAAGTGCGGGCGTTATCGTCACAATAAATTTCCTTACACCGTAATCAAAAAAGCGCTCCATCTTATTATCAAATCCCAGGTCAGGCACAATGCGGTCAGCCAGTTCCTCCCTTGTAATACCGAGCTGCGATGCCGCAAATTCAAGTGCTGCACCCGCTGCCGCCCGCACCTGCTTAAACTTAAATTTGCGCGCAATACCATCCACAAGCAAAAGTGCCTGCGGCATCGGGCTTAAACTAAGCGCTTTCACCGCCTCGCACGCGATCGCACCCCTTGATGCCTGCGGCCATTCCTTAATATGCCGCTCCAGCTTTGCTACGATACTGCTGCCGCCATGGATTGCTGCCGCATAAAGAACCCAGCGCTTTTTTGCCTCCGCACCGGCTGCAAACCATTTATCAAACACCTCATTCACATACACCGCCAATTCATCTGCGCGCAGCGCCTCCGCCAAAAACTGTGCATTTTTACTTACACCGCAGCCGTCCGCGGAAGCATAGCACAAAAGAATTGCCTGCAAATACTCCTCATCCGCAATATCCCCCTCGACCGTATGCACCGCGGAAAATGGCGATTCATATGCCCATGAAAGACTGCGCTTCCTGCCTCCCTTATGCAGGTTCTTTACTAATTCCCCGCGCGAAACCGCGCCCTCCTTTGCAGTATCGCTGCTAAGACCCAGCGCATTCCCCAGAATCTCACGCACCTTGGCATTCTTTTCCTTCTCCATCGCCTGCGCAAATAATTCCTTATAATCCGCACCGTCCGCCTGCCAGGTAATAAGCACCCGTATTGCAAACTCCCGCTCCGCCGCTTTTTTCGAGGCAATAAGTTCCTTTACCTCCTCCTCCCAATCCTTTCTTGCACACAAAATCCCAAATAATTCTTCTTTTACAGCTTTTGAACTATCCTGCGCATATAAAAGAATTTCCTTCTTATACTCCTGTGGATTCTGGTTCAGCAAACGAAGCCCGATCTGGCGCGAATATGCGTCCGCCGACGAAAATGCACCCACGGTTTCTTCCCGCCTCTCTTTAAGGCATCCGGTAAAATACTCCATTACCGCTTCAAGATAATCCTTCTCCATGCCGCTGTACAGTCCATCCCTTATCATACTGACTGCCTGCGCCTGATAGTGCATTGGCAGACCTTCCTCTTCAAAATCCAGAAACAATTTTTTAACCTGCTCCTTATCCACCTGGGTTCCCCTCCCGGATTTTTGCTCTGAAATCAGGCAGCGGAAAAAATAGGATGCGCGGCGGAATGTCATATAAACTTCAGAGCGGCGGAAAAATTTTTCATCCTTAAAATTCTTGTCAAAATTATACAAAAGTGTATATTCATGCGAACCATTATAGTAATTATTTGAATTGTTACCAGGAAAATATTTAAATAAAGGATCGATCCCACTATCTTCCCTGAGATAGGCTCTCGCCGCATCGCCGTCCGCCTGGGTATCTTTCACTGTAAAATCTGAAATAACCCTCTCCTTGTATTCTTCTTTTTTCTTTACCAAAAGTTTTCTGTACAGCGTAGGATTTCCCTCTTCGATATACAAAAGCATCCGGTTTGCATCGTCAATCTCCGCCTTTTCCAGCACATTTAAATAACATTGAAGATTGCTTACAACCTGCTCTTTTAAAATACCTTTAAATCCCTTCCTTATCGCCCAGCCAATATACTCCTCAGGATCTATCCCAAAAACCCGGTCAAATTTTGCGCCCACATTGCGTATATCAAGCGGTTGATCGGTACTGATTGAAAGTATGGAATCCAATGCTTCCTGGCAATTTACCGCCATACAGATACGCACGATATTTGTCAGCTTACCGGAGAGTGTATAATTAATATATGCGGTGCCCGCAATCACCCTAAACAGCCGTCCGACTTTCTTTCCCCTAAAACTTAAAAACTGTTCTGCAATCTTGCCGGAATCAATGGAATCAAGGAGTTCCTTTTTCTTTTCCTCCTCCATATGTTTGTCGCAAAAATCGCAAAGCGCCTCTGCAAGTATCGTTTCATATTGCTGCATCAGCTCGGAATCTTCCTTCTTTATACTCTTTGCCTTACTGTCAATCTGATATTTCTGCAAAAAATACGAAACGAGCAGCACAAGGGAGCCTTGACCCGTCAATCCCCTGTAATTCAAAGCTTCTTTTAAAATCTTTGCATCGTTATTTGCAGTTGAAATCACTGACATAATAGAATACGAACTGATGCTGTAGTTAGCCATAGCGTTACTTATACCATATAACAATATACGTTTCGCAGGGTCGATGCTCGTAAGATACCGATAATTTATGTAAGTCTTGTCTATCAACCGGTAACATGTTGCCTCCCCCATGGCAAAGAATAGCAAAAACAACCGACTGATTTCCTCTTTCTTACCTGCCCGGACAAGCTCATAGGACATTGACTGGAACGTGCCGGAAACAGCATCCGTCATATCGCGGAACTTAATTTTCGACAGGATTTCCTCCCCCGCTTCCCCGGAAAGAAACTTTAGCGCCACCTCTTTTTCTTCCCCTAAAAGTCCAAGTTCATTGCACATTTCCGAAAACTTGTTACCTTTTTCCCTGCTTTTCTCCATCATCTTAGATTTCCTCCTTATATTTTGTCCGCCCTGTAAAGCCGGACTTTTTTTCATTTTCCCCGGGCAGTAATAACTGACATATCTATTATACTCCCCGCATCCCCACAAATCAATGACCGCTTTTAAAAATCTGCGAAAACTCAGGATATTATTACCCCAAAAACACTTGACTTACCTGCAAATTAAGGCTATGCTTATAACAGCGGACAAATTTTTCCGATTTCTGGCACCATCGGGTGATTGGGAATTTGTCCTACAGCATAAAAAACGACAGGGATCAAAATATGGATTATAATGTTTTAAAAGCTTTTATAAAACCGATATGCGGGACAATATTATGTACATTTATTCTTGTCGGCTGCTCATCAACCTCCCGGCAGGAAACAAATCCGCCGGTTTCCAATTACGAAAACGAAGACGAGGGCGAAATTAAACCTCCGCAAAGGGAAAGCCAGCTCTCCGAAAGTTTTACGGAATACGCCGTTTCCCCTGTTCCCTCCCCCACTACGGAAGCTTCCCCGCCCACACCGACCCTGGCGGAACAGGAACCCCATATTACCGATGCCAACTGGGGGGAATACTTTCGTGACCTAAACGGTGCCGCAGTTATATATAATGCTTCCGATATGCACTACACCATATACCAGCAAAAGCTTGCCGAAACAAGGCGCTCCCCGTGCTCCACATTCAAAATCATATCATCACTGATTGCCCTGGAAAACGGAGTGATCGAACCGGAAAATTCCACCCGTACATGGAGCAGGGAAATATTCTGGAACGAAAACTGGAACCGCGATATCGATTTTAATAGCGCATTCCGCACATCCTGCATCTGGTATTTCCGCGAGATTATCGATGAGCTTGGCAAAGAAAAAATACAGGAAGGGCTTGACCGGTTAGAATACGGCAACCGGGATATTTCAGACTGGGAAGGACGGCTGAATACAAATAACAATAACCGCGCTTTGACAGGGTTCTGGGTGGAATCCTCCCTTTTAATTTCTCCCTGGGAACAGACAGAGGTTATGGCGCGGATTTTCGGGGAAAACTCGGTATACTTAGAAAAAACAAGGCAGGCGCTAAAAGAAGTAATGAAAATCGACCAATCAGAAAATCCCGATATCTGCATATACGGCAAAACCGGGATGGGAAAAGCACATGGCGTTGTTGTAGATGCATGGTTTACGGGATTTGCAGAAAATCCTGAAAAAGAAGATACCATTTATTTTTGCGTCTACCTCGGTCAGTCAGATAATAAAGATTTCACAAGCACCACAGCGAAGGAAATTGCAATCCACCTGATATCGGAATACTGGAACCAGAACTAAAAACCAGGCAGCCACCGGAATTGTCAAAGAAATCGGTTAAATTAATTCCCGGCTAAAATAAAAATTAAGAAAGGCGATATGTTATGAGCACAAAAGTAATTCTTATCTCAATTGACGGAATGCGCCCGGAGGGGGCGCTCCAGTGTGGTAATCCCTTCATCAAAAAGCTGATGGAGTCGGGCACTTACACCTTGCAGGGACAAACGGTTATGCCAAGCGTCACCCTGCCATGCCATACTTCCATGTTTTACAGCCTCGTGCCGCAGCGGCACGGTATTCTGACCAACACTTATACCCCTCCTGTCCGCCCGGTGGACGGGATTGTCGAATCGCTGCACAAAGCGGGCAAAACCTGCGGGGCGTTCTTCAACTGGGAACCAATCCGCCACCTCTGGGAAACCGAAACCATGACATACTCTTCTTTTATCAACAGCGAGGTGGAACCGACTTCGGACGAGCTGCTGACCGACGCGGCAATTGCGCTGATTAAGCGGAACCAACCGGATTTTCTCTTTCTGTATATGGTGGAAACGGATAATAAGGGGCATCGTTTTGGCTGGATGTCAAAAGAATATCTGGAACAGATTTCACTTGCATTTGAAAATGTAAAACGAATTGTTGACCATGTTGACGGGGATTGCCATGTTATTGTGACAACCGACCACGGCGGTCATTCCTACACGCATGGAACCGATTCGCCGGAGGATATGACCATCCCAATGTTTTTCCTTGGAAAACGCTTTGTACCCGGTCAGGTACTTACAGAAGCAAGTATACTGGATATTGCCCCGACCGTTGCCGACCTGATGGATGTGGAGATTCCAAAGGACTGGCTCGGACAGTCAAGACTTCCCAAAAATATATAAAGCAACAGCCGGTAGCGGAGGAACCCATGCAGATTTCAAGCAGATTTACAATTGCTGTCCATATACTCATATGTATAGAAACATTCAAAAACGATTATAAAGTAACAAGCGATTTCCTCGCATCCAGCGTAAATGTTAATCCCGTGGTAGTAAGACGACTTCTGCAACAGTTAAAAAAAGCCGGGATTGTAAACGTAACGCGGGGAAGCGGAGGAACCGACCTAGAAAGACCCGCAGGCGAAATTACATTGCTTGACGTGTACAACGCCGTGGAGTGCGTGGAGGAAGGCGAACTGTTCCACTTTCATGAAAACCCGAACCCTCTCTGCCCAGTAGGAAAAAACATCCATGCCATCCTGGATACAAGGCTCACAAAGATTCAGGAAGCAATGGAGAGGGAAATGAAATCCGTAACCATTAAAGAAGTTATAGACGATACACAAAAACTGATAAACAACATATAGCGGATTAAGAGGAGCTGTTGCAAAATGGCATATGCAATCAATATATGGTATGGATATCTGAAACATCCAAACCATACATTGGGAAATTGCCAGGTTTTGCAACAGCTCCTTCAATATAATATACCTCCCAATAAACAAAATTATATCCCCGCGCCGCTATCGCAGCTTGCCAGATAAGGCTTGCACCCACCCGTATCTATAAAGGCTGTCTGGATTAATAAATTAAGTATTTTCACTAATTCTGATATATGCCTCTCAAAAATCTAAAATAAATCGGTTGGAACTATTGACATTACAACAAAACCATGGTATAAATATAGTTGTAACATCTATAGATACAACTAACAATACATAACTAAGATCGGAGGTAATTTAATTATGGCAAATTTCAGCAAAATCAATGTAGCATCGGATGCAAGAACAGAGCTTCATAGCGAGCTTTCCTTAACAGGGGCGGAAATAAGTATCAACAACCTTCCCGCCGGGGCATGTGTGCCGTTCGTCCATGCTCACAAGCAAAACGAGGAGATTTACGCCATCCTCTCCGGAAAAGGGCGCGTGGTTATTGACGGGGAAGAGGTAAGCCTTACAGAAGGTGACTGGATTCGTATCTCCCCCGCAGCAAAACGGCAGTTTTTTGCCTCGGAAGATAGTGCGATCCGATTTATCTGCATCCAGGTAAAGGAAAACTCACTGGAAGGCTTTACAATGGAGGATGCAATCGTATAGAAATCACGGAAATTCTTACCCCCAGGCAAAATCTAACTGACGGATAAAAACAAAACAGGTTGCTGCAAAATAGTTCATCTTGCGGTAACCTGTTTTTCACCTTTATTATCCTCAAAAAATTTAAAATTATAAATTGCAGAAATTCAACTTTCAATCGAATCCGGTTAATTTTTCTTTCTTCTGTTCAGTAATGCTTCTGTATCAATTTTGTTCCCATTACTCAAAACATTCCGCCACCGGACTTTTCTCTTTCACAAATGCAATAAACTTCTCAAGCGGCGCAGTGCAGTCAAGCCATCTGCCGCCATCATAAACCTGCTTGCTGTTTACATCCTGCCAGCGTCCCTTTGGCAGGTAGACCCTGCGTTCTGTTAAACCCTGCTCCGTGATCGGTGCAAACAGGATATCCTCCCCAAAGAAATACTGGTCTTCCAGCTCATAGCATACCGCATCCTCCGGATAGTCAAAGAACATCGGGCGCATCAGAGGCTTGCCCTCCTTCCTTGCAATCTCCATATAATGGAGAATATATGGCTTTAACCTCTCCCTAAGTTCAACAAGCCCCTTCAATATCCCATATGCCTTATCGCCAAAACTCCAGAGTTCATTATCCCCACCGCTTCTCTCTTTCACACCCGGGTGCCGCTCAGGCTGACCCGGTGTCCGCATCCTTGAACCGTGGAGCCTCATAACCGGGCAGAACACGCCAAACTGCGCCCAGCGCACAATCAATTCCTTAAAATAATCACTTGTGATATCCCCGGAATGGAATCCTCCGATATCGCTGTTCCACCACGGAATCCCGCACATCGCCATTGAGAGCCCCGTCTTTACACTCATACGCAGGGCATCAAAATTGGACGCAATATCCCCGTTCCAGACAAGTGAACCAAATTTCTGGCTGCCAGGATACGCGGCGCGGGTCAGGAGAATTATCTCTTCCTCCCCCTCTTTTGCAAGCCCCTCGTAAAACATTTTGCTGTAATAATAAGGATAGAGCATTGCTGTTTGAGCCCCGTTCCCGGCATAAAACTTCAAGTTTGAGTACTGCTGCGGATGTACCTCCGGCTCCGCCTCATCCAGCCAGAAATTGTGGATTCCCTTATCATAATAATTCTTCTTTACTTTATCCCACACAAAAGGTCCTGTCTTTGGATTAGTGGCATCGATAAAGGTCTGCTGCCCGTAAAACTCAAATGTTCCGTATTGCCCGTTCTCGGTGCGCACAAGCATATTTTCGTCATCCATCGCATGATAATTTTCACTCGCCGGATTAATGGTCGGCCAGATGGACACGATGGGCTGAACTCCCATCTCCTTTAATTCCCTGCACATTGCCTCCGGATCCGGCCAATATTTAGGGTCAAACTTCCACTCCCCCTGCTCCGTCCAGTGAAAATAATCGATGACGATCGCCGCGAGCGGAATCCCGCGCCTCTTATACTCCCTAGCCGTTTCAAGAACCTCTTCCTGGCTCTCATAGCGCAGCTTACTCTGCCAGAACCCCGCCGCCCACTCCGGGAAGCGAGGGGCATATCCAGTGAGATCACAGTATTTTTTCAGCACCTGCGCCGGAGTTTCCCCGCCATATATAAGGTAATCTGCCTGATATGCGCTGTCCGCCACCCACATGGTATGATTCTTTGTTGTTTCACAGCGCCCGGGTGCCGGGTTATTCCAGAAAAATCCGTATCCGAGCGAGGAGTAAAGTACCGGAACCGCCGATTTGGTATTATAATGCTGCAAATTACAGGTGCTGCCCTTGCGGTCAAAAATATCTTCCTGCTCCTGCCCAAGTCCGTAAAAATGTTCTCCGGGATTTGCATCAAAAATCACCTTAATCTGATAGTGGTCGCCCTCCGTATGTACATTGCGCCCTGTGTAATCCCCCTCAAACTTTGTGTGGAGTATTTGTTTTCCATTCCGATACCAGGTGAATACTCCGCCATACCATGGATTGCCCGCATCCACCTTTACGGATATCATCCCGTTCGTAAGTGTTGCGCAATGGCAATCCCCGGTGACAACGCCCTCCGATTCTTCAACAGGTGCAATAAGCGTCCAGTTCTCGTCGGATAACTTGCTGTTTTTTGTGGAGCGGCAGCGAATACAGTCCTTTCCGTATGCCTCAACCACGGTCAGTTCATCCCGCCTTTGAAAGATGATTTTTTCTTTTTCAAGTGTTAAAATTCCCATGGGTTAATACCTCCGTTTTTCCAAAGCAGATGCCGTCAATCCGCTTTGCTGCTTAATCATACCCTTATCACAGCCACATCAGTTAAGATTATATCTTTAAATAAAGCTGCCGGGTATGAATCATTTAGTTTATATGGAAATTATAACAATATTCTTTCTGTAAATCTTGCATTATTGTATGGGATACTTGCACTATTCTGCTTTTTGTTGTATACTTATCAAACGAACAGGAGGTTTCCCATGTCTGAAAACAAAAAAATATACCGTGAATTTCCCATAGAAAATATTGTCCACCGCACCGCCTCCCGCCCGTTCTCACTCTACCGCACTGTGGTGGGAAAGGGAGAGTCCTGCGCTCTTTATCCGCACTGCCACCCTGAAGCCGAAATCTTTTATCTAGAACAAGGTGCAGTGGAATTTCAGGTGGAAAACCGTTCTTTTTCTCTTCAGGCGGGGGAGGGAATCTTTATCCCGCCGAGCCAGATTCACACTGCGGTCAACAAAACGGATGAAACACTTTCCTGCTGCCATCGCGCTGTGGTGTTTGACACCAGTATGCTGGAACAAAATCTGCCGCCATACTGCCAGGTATATTTTGCGCCACTTAAACTTTGGCGCATTGACTGCGTTTATCCCATCACTCTTAACAACGCAGAAAATTCCAGGCTTTTAGCACTGATGCCTTCCATTTTCTCCCTCCAGAAACCCGCACTTGAACAATACGAACTTTCCCTGATCGGAACTTTATTTCTATGCTGGCAGGAATTATACAATATCTGCTTTTCAAAGCGGAACCGTTCGATCTCCGACAGCAGCCTGCGCATGGAAATCCAGAAAATACTGGACTTTTTGCAGGAAAATTTTTCCGATTCCATAACACTTTCCTCACTGTCAAAAAGGGCAGGATTCAGCGAAAGCTATTTTAGCCACAGTTTTAAAAACTGTACCGGATACAGCCCCTTTGAATATTTAAACCGCCTGCGCATTGTAAAAAGCTGCGAAATGCTGTTACGGACGGATAAAAAAATAACTGAGATTGCTTCCCTCTGCGGGTTCAACAATATCAGTTATTTTAACCGTACCTTTTATAAGATTATGGGTATTTCACCTTCGGGTTACAGGGGGAGTTTGGGCAACCCATTTCCAACATAGATTGAGATTTCCCCTTTTAATCATATTATATTCTCCGCATCTAACTTTCTATAATACGCAAATTTATTGCCCTCTCCTGATTACCATTATTAACTACCTTATAGCTGACTTTTTTATCCACATATGATCTATCTATATCGGGATTATCAAACTCGTGGAAAAAAATATTGTTGGGTGCATGTTCAATAAATCCATAAAATGCCCCCTTCCTATCCAAATCCACTTTCATTACATATCCCGTATATATTTTTTCCGCATTGCGTTCATCCGATACCCCATGAACTTCTTTCATTAGAAAACTCCGGAATTCAGCACTATCCTTCATACCATATCTATACTGTGATCCCTTCGACTTAATCCACTTCGTTCTTATATCCCCAAACTTTTTGCATGCTCTTAACGCACATTGTTTAAGTTTATTATCCGCAAAAGCCGCAAATAACTGCTCGCAGTATTTATCAATCTGATTGGACACTAAATCTGGTGAAAAACCTCCTTCCATTTCCTTTATCAATAGCATAATATGCATTTTAAAATTGCTCAATTCTTTTGGAAGCTTTTTCTCCCTAAAAAGAATATCCACATTCAAATACAAAAAAGCTGCCAAATAATATGGTTGATAAGAATGTGTTTCAACAAACAGATTATCTTTATAATTTCTTAACAATGTATACTCATGCTTATGACTATCCTCAACATGATTTAAAAACAATGCAACCATGCTTTGAATCAAAGCACGAAAGCTGATTTTTTGTTGCGGCTTAATCTGTAAATTATCCGCATATTGTTTGGAACGCCTCTCATAATATATTTTCTGATAACCGTTCACTTGGTTATTTTCAAAATATCTTTCAAGTTCTTTATGAAATCCCTTTATTGTTTCAAATGCCTCCTCATAAACAATGTTTTGCCGATTTGCGCCTCTTACAATTCCCTGCGTCACATCTTCCACATTGGAACCTACAATCTTCGCAATTAAGCAGACACTCTTTAAATCCATTCCCTTTTGATGTGCCTGATAAATCATATTACATGTCTGACAACCATTGACAATCTGAGGATTTTCCAATTCGTATTCACTATTCTTTAGTTCTACTTTTTTACACACAATTGTGATTCCGTTATTAAAAAGGACAAAACGTTCTGGATGTTCTTTCAATGTTGATAAAATCTCCTGATTAACTGTTGAATATCCTTGTGAATCTCTCACATTATCATCAAATATATTCCGTCAGAGTAATCCATCCGGTGTAGTTACTAATTGTAGTAAATCCTGCGCAGTAATACAAAGAACACATGCATTTCCAAATTTTTCCACCCCGTCCGGTATAAGAAAGGATTTTCTATCCTTCAGCTTCCCCCGATAACTATTCTCATTAGAATTTATAATATCTAATAAACGCCCTCTGCCTATCTTAATCCCCTTTCCTATTTCAGAAAAATATCTTTTAAAACTGTCACTAAAACGTATTCCTTTTTCTTTATTGTCATCACAATATAGTACAGGTTTTAATTTGGGATTATCCTCCCAGTGTAGCATAACATCCCGGGACATCGCATAAGACAGAATATTAATCCATTTCTCATTCTTTTCAATCTCATCCAAGCTATTAAAAAGTTTCTCTAATTGTTTTGCAAAATCGTTTGCACTGCCAAAGGAAAGAAAATACAACTCTAATAAGCCCTTCTGATCCCTCTGCAAAATAGCATCAATATCCTGCGGCTCTCTCAAAATCTGATCATTCATCAGGAAAAAAGCCCCATGAAATTCCATTGATTATAAAGTTTAACCGCAGTATCTTCACCAGCCAAAGTATCTTTGATATCATATAAATGCCATCACACACATTTCTTCTCACAATCCAACATTATGGCTGTAATATCAATCACTTTTGCTCCTTCCTTTTTCACACTTGCAGGACGGTATTCCTTTGCAAAATATCCAATATTGCCCTCTTTTACACAATACTCTAAAATTACCTGATCCATACTTCCATCCTGCTGTTTTTCTTCCACCAAAATGTCCCGGGAATTTACCACCTTATACAATGCGGTTCTTTTAGGTGTATCGAAATTATTTAATTTGCTGGCTTTTATCACTATTCCTCACCCCGTAATTCTATCTGCTTCATTATAAAGTTTGTCCAGATTGCTACCAAATAGTTTAAAATCATACCCCATCAACGGATGACTTATAAACTCCAGTTTTTCAACAGTGGTCTTCCCCTGTTCTCCATTTCGAAACTCATATATGCCTGCTTTCACGTCTGGGCGTAGCAGATCATTCTCCGTTAATTCTAATTCTGACAACATTTCATAATACTTTCCTTTTGCTTTATATGGGTCAACATAAACAGGTTATTTAAACGGCTTGCCATTGTATCACTGTGCGAACTTACTATTATATGCATCCCTGCATTCACCATGCGGATCAACCACCGCGCCATCTCTCTTTGCAACAATGGATGAAGACTATTTTCCACCTCATCGCAGTACAGCCAATCTATCTGCTGGGTCGCGCTCAGAACCTTAACAAAAGGCGTTAATTCATGAATCATGGAAGACGCAACGTGCAACTGAACCATTTTATTCACTGTCTTATCATTATAAAATGTTTCATCCCCTATCTGAACTACCTTTCCATGCAAAAGATATTTTTCCCCAAATTCTAATAAATCCTTCCTTGTTTCTTTCAATAGTTTATCCTCTGTATAAAGCTGGAGAAAACGCAAAAAATCTTTGATTGGCAAAACCAGATTTCCCTCCGTTTCCCCCACAAAATAATGTTTATACAACAACTGCAACCCAGAGCGCGATGCCGGCAAAAAAAGCTGCCCTATTTCCTGGTCGGTTTTTCCACATAAAATAATCCTCCAGACAGTTTGTGATACCTCTTTGACTACCCCCTCCAGTTGACCAAAATCAGAAATCCTACTTTCAAAAGATGCAACGTTTTCCGCACTCTCATACTGTAATACATCTATATGGATTTGATCCTTCTGTACTTTTATATCTTCATTTCGATATCCGGAAACACTACTTACAAAATACGTAGATTGCTTTCCCTCCAATACTATCCTTATCTCCTCAACAGAAATTGGTACTCCAAAAATATTATCAATTATTCGTTCTTTGTCCTGTTCTAAAAATTTATTTATCTCCAATTCGACTTTCTGAAACCACTCCTGGTCACAGCGAATCAGGTACTGACCATTCATATCTGTTTGCTTCACACCCGTAACTGGAACTAGAAAATTTCTCAATTCCTTCCTAAGACCATAAATCAATTGCATGACCATGGTCTTTCCGCTGTTATTATTCCCGGCAAAAACAACAAAATTATCCAATGCTATATCTGCAAATTCCACTCTTCCAAAATTTCTAATTATCAAATGTAATACCAAAATTATATCTCCTTATTTAAATCTATCACTTATTTTTCTTTATCAAAAACATGCTGCACATTACCTTCCATTCCTTTTTAAGAAAACACCTTGATAAAATTATTCCAAAATTCCTTTATCAAAAACAATACCGAAACATATGCATCCTAATATTCACCTCAAAATCCACATTATAACTCCCTAATTCACCTTTTTTCGACTTACACGATCGCCTTCCCCAACTGCCACACAATCTCACTAAAATACCTTGCCGGGACTTCCCTCAAAAAAAGTGCCTTGTCCTTATCCGCCTCATCATACACATAGCTTCCCCGCGCAATCGTTCCCGCCTTGTAAAATCTCGCATCGTAAACTGTGACATCCTCGTTCGAATACCCCACAAAACTGCCGGAAAAATGAAGTTCCACACCGAGCCCGATCTCCTTATCCTCGCGGTAATAAGTATCAAAACCGCCCGCATCCTGCACTGAACCACGGTACCAGCCTAGCACAAAAAGCCTGCTGCCAAGTACCATATCATTCACCGTCTTATCCTGAAAACGGGTAAGTTCCTGCGTGCCCGCTTCCTCCTCTGTCATCGCGAAAACCGCACGGTCAAGCTGCTCAAAAGGCTGCACAATCTCGTAATCCGCCAGTTGTTCCTTCCACGCCATTTTTGACTGCCCATCCAGCTCAACCGGGTGTACCAGCCCGATTTTCCCCTGCGCAGGCAAAAAAAACTCATCCCCCTCCTCCGTATTGAAAGAACCATCCTCCATATAGCGGAAACTTTTTGTCAACCTGCCTTCCTCATACATCCCCCAGATAAGACCGATGGCAAATTGGTGCATAATAGGATTCTTTACAAAGAGTAATTTCCACGCCTCAACCTCCCATTCGCGCGCGGTGGAAAGTGCCAATTCCAGTCGCTGCTTTTGGCTCGCAACGGTCGTTTTCATCTGCTTTTTCATCTGCTTAAACTCCCCGTAAGCCGCTGCTGCTTTCACTTCATCATCCCTTTTGCCCGGGGCGGGAAGATTTTTAAGCTTTTTGCCCCGCGTCAGATTATGAGGGCTTTTATCCGCTTCCACACCCTCAAATATCTCTATCTCCAGTGCCGTTGTAATTGTCACAACAAACTTCCGTTCCCCGTAATCAAATAAACGCTCCATATTCCCGTCAAAGCCCAGATCAGGCACAATACGGTCGGCAAGCTCCTCACACGTTATACCAAGCTGTGATGCTGCAAAGGAAAGCGCTTCTCCCGCCGCAGCACGCACCTGCTTGAACTTGAATTTCCTGGCAATCCCATCCACAATCAAGAGTGCCTGCGGAAGCGGGCTTAAACTTAACGCCTTAACCGCCTCACATGCAATCGCACCGCGTCCTTTCTGCGGCCATTCCTTAATCTGTCGGTAAAGCTTTTCAATAATATCACTGCCACCGTGAATTGCCGCCGCATAGAGCACCCAGCGCTTTTTTGCCTCCGCACCCGCATCCATCCACCTGTCAAACAGCTCGTTCACATACACGGCAAATTCGGCTGCATTAAGGTACTTTGCCAGATACGCTGCATTCTTGTTTACCCCACAGCCATCCGCGCCACAATAACACAGAAGGATCGCCTGCAAATATTCCTCATCCGCAGCCACAACCTCCTTCCCCTTTGCCTGCCCGGGCAATAAAACATCCCCCGATGCCATATGTACTGCCGAAAACGGCACTTCATATGCCCAGGAAAGACTGCGCTTCTTTCCGCCCTTGTGCAGCAATTTCACAAGCTCCTCACGAGAGAGTGCATCCCTTCCCGATGAATCCTTCCCATCATCCTTAATACCGAGAGCGTTTCCAAGGAGTTCCCTTATCTTCACATTTTTCTCCTTCTCCATCGCCCGCGCAAAAACCTCCCCGTAATCCGCTCCGGACTTCTGCCACTCGGAAAGTACCCGGATCGCCAGTTCCCGCTGCGCTGCTTTTTTTGAGGAGAGAAATTCCTTCACTTCATCCTCCCAACCCTCCTTGGAACATAAAATCTTATAAACCTGCTGCCTCACTGCCTTAGAACCATCTTGCGAATACTTTAGAATTTCTTCCTTATTGACCTCTGCATCCTTTGAAAGTACTTTAAGTCCAATACACCTACCAAACACATCCGCACCTGCGAATACAGAAAGCATCTCCTCCCGGCTCTCTTTCAGAAGACCAGAAAAATATTTCTTAATGTAACCAAGGAACTTTTTTTGCTCCTCCTCTTCATACAGGTCATCATAAATCATACCTGCCAAAGAAAGCTGCATGGAATATCCAAGCCCCTCCATATTAAGTTCTGCAAACATCTCTTTAACCAGCGCTGTTTCCAGATTGCCCACGCTCCATTTTCCATACTTCCTTATCCTCCATACAAAAAAGGTGGACATCCCCCTGAAAAACATATAGACTTCAACCCGGCGAAAAAATTCCTTATCCTTAAAATTATCAAAATATGTAGCAAGTAACTCCCATTCATAATAACCGCCATAAAAACTCTTGAGTTTGTCACGGTCATAATCCTCGCAAAATTTCTCAAATGTAATTTCCCCGCGCAGCCATGCCCTGGCAGTAAGGAGGTTTGGATCTGCCTTCGATAATACCTCAATCAGCTTTTCTCTCTCCTCATTGTTACCTGACCACTGCTCCTCCACAATCTTTTCAAAAAGCTCCGGGTTTTGCTCCTTTACAAGACACAGCATCCGGGTTGACTGTGCCGCCCCTGCCGCACTCATCACCCTAAGATAACACTCCGTATTCTCCTTTAGCTGTTTTCTCATAATATTCTTATGATCCCCCATCACCGCCCAGGTTAAATATTCCTCACTATCAATACCGAAAATTTTATCATAGGAACCTCCCTTAACACCGATATCCATATAAGTCCCCTGACTCATAATATACACAGCATCAAGTCCTTCCTGCAAATTTGCCAGAAGGCACAACCGGACAATATTTTTCAATTTTTTGGATAAGTTATAATTTATGTAGGACAATCCTGCAACAACCCTTAACAATGTTTGTGAAAAAGATCGTTTTAAGCCGATGATCGGCATAAACCTCTCCGGGATTCCATCGCCTGACAAAGCCTCAGAAAGCTCCCTGAAAAGCGTCTGGTCTGCCGACGCGAAATACAATTCTTCAAAAAATTTCACGGCAAGCTCCTCATAGGCAGAAAGAAATTGGGCATCCTCCCGCTCAATTGGCAACTGGCATTTTTTTTGATACTTTGCGTAAAAATAGTAAGCAAACAGGATAAATCTCCCTTTTTCAAAAGTGTCTTCCACCAAAGTAATTGCCTGCTTTATAACCTCCGGATCATTTCCTGCAAGTTCCAGTACGGATTCTATCCAATAACTGTGCAGATAGCTAAGCGCCCCGATACTAACTCCATGCGTTGCGGTCATTTTTACCGGATCCGCCCATTCTGTCGGTCTTAATATGCGAAAAATTTCAGTCGGAACCATCTCATGGCAGGTAGTCCTCCCCCTTGCAAACAGTACTTGGAACAGCCTTCCCATATCCCCTTTCACCGGCTGTAAACCAGCCTTTCCTTTTTTGCGTATCAATTCATCAAACATCTTCTTTACCGGTTCCGGGTCAGTTCCGGAAATATCCCTGAAACTGATCCCCTCTAATACTTGTATCCCCTCTTTTCCATCAAGATACGCTTCTGCCGCTTTCTGTTCATCCACAGAAAGTTCCAATAAGGAAAACAATTCCGTCCATTTGTCGGGTCTGCTTTCTTTCTGGTTCGTCATAATTTCATCCTCCTGTTACAATAATTTACAAATAATTACCTCTTCTTCTAATAAGGCATGACTCTGATAACTTGTACTATAGCAACACCGAACTGATTCTACAGTTCCTTATCCCATATGCCCTGGTTTATTTCTCTATATTTTGCATTTTATCACAATTTCTTTACTTGTTCAAATATATTATTATTTTAAAAATTTACAGGGGGATGCCATGCAGATGCTCCAGGGGGAAATGGCAGGCGAAGCGAACCGGTCTTACATCGGACGATGATGTTATGGCGCTTGTAAAAGAAAAATTGAGAAATAAGGACGAAAACGCATGAAAATTCTGATTGATACGAATGTCCTCATATCTGCGGCTTTGAATGCCGATGGTGTTCTAATCAGGCTTATGTGAAAGCCGTTTCTTATCCTAACCACAGATTGATTTGCGAGCAGAATATGGACGAAATGAAGCGGATATTCAATCACTAGCTTTACTGGTGCTGGAATTAATACCCATCCCAGCAGAAGAGAATTTTTCTAAACTGCACCTCCAATCCCTGGTCTGTGTCTCCAACTTTGGGGGTGCAGTTTACAACATCACTAATTCAAAACTACTGCATTTCTGGCGGTCCTACCAGGAGGTTAAAATTCTCTTGAACATCCGGGGAAATCCAAGCACTGCATTCATTTGCCCAAAAATCAACGATTACATATGAAAAACATTCTCCATTTATATCTTCCATATTCAAAATCAGTTGAGAAAGACCATCATTATAGAAATCCACCATAATTTTATTACTCAAAGCAGAAATATCTAACATCAAGGCAATCGCTTCCTGTGTAACCTTCAAGTTAAGTTCAAGTTTCGAAATACCTGCATCCTCATTCGTATAAAATACTTCTTTGACTTCACACGGATAATCATTCATCAAAGCAACCGCCTTTTCTTTTAAGATTTCTTCCGACACACCAGAACATGCCTTAACTCTTTTCTGCTCATTTATAAGAGGGTTTCTTGCCGTATATACATCATAAATCAACTCATTATTTATGTCGTAAACCATGACTTGAAGCCCTTTTACCTGATCCAATCGCTCATCACACTGAAGCGCTTCGTTCAAAACTTGAAGTGCCTTAACATCTTTAAGCGTGCATCTTCCCTCTCCCTGTGAAATGATCTCTGCCACGATAATCTGCTCCGACTCTGTTATAGCACGGTAAGAAACATCATGTTCTTCCAAATAATTCTGTACTGCATCTACAGCACCTTTTTCTGCCAACACTAGTTTTTTCCCAGCTAAAACAACAAATGTAAAAACAACAAACAATACCACCACTACTACAATTGATTTCTTATACTTTTCCGCCATAATAAAACCTCCCTCAACAAAAATATTTTCTTTTCTCAGTCTGAACCCCATACGCTAAACATTGTTTCAATACCAGCAAAACTATAACCTGGTATATAATAATCTGGCATAGTATTATTGTCTATCCATATCGCACTCGGATTTTTCAGTTTAACATTCTCAAATCCCACGATTAATCTTTGTCCAAACTTTTGCTACAAATAAAAACAAACCATGCAGAGCGATTCCTATATCCACCCTGCATGGTTTTAGAAAGATCCCCCGAACTTAATTCCGGCGAAGCGGATTGAAAACGATTCTTCCCCGAGTAAAACTGCCCTTGCACAAACCAGCCAACGCCTGTTCTCCCTACCACAAAAACAATTATTTTATCGCCGTAAATATTTAGCTGAGAATTTAATACAAACTGGAAAATCACCGAAAACCATAAACACTCTTTAACGTTCTTCTTTTAACAGCGCATAATAACATTCATCACAAATCCCCTGATTATTGCTACCTGCACTGCGCAGTGTCCCCTCATATTTCATCCCGCATTTTTTCATTACCCCACCTGAGTTCGGATTCCTCGGGTCATGCCTTGCCTCAATCCGGTTTGCCCCAACCACATCAAAGAGAAAATCCATAACTGCTTTTAATGCCTCGGATGTAATGCCCCTGTGCCACCAGGCTTTTCCGATACAATAGCCAATATGCATCATCGAAATACTTTCATTCATATTTACCACAGCAATATCTCCGACCGGTTCCTCCCCGTTATCTTTCAATGCGATGGTCCAATGATAATAGTTATCGTCCAGGTACCGATCCACCCAGCTTTCTACAACCCTCTGGCTGATTTCCTGGCTTTTGTGGGTCGGCCAGGTCAGATATTTTGTGACCTCATCGTCCGATGCCCAGTTTTTATACACTGCCGCAACATCTTCCATCACATATCTTCTTAAAATCAATCGCTCCGTTTCCAATCTCTTAGTCCCACAATGCTGCATAGTCCCGTCCTTTCCAACTTCCTCTCTGTTTCCAATATATCACCTTTACTTCTTCTCTTCCCGCGGCTGCGCTGTTGCCCTGTCCACCTGCAATGTTATCTCACTAAAATATTTAGCTGGGACATCCTTTATAAGGCATTTCTCAATATCATCCCTCTCATATAGCGGACAGTTTGACTCATCCTGACCCAGCCGGTAAAAACACAGGCTTTCGATTGTGACATTTTCATTAAAACAGCCTACAAAACCGCCGGAGAAATTCAGTATGGCTCCCATTCCAATCCCCTTATCCTCGCTGCAATAGGATTTAATACATCCCCCGTCAATCACCATCCCGTGATACCAGCCCGCTGCCGTAAGCCTGCTGTTAAGCGACATATCATTCACAACACGCTTACAAAAACGGGAGGATTCCGACTCATTTAGTTCTTCTTTCCCCGGTGTATAAATCAGGCGCTCCAACTGTAAAAATGGCTGGGAAATTTCATAGTCCGCAAGCTGCTGCCTCCAAACTTCCCTCTCCTCCACAGATAATTCAATCGGATGCACCAGCCCAATTTTTGCTCCCTCTGGTTGCGCTTGCTTCCCCTCACCCGAGGCGGCAGGAATATTTTCCTGTTGGTCTGCCGCCGCTTTAGTGCTATTATTGTCAGGCAGCACATACTCTTCCTCATCCTGCGTGTTAAATGAGCCATCCTCCATATAGCGGAAACTCTGTATAAGCCTTCCGCCCTCATAAATACCCCAAATCAGCCCGGTCGCAAACTGGTGCATAATCGGATTTTTTACAAAGAGCTGTTTCCACGATTCTACACTCCACAGCCGCGCAGAGGACAGCGCCTGCTCCAGGCGCATTGTCTGGCTCGCAATTATTTCCTTCATCTGTTTTTTCATCTGCTTAAACTCTTCGTAAGCTGCCGCCGCCTTCTTTTCATCGTCCCTTTTGCCCGGCGCAGGGAGGTTTTTCAATTTTTTTCCTAAGATATGCTTTTCTTCTGTTCTTTCCTTTTCCTTTAACTCCTCTAAATCAGGATTCTCCTTATCCGCCGCTTTATCTTCCAGTTCCTCATATACCTCAAACTCAAGCGCAGGCGTGACCAACACACGGAATTTCCGCCCACCATAATCAAAGGTGCGCCCCAAGCCCTCATCAAAGCCCAGATCCGGGACAATCCGGTCAGCCAGCTCCTCACGGGTAATCCCAAGCTGCTCCGCTGCAAAGGAAAGCGCATCTCCCGCCGCCGTTTTCACCTGCCTGTATTTAAACTTGCGCGCAATCCCGTCCACGGTTAAAAGCGCCTGCGGCATCGGATTCAGGCTTAACGCCTGTACTGCCTCGCAGGCAATCATGCCGCGCGCCTGCCTTGGCCATTCCTTTAGCTGGCGCTTAAACCTCTCAATAATCTCGTTACCCCCATGAATCGCAGCCGCATAAAGCACCCAGCGCTTTTTTGCCTCCGCACCAAGCTCAAGCCATTTATCAAACAATTCATTCACATAAACTGCAAACTCATCCGCCACAAGCGCTTTCGCCAGAAAGGCGGCTTTTTCATTATAACCGCAGGTTGTCATGGAATAATAGTACAGAAGAATCGCCTGCAAATACTCCTCCCCCGCTTTCTCCCCCGCAACAGTATGTACCACGGAAAACGGCGTTTCGTATGCCCAGGAAAGGCTGCGCTTCCTGCCGCCCTTATGGATTTCCTGCACCAGTTCCTTCTGCGTTAGCGATTTGCCCGCCGATACACCGCCGTCCTCCACGTTCAGCATATCCGAAAGCAGTTCTTTAAGCTTTGCACTCTTTTCCACTTCAAGCGCCTTTACAAGTAATTCCTGACAATCCATCCCGGACTCTTTCCATGCCGCCAAAACGCGGATCGCAAATTCTCTCACCGCCGATTTTTTTGACGAGAGCATTTCCTTAATCTCCTCCGCCCAGCCTGTCTGACGGATCAAAAGTTCAAGCATGAATTGTTTGACCTTCTTTGAGCTATCCCCAACATAATAAAGGATTTCTGCTTTATTCTCTTCCATTTTCTGTGAGAGTACTTTAATACCGAACAAACGTTCTGCCGCATCACCCTTTTTAAATGCAGCGATGGTTTCACTTCGACGCTCCTCTAAATACCGTCCGAAAACTTTCAATATCCCCGCGTGGAATACGTCCCGGTTCGAACCATAAAGATAGCACTCTTCCATCTGACCTATCCCGGAAAGCTGACGTGCGATATCAAGTCCTTCATATTCGAAATTCTCAAACAGCGCCTCCACCTTATTTGCACTGACTTTGGAAGAGTAATCAAACCAATCCTCGCGCAAATTATTATAAATAAATGAAAACCCTCTGTACATCCACATATAAGTCTGGAAACGCCGGTATAACGCTCCCTCCACAATGTTTTTATCCGTTCCCCTCAATACCGCAAATTCTCTTCCACCACCACCGTTATAGTAATAATTTTTTCCAAGCTGATCCACAAACGGATACAGTTTATCCACTGTAACCTCCCCGATCAAATAGGATCGAATCATTTCGGCATCCGGGTCTTTTCGCACCAGATTACTCAACAGTTTATTAATTACTTTGTCCTGATGGTAGACCTTCCTTTTCGCCATCAGTTCCTTGTACACTTCCGGTTTCTTCTTTTTAATAATTATAAATAACTGATTGGCGGTATCAAAATCTGCCTCGTCCATCAACTCAAAATATGCCTCTGGATTATCCTCTAATTGTCTTTCCAGAACAAGTGTATGCCCCTTTTTCGCTGACCAGCGGATATAGGTTTTAGCAGGTATATTAAACTCCCTGTCATAGGCTCCTCCCCCCACATAAAGATCCAGCGGAGTGGTAAGCCCAATCAGGTTCATTGCCTCAAGCGCTTCTTCCGGGTTTGCTGCCAGACAAATTTTTACAACATCCTTTAATTTTCCTGAAAGCGGATAATTCAGGTAGGCAAGACTTGCCACCAGTTTTAGTTTCTGGCAGGAAATACCATGTTTTAAACCTGCCAGTTTCAGAATACGGTCCGTCACCTCACCATTTTTCACTGCTTCCTTAATTTCCGTAACAGACAGATGAAAAGGAGGGTATACCCTGTCCAAATATTCAATTGCGATCTCCTCATAACACGCAAGTAGCGGAAGATCCTCCTCCATAACCTGCTTTTCCTGCGCATTTTCACACTTGTATTTTTTGTAAAAGTAAACTGCATATAAAACTAACTTGCCATGATCGGAATCATTTTTCTCATACTGGATTGCCTGCCTTAATATTTCTGTCTTCCCACAGGCAATATCTACCAGCCGGTCGCGCGAATAGGAACCGAGCGGATACAGATCAGCACCGATAATTGCCGCGTAGGTCGCTGCCTTTTTCGCTGCATCCACCTCCACATCAACCGCCCCCTTTTCTGGGTCGATAATATCCATCAGAATCATGCGGAAGCATGTGGAATCCCCCTTCGCCAACAACACGGAAAATAATCTGGATGCGATATCGCGTTTTCCATTTTTTACCAATTCCCGGAACAGGCGGATGGCAGGGTCCGGTATTACCGTGGATAAATTCTCAAAGGTAAAGCTGCAAAGAACCTCACGCCCGACATTTCCTAAGAGGAAATCCTCCGCGGACTTTCGTTCTGTTACGGAAAGGGGAAGAGAGTCTAAAAAGGTTTGGAATTTCTCTTCTAAGGTGTTGTTTGTGTTCATTTTTGTTCATTCTCCTTTCAAGATTCGCTATCAACTCATTATCTTTTAACAATTCCATTCAGTAATATTTGTAAATTACATCAAAAAAATCATATAAAAAATACTGTTCAGTAACGCACCACCTCTAATATTTCCATCACAACTGGTGAAAATTATTATTTTACATGCTCCTCTTCACAGTTTAAAAGTTTATATATGCCATTCACAAACATCTTAAAACTAACAGAGGTATTCCGTTCCACTTCTATGTATTTCGCAATCCGCTTCGCCCCATCAATTTGCTGATGTTCCGGCAAAATCATTTGTAATTCATGTTTGGGTGATATAATATCATCTGGAACACGGTACTTTTTCTTCTTCATAATTTTACTTAAATCCCTGCAATATGCTGAAGAAACTGCCTCTAAATCTCCAAAATACCAAGATTCCAATTCATGGCATGCAATTCGAATCAATACATCCCTTTTTGTCCCATTACATATTTGTAATAACTGCATTTTTAGTTCCCGACAATTATTGCTATCCTGATCTTGTACAATAACAAACTTTACATCTGGTTCATTCCATGCTGAAAGCTTAATCCGGATGGACTTTTGCAAATCGGATTTCCCTGAATGTGGAATTGTTTGAAAAGTAACATCTTCAGGCAATATCTTGGGCAAAATTCCATCCAGAAAACATTTCATTGATTTTTCTTCCAACAAAAAAACTAGTTTCATTCCTTCCTCCACTTCTGTAAAATAAACCCGCTTTTATCACCCAAAACAGATTTTCCGTTTTACTCTCCCGCCAACAATCCCTGCTTCCATAATGCCCCCGGTAAATCTCCCGCATCACACAATGATTTAACCAATCCATTATCAGAAGCTTTTTTTATCGCAGTAAATCCGTCCTTTTTTTCCATGTAATAAATCTCCTCTAACTTGACTGCATTTAGAAAATCCGGCGAATGTGTGGATACAAAAACCTGACCCCCTTTTTCCGCATAAAGACGGAACTCCTCTGCCAATTCCTCCAACAATTCCGGATACAATTGATTTTCCGGTTCCTCAATACATAACAGGGCATGCTGTTCCGGTGAGTTCAGCAAAACAAGGTAAGTAAACATCTTAATAGTTCCATCCGAAACAAACTTCGCAGAAAAAGGATTTTTAAACTTCCCATCCTGAAACCGCAAAACAATATATCCATCCTGCGTTTCCTGAGCTTCCACCTTCTCAACTCCGGGAACACGACATTTCATTTTCTCAACTATCTCTGAAAATCTCTCCGGATAATTATCATATAAATATTTTGCCACTGCCGATAAATTATCCCCTGTTCTTGAAAGCTTTTCACTATAGACTACCTCCTGCCTCTCCCTGGCAGCATCAATTCTAAAATCAGAAACATACCAATCCTCAATCAACCGCCGGAATGCAGATACTGCCTCAAACTCCTGAAATTGCCCTAACCCCTTAATTGCCAGGATATCCGGAGAATCCAATTTCTGTTTCCGGCGTTTTGCCGACCTTACATCATCATAAGTGCTTAATTTCCCCTCCACTACAATACCTTCACCAAGAGTAAAATCCAACACCTTCCAAGGTGAACCATGTTGCCCCCTTCGAAAACGCAATACTTCCTTCTTAACCACCGCTTTATTTTTACCATCCAGCCCGATTGCAATTTCATAAGTGATTAAAGGAACATTTTTATCAGGTCTAAATTGTATTACAAACTCGATATCTCCGGCTTGGTCACGGGAAATCACCTCTTTAAAACCTCCCCTTTTTGCCAGGGCTATTTTTACATTACTATTCAAACAATCATTCAAAAAACCAAAAATATCAAAAAATGTCGTTTTTCCGCTCCCATTCTTTCCCAAAAACACTGCAAAGTTAGGAATATCGTGAACTTCAACATTATGAAACACCCTATAATTCACTATTTTTAAAGTTTCAATCTTCATTTCAGATCCCTCCATATGGTTGCTGAAACTTCCTCTTTTTCCTTGACACTGACTTTCTCCCCAAAAAATCGTACCGTTTTTTACAAAGTTCTTTCTCCCTCTTCTAAAACACTCCCGTAATACTCCCTCCCCCTATCAATCTCCACCTTTCCCCTGCACAAATAAAGATACTCACAAGCCCTTCCATAAACCATTGCCAGCCCGTCCTCTTTCTGTGCAAGACGATGCCGCCGCATCGCTGCCCCGTCTGCAAGCTGCGAAAGCATCTCCGACAGACGCGAAAGCCCATACTGCTTTGTAAGCCCGCTCATACTGTTAAGCTCCTGCAATGTGCTGTCATGCGCTGTATCAAGCCCGCTCTGGTACAGTTCTTCCAAAAGGGTGCCCGAATCCTCCAAAACACAGCTTAAAACATCCTTAACATCCTCCTGCCCCATACTTATATTATCATCATAATCTTCCCGGCAAGTTTCCCCGCTTCCGCCCTCCTGTGTACAATCCAAATCCTCTGCTAATTCGCCCTTCTCAAAAACTGTAACCGGATACAGGCACATCCTGCCATCCTTAAAATACAGTTTTCCCAGAAAGCAGGGCTCTCTATCCTCCGTCAGACGTTCCAGATAATTAATCCCCCATTCCTCCCTCTTGTTATACGCAAGTTCCAGCACAATCTCACGCCCCGTTTTGTCATACAGGCACATTGTAAGCTTCTGCTCCGTCTGTGAAAACTCGCCCCTGGTAAATGAGTACGGGCGCAAAAATACCAGTTCCCCGTCCCTTCTCTCCCCCTGCGCACCTTTCAACCACGGCATGCGCATCGATGCAACCTTATCCTCAAAAAGCTTTCCGAAATCCCTGTAATACCATCCGCTAAGTTCCCCGCTATGCAGGCAGTTTTCCTTCTGGCAGCTCCCTGTCACCTCTCCCCTTGTATCCGCACTTGCCGAAAGCCTTCCCCGCACATCAGCGCGCGCGCCGGACAAATTTAGCCGCAGGCCGACCATTTCTTTTACAGAAACCGGCAATTCCCACGGAGCCGCAGCCTTTTCCTGCCTTCCTCGGTGACCGGCCGCCTCATAAAATACCGGGCGCGCTGAGGTGTAAGTGTACCATTCCTTTGTATTTAACTCCAAAAAATAAACTGTTTCGCCCTCATAACCTGTCTGGCTCTCAAAATGTTCCATAGCAATCCCCGCCAGACAGAGATTTCCCACCGGCACATACTCCGACCTGAACTCCCCTGCAAGCTCCGCTACCTGAAGTGCGTCCTCCGCCTCCAATAATAACCCAACCCTCCTATAAAGCCTGGCAAACTGCTCCATCAGCTTTTTTACATCGAACGAAGCCTTCCGTTTCAGATAATTCCCGTAAGTATCGTGCAGGGCACGCCAGTAACCCTCAAAATTCGCAAGTTTTGCATTGTGGCTAATCAGGGCAAGCCGGTCGAGATAATCAAGGACATCCGGGGAAGTGCGCGCAAGCCCCGTATCAAGTAATTCCTCCAAAAATCCCTTCATCTGCCGGGCGGCATCCTTCACTTCCCCCATGGCATATTCCTGCAATTCCTCCGCCCCGCTAAGCTCCTCCTCCGGCACCTCCCCCGCCTCAAGCTTGCACCAGAGCACAGCCGCCGCCTTATGGACACAGAATTCCTTTTTGTGGCAGGTACAAGTGGAATATTCTAACGGGGACAGAAGTTTTACCGTATTTCCGCCCTTTGGCAACTGTACCGTGACAATGCTTGAATATGTGATTTTAGGCTGCTGCCCGGACTTTTTCTGGCTGGCAATAGCCAAAAGCTGTTTCACTCCAAGCATCTTTTTCAGGGAGGCAAGCGAAAATGCAGAAATCTCTGAAAGAAGGCGCGATTTTAAGTCCCCCTCGTTTGCATCTTCCTTAAAGTCCCCGCTCTTTCCCTCCGTCGCTTTCTCATTTACTTCTTTTTTCCGGTCAGCCTTCTCCTCCCCATTTTCCTTAGATACCCCATCATTATGGGAAACTTCCACATCCGTCTTCCCATCCGCTTCCTTTTGTGTTTCCGCCCCTTTCTCTTCTCCTGCCAAAAACTCTTTTAGCGCCAGTATTCCCAGCACCACATGGCGGCAGATCGTCCTCGACGGACAGGAGCATGTACTCTCAGCAAGCGGCTGCCGAACCACCACAGTTTCCCCACCCACCGTTACCTGCGCATCCCCGTCCACAGAAAGAACCTTATAATCCCCCGCCTCCATATCCTTGTAAGCGCGCTTTACAATCCCCTTATTCGCCATTCCAACCAGATAATCGTCATCCAGGTTTGCCAGCAATGTCTTAAAGTCCCCCATATAAACTCAATCCTTTCCGCAAAACCAGTATCGTATCCTAAACCTAAAAACCAGAAAATCCCACTCCGTACTAAACCACAACCTTACTCACAAAACCAACCAGTTCCTCCGGTGTCATCGCGCCGACATGGGCCCCCATCCCCGCCAGTTTCTTTGCCGCGTTTCGGTCATAATCAGGATTTGCCTCCATATCAAGTGCCGTCAGTACCACCAGCTTCGCCCCGCTCTCAATAATTCCCTTGGCTGCGCGGTACATATTGTCATAGCCCCCGCCCTCATACAGGTCGGAAACAAGAACCACCATGGTTCGGTACGGAAAATCGATCAAT
This sequence comes from uncultured Lachnospiraceae bacterium, assembly GCA_910577675.1. Taxonomy (GTDB): domain Bacteria; phylum Bacillota; class Clostridia; order Lachnospirales; family Lachnospiraceae; genus RGIG4057. The sequence continues at coordinate 64,567 of CAJTOR010000017.1, forward strand.
TTCTCACAATAGAAAAGCGCGCCGCTGATATCCGTCCCGCCGCCAAGCTGGACACTCATCAAAATTTCCACCGGGTCTTCGGCATATCCGCTCAAGTCAACAACACTGGTATCAAAGATCACCAGCTTCGTGTCAATCATCGGAAGCTTTGCAAAAATCCCCGCCATCACGGCGCTGTGAATTACGGAATCCATCATGGAACCGCTCTCGTCCACACAGATAATCACGCGCCACGCATTGTACTGCTTCATGCGCGCACTAAAATATATATCCTTTAACACCAGTTCTCCCCGCTCAACATCAAAATTTTTAAGGTTCCTCCTGATTGTCTTCTTAATATCCAGATTGCGCATTGTGCGGATGGGGCTGCTCATACTGCGGTTGAGCTTACCAAAAAAGGACTGCCGCACCTCCTGTTCCAGTTTTTTCATCAGTTCCTCCGCCACCTTGCGCACAATTTCACGCGCGAGCACCAGCACTTCCCCGCTCATCAGATGCTTCATGGAAAGAATGGTTTTTAGCAGTTCTTTGTTAGGCTCAAGCTTCCTCATCACCTCAGCATCGGTCAAAAGCTCCGTCATACCATATTTATCAAGCGCATGCCGCTCCATTATCTCAACTGTCTGCTTAGGAAACAGCTTCTTGATCTTTTGCAGCCACTTAGGAACCGTAAGCTTAGAGCCTTCGCTTCCACCGCCCCGCTCCTGCCTGATCCCCTGCTCCTCCCCATATTCCCTCTCATACAGATAATCAAGCGCCTCCTCCATCTCCACAAACCTTGCCTCATTTTGCGAAAATGAAATCTGCTCCGATGCATAACGACCGAGCACCAGCCGCCAGCGGTTTAAAATTTCCTGCTCGTCTGCCATTATTTCTCCTCCCTCAAACATTCCTTATCATATCAACTCCTATGATAATGCCGTCTTCCAAACAACTAGATGGGGCTTATCCCCCACTGACACAATTGATATATTAAAGTACAGCAAAAGACTTCCCAGACATAAAAACTGCAAAACCACAAACCTGATAATCTCAGCCCACCGTGAAATCCGTCCACTCAATATGGTTATACTGCATCACATCATCCGCCCTTTCCATTCCAAGTTTTTCATAGAATGGAACCGCCTTTTCATTCGCAATCAGATACACGGCAATATCTTTTTCCCCGCCCGCAAGTTCATGCGCGGTTTTCATTAGCCTCGTTCCAATTCCCTGCCCCTCATAATCCCTAGAAACGCCAAGATCTGTCACATAAAGCCAATACGCATAGTCCGTCAGACCAAACAGGACACCTGCGGATAACCGCTCACTCTCAATCTTTTTGGAAAAGTATTCCCGGTGCAAAATTCTTCCTTAATATATACTCAGCTTTCATATTTTCGACAAAGTTCAATTATATTAAGATACTCTTCAATATCATTTTCCTGCGTATTTATTCTCTTTAAATACTGTCTTGCCAAATCCCCTTCACACTGCTTAATAAGAAAATAAGTTCTTGCTATATCATACAACACCGGACCACAGCATACATTCATAAAATCAATCACTACAGGCGTTTTATCCGGCATTACTAATATATTGCCAGGATGAAAATCCCCGTGTAAAAGACAATCACCATCAGGCAGCCCCATGATTTTATGAAACATCATTTGATTGTTTACTTTTTTGCCCTTTAACATAGCAATTAAATATTCTTTATATGACAATATATTTCCAGAACAATGTGCAAGAATATTCAGATGCACAGCTACAAACATATCTAAATATTTATCCAGAGGTTCTTCGTGTTCGGTCATAATAATATTAAGCAGAGTCTTTCCTTCAATTTTTTCATAGACAATACCCTCACGCCTTCCTATTGTAACTATTTGAAAGGGTTTGGGAATATTAATTTTATTCCTATACATTTCCTTAGCATTCTCAAACTCCAAATGTATATATTCATGCGGGTATCCTTCAAAGAAAAGTTTACAAACTTTCGCAGTTTCATATTCAAAAACTTCTGCGGTATTCCCCTTTCCAAGTAATTCCATCCTCTGCATAAAATTATCCTCACAACTCCTAATCTTATATATTTGATTATAAAATCCTTATCTGCCCCTCCCGCCGAAATCATAAATATTCACCGTTTTGATAGTCCTCATAATCACTAAAGGCATCTTCCTCGTCATTATCCAGCAAATACATCAGGCAATTTTCAATAATTGTAACCCAAGTAAGCAGACTTTCCGTTTGTTCCCCCGTCAGAATATTGTTTCTTCCAAGCATTCCATATGGAGCCGCCCACTCCCTTGTCAGATGTACGATTGACACGATATCCGCTATCATATCCCTCTCAACCGCCGCATTATTAAATTCCTCTTTCAGTGCCCTTATGCATTCCATTACCTCAATAAAATTTTCCTCGCGAAGTTCACCGCAAAACGGTCTTAAACATCCTAAAAATCCATTTCCCCATTTGGGATTGTGAATATCATTGTTCCTTCCAGAATGAAAGGATAACAATTTCCTTGCTTCATCTTTTTCCATAATCTTCTCCTTTTTCAAACCAAAATTTTTTACGGCATCCGGATAATACGGCGATAACAATAATAATTTTTCGACAGTTCTTTATAACCTTTGTCAGCCGGCTCACGATAAAAGGCAGTATAGCAGGGGAGGACATGAATCGCCCCGTCCCCGCCGCAGAGAGAACATCCGCCGTCACCACCTTTTGTATATGCTACATTATCAATAATTTCACATTTATACGAATTATACGCTATAAATAAACCAAACATATTGGGCTGTTCCAATAGCGGTTTCTCCTTAGGATTGCTGACCGAACCCACATTAAAAATTTCCTGCATCACATCGCCTAATGTATCACCCCAGCGGAATAATGTGCGTGTACCACCATTGCAGAGATACTCCCACTCATCTTCCGTCGCAAGCGTAAACATCCCTTCTTTTAAAGAAGAAACCGCATGTTCCAAAGACGGCGCATCCTTCTTGATATAACGGGTATCCACCTCCACAATCATATCGCCGATATCGGCTGTGCGAAACGGTGACAGGCATTTTTCCAGCTTTTTATTCCATCCCGACATAAAATCTTCCCAGTTCCCATAACCTCCCTCATTCATCTCCTCCTCTAAAGCTTCTAACTCCTCCGAAAATTCCTCGCGCAAATCCCCTGCCTTCCTGCTTTTACCAGCCGACTCTGCCGCTGCAATCTGCTTAGAATAATCCTCCTTCATTTCTTCCATCTGATCTTTGTAATATTCATGACCCTGTTCAAATTCTTCCTTTAAGCCTTTAAGTATCCCTTCGCCCAAAGAACACTGTGAAACATCCCACCCAAGCGTAACATTTTTCATTCCTGCTACATAAACAAACTGGGAACCCTCATATTCCAAAAGCCATGTCTGCCGTTCAATCCCGTTCATGCTTGTCCTGATCTCATTTAAAAATTTAAAATTTATTCCCAGCGCCTCAATGCGCGCACGAACTTCCGCCAATGATTCTGCCATAATACTCTTCTCCTTTTAAAAGTCCTCCTTACCCGCCGCTTTTATCTTTGCAGCCCAAAAGCGGGAAACTTGAAATAAACCGCACATCCCACTCAATTCCATAAAATTACGGGGCACACAAATCCAAACTCATTAAAATAACTTCCTGAAATCCTAAAATGCGGGATTTAAAACCTTTCTTGTTCCTGCCATACTCAACAAACCCCGCCTTTTTATACATTGGCACCGCCCTTTTATTTTCCGCAACAACATCAAGTTCAAGCTGCTCATATCCTGCGATTTTCGCACATTCAATACAGGCATCCAAGAGAGCTGTGCCAATTCCAAGCCCCCAGAACATTCTATCGATACTGATCCCAAACCTCGCCCGGTGCCGCACCTTGTACTTTTCACCTATCGCTTCGATCCCTGCCGTGCCCACAACAGCATTTTCAACGAAAGCAACGATCTCAATTTCATTGCCACTATCGGATTTTTTCGCAAGAAACTCACCCTCCTGCTCCTCATTATAAGTATTCTCTTCCGGGTAGGAAAGCAAATAATCCCCCTTAATAAGCCGACATTCCCCATTATATATCCAACCGCCCAAATCTATCTTACAAATTCTTCAAAGGACTTAACCCCCGATTTCAAAAACGACTGGGGAGTAACCTGCAATTTACCCCCGCCTCTTTAAACTTTGAAAAAATAATCTGCGCCTCATCTTCCATCATTCCTGCCAGCGGCTTTAATACTTGTGATTTCCGCATACACCGGCTGTCCGTTTTCCATTGTGCATCGAAACCGGAATTCATTTGTAACCAGACTAAGTGTCCCGTCCTCATTTTTATGTACTTTTTCCGGACTGTAACGCAGGTAATCCTCATATGGTCTTCCGTAAATGTAAAAAATTGGTAAATACTGTCTTACATCAAGCCCATACACTTTGTTTGCCTCGTCAACCCATCCCGCATTACAAAGCCCGAGCGCTTCTTTGTTTGCCTCAATCGATGCAAGGTCAGAAAATTCCCTTCCATTAATTACAATTGAATTGCCCCAGACCTTAAAATATTTCTCCGTCTTTCTCTGCTCCAGTTCACCTAAAAGTTTTGCAAGTCTTCCCTCCCCCTTAATATACCGTTTGACGGCAGCCTTCACATTTTTATACACGTCCGACGGACAATAGATCCTTTCTTTTGGATGGTCGGGACAGCAAAACATTAAATCAAACTGGCAGATTGATAGTTGTGGTTCTTTTGCAGGGAACGCATAATCATACCAGTCCAAACGGCGGTTTGCACCTGCGTGCGTCACCTGATACACCCTGTTCTTGCAGACAGGGCAGATTCCATAATCCTCATTCAGCCGCAGGAACATGGCATAATAATCGCTGACGCTTTTATCGGTTTCCTCCCTGTTTGCCGTAACTTTATAGTGATAAACATATTCCCCCAAATCCAAAAAATCGACAAAACTTTCAAGCGTAACCTCTTCTGGAACCGGCTTTGGCGGATTCAGCTTTTCTTTAAATGCCCGGATATATTTGGGCGGAAAACGGTAATCTTCTATCCCCAAAAGCTTTGCCGCCTCCTCAAGATACCACGCCCAGAATTTCATTTCATAAACGGCACATTTCCCGTTATCTCCCTCAGCGTAAGCATCGCTGAAGGCAACGCATGCATTTTTTGCAGCATCCCAATCATAGGAATCCATCTCCTCTTCCGTCGTGTCAAGGCACCATGGTTCTAACTGTGCCTCATCCACCAGTGCCACAACCGCCCCATCCCACGCGGCAATCGCTGCCGAAGTGGCAATTTCCCCACTGTCGGCAAGTTCAGCGAGGTCGTTGAATGCATCCACCTCCACATCTAATTCCTGCACGGTAATTTTTCCGTCAAGGTAGGCAAGGCTCATTTTAATAAGCTTTTGCGGTCTCTTGTCAAGGGGATCATACTTGCTCCATACTGGCATAACCTTTTTGGCACAGGCAAGCGCAAGCAGCGCCCTCTTTTTCAACGGCTCCGTCAATGTCCTAGGAACGAAAGAATCCTCTTCACGCTCCTCAAGTGCCCCCATCGCCTGCCAGATTTTCCGGCGCGCCATAATATCAAGTTTTCCGCTCTCCGCAAGCAATTCCTGCGCTTTAATAATCGCTTTATATCCGTCATCTTCCATAGAAACCCCCAAAAATTATCTTTCCCACTGCTATCTCCCGCCCGTTTACATTTCCCCAACTGCATATGCATCCAGTTCCTTCCCATATGCATACCACTGCGGAAGTACCTCGGCGCGCTCCATAATATCCTCCCGCGTCATCCCATGTAAACCTGCTGCCTGTTTCGCGATCTTATCAATCTCCGCCGGAGTAAAATAAGCGAATGCCATGCGAAGCTGCGGCAGCAATTCCACAAATTCCTGCTCCCCAACCTGTTCAAAAAACGTATCCAGGATGCCAAGCAGCCGCCCGCCGATAAATATTAAATCCTTCGCCGTATAAAACAGACCGCGGAAAAAAACAGCCGTCTGCAAAAGCTGCTCCCTCGTCCCGGTCAGGTAGCCGATACACGCCTGTTCCACCGCCCCGCTATCCTCCCTGCCGCAGCCGTACATAATCCCGTGGATACAGCCACTTAAACCCGCGTTGATATCCACCGTCTGCACAAGGCGCTCTAAGGCCTCATAATACGCGTCACGCTCCATCCGCATATCCTCGCCCCTGCCCGTTACCTGGTACAGCATCTTCAATATATCCATGCAGTCCGAAAGCCGCTCTTCCTTAACCTGTGCCATCGCGGGAAGCAATGTGGTCAATTTTTGAACAGCCGTATGTAAAAGCGCCAGAAAATCCATCTCCACAGCGTACAGACCGCCAAGTTCATCCATCATCATCAGGGATTTCATCGCGTCCGCAATCGAATAAAAATCCGTATCCGCAACCACCAGTTCCTGCACGCGTTCATAAACCGCCGCAAGCTGCCCGGTAAGTCCCATCTCAAACACCTGTGTTAAAAGAGTTGCCGCCATTCCGGCATTCAGATCTTTTTTCAGCTCTTCCCCCACAAGACCCACCACCGCCTCCGCAATTGTTGCGCCATATACGGACACATCAATCAACGCGGAAACCACCTGCGTATTCCACTTGTACTTCCATATCTCCCGTATCAGGTTTTTATCCCGTTTTAGCTGGAGGTTCGGTCCTTTTAACCGCCTCGCAAACTCCGTTTTAAGAAAGGTCATGCGGTGGAAAAAACAACTTATCGCCCTGTGTTTCTTTTCCGAAAAAATTGATAAGGTTAGTTCCGTTTCAAGCGTGGAATGTGTTTTCAGCCGAAACGAAACACACTGCGCTTCAAAGTCCTGTACAATCGGCGGCACATCCGCCATCTCACACAGTTTTCCAATCCCGCTGCCCGTCATCAGCCCGCGCAGTGTCCGCACAGGCATGTCCGAGGCAATATTATACTCTCCCTTAACATATGCGCAAAGCACCGCGTCCTGCAATTCATATGCCCCCGGCTGGTTTTTTGCGCGCAATTCACAAAGACCACGCGCCATCTGCCACGCACAGATTTCATCAAAAGTGGAAAGACAGGCTTCCTTTGTGCGCACTTTCTTGCCTGTTTCCACAAGCAAATCGAGCACCGCTTTCGCGAATGGCTGTCCCTCCTCCCCGCAAAGACCATCCCAGACCCGCTGGTAAAAACCGGTGTACGGCATCCCGCTCGCATAACCGTTTAATGCGTCCGCCGCCTCCATTGAGTACGGCATCAGATATACACTCTGATCCTTTTCAGGTATATTTCCATTTTTTCCCAATACTGATTTTCCCGCCCCGAGTTTTTCAGCCGCCTCTTCCGTTCCCTTCCAATTTTCACCAGATAAACGCTCCAACAGCCCCGGAGTGTGGAACCCACCGGTAATTACAAGGATTTTTGCCCGCTCACCACCTGCTTCTGCACTGTTTCCGGTCTTTTTACAATCCTTTGTATCATCCCCGTCTTCCGCCTTTTCCGCCTTTTTTGCAGACTTCTTCGCAGTCTTTGCAACAGCTTTCTGGCTTTGCCCGCTGTACTTCTGCACCCACTGCACAATCCGCGCCGCCATGTGCGCCTCCCTTGCCAAGCAGCCATCCTCCTGCATTATATCAGGAGGTGTATTCTCCCGCGCCAGCCTGCAATAGGTGAGCAGATTGGAAAACCATGTGCTGCAATCCTCCTTCAACCCCTCCAGCTCAAAATATTTCTCCCAGAATTCATCAAAACTGCGCAGACCTGTTTTCTCACACAGCCGCGCAATATACTCATTGCGCGAAAGGAGGTAATCATCATTATAATTGCTCTTTTCCTCCTCCTTTCTAAGCCCTTTTCCCTCTTTTGAAGCTGCGAGGATATCCCCGTAGGAAAGATCGATAAACGCCGCTGGAATCCCCCTTGCCGCCGCTTCCCTGACCGCCGCAAGTTCCGGTGAATACTCGAGGAACGGATAATAGCATTTATAATGTTCTTTTTCTTTTGAAATCTTCCCCGCCTTATCATGATATGCGTAATAGATAGCAAACGGTGCCTTCGTATCCTCATGTACCATCAGCGGAAGCAGCGCATTCGCATTGTCCGGTCCTTCCACAAGTACGGCGGTTGGCTCCCATTTTCGAATTATCCGCTGTATCTGCATCGAACACGCCGGGCTGTGGTGTCTGACCGGAAGCAGCATAATCTCAGCCCGCTCCTCATCCCGCAATATTGTTTCCATTCCTCCATCCTCCCCGTCCACTTAAATTTATTCCCCCATACTGCCTCTTTTTCTCCTTATTGATCGCCCACTAAAGAAAAGAGATCGGATAATTACATAATATTTTTTATGTATAATCACTCCAAAAATTTGGAAGCTTTGCACCCATTCCCTGATGCGCATTCGCCCTTTTTTTAATACCCCCCTTATCCTGCCTGTCAGGGCACATTAATATGCTTATTTTTTATTTCCTGTTTACAAATATATTATAATCTTGCGGGCAGGAAAAAACAAGCAGAAAATATGCATGTTTCCTGGTGTTTGGGCTGACTTTCCGCCTTATTCTTTCGTTTGCCTTACCACTCTAAATCTATCCTCCATGCAAAACAACAAAAAAGTCAAAGGAAACTATATCTCTATATTGCACTCTTATGTCAGATGGGGCTTATCCCCGCCTTACAATTAATAGTTTTACTCCTTATAATAAAATTTCCTCTTGACCTTTACGTTACGGAAAGGTGTATGATAAATTCACAGGGAACCATAAACGGATGCCCGCACCTCAAACCAGATATTTTTTTCACAGCGATTCTATCTGGCGAAAGCAAACATTATGCACCCTGATATTTTTTCAAGGAGGAATTTATGACTTATACCGCAGGTGAACTAGCAAAAAAATTAGGTGTTTCCGCCCGCACTGTCCGCTTTTATGACGAAAAAAACCTACTGTCCCCGCAGAGCTATTCCGAAGCAGGATATCGCTTGTACGACGACGGGAGTGCCGAGAGGCTCCAGAAAATCCTGATGTTGCGCTTTATGGATTTTTCCATTGAGCAGATCGAAAAGATTATGCATCAAAACGACTTTAATGTAAAAGAATCCCTAAACGAGCAGGAACGCCTTCTGCTCGCAAAAAAACAACATATCGAACAGATTCTTTGTGCGGTGCAAAAGACGAAATCCATTCTTGCAGCAAAATCGGATAATACATGCGGCGTTCAAAAAAACGAGGGCGAAAACGAAGATGATTTCTGGAAAAATATGCGCCATATCGTTGACATTACACGGAAACGGGAATATGTAATCGCACAGTACGAACAGGACGACAACCTGCAAAAACGCATCTCCATCCACGATTATTCCACATCCTCTGTAGGTTTCTATCAGTGGATGCTTGAGAAAATTAACCTCGCACCAAATATGAAAATCCTTGATATCGGCTGCGGCAACGCCGCTTTCTGGCTAAGTATTGCCCATCTGCTGCCGGAAAATCTTGAAATCCACCTTGTCGATTATTCATCGGGAATGCTTTCCAGCGCCCAAAGAAACATGCAGGAAATAAATGCTCAATTCCCTGAAAAAAATTTGCACTACATCCTTGACCGGCGCGATGCCGCGGACTTCTCCTACCCGGTTTCAGACTTTGACCGAGTTATGGCAAACCATCTGCTGTTCCATCTAAACAGTGAGGCGCGCTTTGCACTCTACCAGAAAATCAGCTCACTCTTAAAAGAGGGGGGACTCTTTACTTGCAGCCTGATAGGGCAAAAGCATCTGTTTGAACTTCACGAACTGCTGCGGGAACACTACCCGCAAATAAAAATACCATCCAACTCCTTTGATATTTTGCTGGAAAACGCTCACCTGGAACTGGATCATTATTTTAAGGTTCTCGAAACCGACGAGCAAAAAAATGACCTGCTCGTACCGGACGAGCAGGCTGTCCTTTTATATGTCAGTTCATATTCTGATGAAGCAAAAGATACTGTTATGGGGGACAGGGATCAATTTTTAAGCTATGTGCGCGAAAAAAAGAATGCGGACGGTTTTTTCTTTATCCACAAATCGACCGGCATTGTAACCTGTGAGAAAAAGAAATCACCGTAAAATTATCTGATCTTTCTGCAAATGGGGATGTCAGGAAATATATGCAAATGCAATGCTATAGGCCAAAATGCACCACGGTTTTCCCAAAATAATTATTGTAGCAAATTTCTTCATCCCCATTTTAGTCAGCCCTGAAAAATAACAGAAAAAATCGTCCGGAAAAAGCGGGAGCACCATCCCGAGGAAAAGCAGGACTGTGTAGGATTTGCTCTTTCCTGCCCATTCTGAATACTTCTCATATTTCTCCCTTGGAAAAATTCCCTGAACCAGGCTGATGCCATACTTTTTTGCCAGCGCGAAAGCAATTAGTGACCCGAGTGAAATCCCGATATAATTGCACCAGAAGCCCCCGACACTCCCGAAGAGCACCGCACCCACCACACAGCCCAAAAATCCGGGGAGCACAGGAATCACGACCTGCAGCGCCTGGATAAATACAAGGATGATTGGTCCAAATGCACCAAACTTACCGATATATTCCTGCAATGACTCGACGGAATGGAATTTCCCTCCCATATACGCCTTTAGCAGGAAAGCCGCCAGCAAAAGACAAAAGAATACCAAAACCGATGTTGAAATTTTTTTAACACTCATACTTCCACCTCCGTGACCTTAGTTTAACATAAAATACTTAAAATAATTTGAAAAACTGTTTAAGTTTCTCTGTCAATTTATGGATTCCATAATTTCCCGGAAAACATAAAAATCCTGCCGTTATAAAAGAAACGAGAATGTTCTTTTATAATGACAGGATAATATGGAATTCTCAATTATTCATCTATTATAAATTAATTTTTCTTAAAAATCTTGATTTTATTTATTCGCTGTGTGATTGCACTCCGGGAACAGTTCCACAGCCTTGCGACATCGGCCTGCCGGTATCCGTCCACAATGAGCAGGGTCAGCAGTTCCAGATCGTCCTCCGGCAATTTGCAGAGCCGCCGGTACAGCAGTTCATCCTCCAGGGAGGACAGCCAGCCAAACCGCCGGGAATCCACATCGCCGGTGTCCCAGGTGCAGGACAGGGATTCAAATTTTCGGAACAGGCAGGACTGCTCGCTCTCGTCCTCACACTGTTCGCTGGGAAGGGCCTGTACGCGGTTCTGATAGGTCCGCTGGCTGCAAAACCAGGTCCAGTCATATTCCTTCAT
>CAJTOR010000018.1 GCA_910577675.1 uncultured Lachnospiraceae bacterium
TAATCCGGTTTCGGCACTTGACGTGGCAGTTTTGCAGGATTCCCTCCTTGCGCCGATTTTAGGCATTGGTGACCCCCGCACTGACCCGCGAATTCAATTTGTCGGCGGCATACGTGGTCTTTCGGAACTTGAGCGCAGGGTGGGACAGAATATGGCAGTGGCATTTTCCATGTATCCGACTTCCATTTCGGAGTTATTTGCAGTGTCGGACGCTTTTATGTTAATGCCACCAAAATCAACCTGGTTTGAGCCAAAACTGCGCAGCGGACTCTTTATACACAGACTTTCATAGGAAATTGCTCTGTAAGGGGAGGGTGAGGGAGGACGAATGCGGAACTAAAAACAGCATGAGTCCGGACACACCCCAGAGGAATTGAGTGGGAGCGGAGCGGACAGGAAATTGCTCTGTAAGGGGAGGGTGAGGGAGGACGAATGCGGAACTAAAAATAGGAGGAAATAAATATGGCAAAGACGCAGATGGAATATGTTGTAGCGGAACCCAGAAAAGGGAAATTACTTCGCAGACTGGCAAAAATTGCACTGGTATATATTGTAGTGGACAATGTGGTTAGCAACTATGCGGAGTACAGAAAAAAGCGCAATGAAAAACTCGAGGAAGAAAATAAAAACAGTGCATATAAAAGTTACGATCTCTTTATGAACAGTAAGGAAATCAAAATAGGGGAGGAGCGCTTTTCCGGGGCGAATATCAAAAATTGCCTAGGTGGAGTCAACCTTGACTTGCAGGAATTTAAAATAAATTCCGATATTTTCCTGAACCTGTCAAATGTATTCGGTGGCATCAGCATTAAAGTGCCTTACGGTGTAAACGTTAAATGCGACAGTAAATGTAAGTTTGGCGGAATTTCGTGTACCGTGCCGGAGTATGAGGGGGAAGGGGTACATACCATTTATATTGAAGCAAAAATAACCTTTGGGGGACTGGCAGTCAATGCAGCCAAATGTTCCGATGAAACCGTGGAGGATATGTTTGAGGAGGGCGTGTTAGAAAATCTCTCAAAAGAAATCAGTGCTGCCAGGGAAGCCGGTGCATGTCGGGATATGGGGGACACCATAGCAGACGGGATGGCACAGGAGGAGATGTAGGGGACATACGGTACTTAAAACAGTATGTCCCCGGAGAGTGCGGGAAGGAATTAATGGGAGCAAAGCGGACAGAAATTACTTCCGGGAAATGGGCAGGCGTAGGGGACATACGGTACTTAAAATAGGAGGAATAATATGGTAGTAGAACCGAAAGTAAAGGGTTTTATTTGCATCACAGCACATCCGGAAGGATGCCGTGAGCATGTGCGAAGGCAGATTGAATATGTAAAATTGAAAAAGCGGGAAGGAAAAAAGATACCTAAAAAGGTTCTTGTAATCGGTGCATCGACCGGTTACGGCCTGGCATCGAGAATCAGTGCATCATTCGGTTTTGGCGCGGCGACACTGGGTATCAGCTTTGAGAAAGAAGCAAGCGGAAAGCGAACCGCGACACCGGGATACTATAATACGAAGGCATTTGAGCAATACGCGAAAGAAGCCGGATTGTATGCAGCTTCAATTAATGGGGATGCGTTTTCGGATGAAATCAAAACGGCAGCAATCGAAAAAATCCGCAGTGAACTGGGGCAGGTAGACATGGTTGTATACAGCCTAGCCGCGCCGAGGCGCACCGACCGCGACGGTACAGTTTACAATTCGGTAATAAAAACACTTGGCAGCGACTATACGAATAAAACTTTGGATTTGCAGAAAAATGAGATTGTGCAGGTAACAGTCCCGGCAGCAACCGGGCAGGAAGAACTTGCAACCGTCAAGGTAATGGGCGGTGAAGACTGGGCAGAATGGATTCGGCAGCTAGCGGCTGCGGGGGTATTGGCTGACCATGCCATCACAGTGGCATACTCGTATATCGGACCGGAAATCACACATCCAATTTATTTTAACGGGACAATAGGCGCGGCAAAAAAGGATGTGGAAAATACGGCGAAACAATTGTGTGATGAATTTGCAAGCAGGGATTTAAAGGCGTTTGTATCGGTCAATAAAGGACTGGTAACCCAGGCAAGTTCAGCTATTCCGATTGTGCCGCTTTACATGTGCCTGCTCTATAAGACAATGAAGGAAAAGGGATTGCACGAGGGCTGTATTGAACAGATGGAGCGACTGTTTTCAGAGCGCCTGGCACTTGATAAGGTGCCGGTGGACGAGGAAGGGCGCATCCGCATGGATGATTATGAAATGCGTCCGGATGTACAGGAAGCAGTGAAGGCAGCATGGGACGCAGTTACAACAGAAAATCTTGCGCAATATGCGGATGTTGACGGATATTTTGAGGACTTTTATCATATGTTCGGTTTTCATTATGAAAATATAGATTATTCACAGGATGTTGAAATCTAAAACGAAATAGCAGAAAACCAAAACCGTGCCAGAAGGTCAAACCTAAGCAGGGTGGATGAAAGACGTTCCTTGTAAGGAGTATGGTTTGGAATTTTTTGTAAAATTATATATCAGGAGGAATTATTATTTTGAAAAAGATTATAGAACAGTTGGCGGATCTTTTAAAAGCATCGTTTGCAGGATGCGGGTTTGAGGAAAAATTTGGAACTATCTCGGTTTCAAACCGCCCCGACCTGTGCCAGTATCAGTGCAATGGTGCGATGGCAGCAGCAAAACAATATCAGATGGCACCAATCGAAATTGCAAGGCAGGTGGTTGCAAATTGTTGGGACAATCCCATGTTTGCAAAATGCGAGGCGGTAATGCCAGGGTTTATTAATATCACCCTCTCAAACCGTTTTCTTTCCGAAACACTTGCAAAAATGGCGGCGGAAGAAAAACTCGGGGTGACAATTTCTACACCAAAGAAGATTGTTATTGATTATGGCGGACCGAACGTAGCAAAGCCGCTGCATGTCGGGCATTTGCGTTCCGCGATAATCGGGGAATCCGTTAAGCGGATGAAGCGTTATATGGGGGATGAAGTTACAGGGGATATCCATTTGGGCGACTGGGGTTTGCAGATGGGTTTAATAATAGAAGAACTGCGTGACAGACAGAAGGGACTTGTCTATTTCCAGGAGGGTTATACCGGGGAGTATCCTAAAGAACCGCCGTTTACGCTTGCCGAGTTGGAGGAGATTTACCCGGCGGCATCGGCAAAGTCAAAGGAGGACGAAGAGTTTAAGGAGCGTGCACATCAGGCTGTTTTGCGGATACAAAATTCCGAGCCTGCATATCTGGCGCTCTGGCAGCATATCATGAATGTTTCCCTTCCCGATCTGCGGAAAAACTATGATAACCTGAATGTACATTTTGATGTGTGGAAAGGTGAGAGCGATGTGAAACCTTATATTGCGGATATGGTGGATGATCTTGTGGAGAGAGGGATTGCACACGAGAGCCAGGGGGCGCTTGTGGTGGAGGTTTATGAGGAAAAGGATACAAAGGAATTGCCGCCGTGCATTGTGCGCAAATCGGACGGGGCGGCAATTTATGCAACATCGGATCTTGCAACCATCCTTGAGAGGGAAAAACTCTATCATCCCGACCACTATATTTACCTGGCGGACAAGCGGCAGGAACTGCATTTTACACAGGTGTTCCGCACCGCGAGAAAAGCGGGTTATATTAAGCCGGATACAAAGATGGATTATATTGGCTTTGGCACGATGAACGGGAAGGATGGCAAGCCGTTTAAGACCCGTCAGGGCGGTGTGATGCGACTGGAATACCTTTTGAAAGAGGTCGAGGATGCAGTCTATGCCAAAATACAGGAAAACCGCACGATGGATGATGAGGAAGCCCGTGCGACCGCGAAAATCGTGGGTTTGGCAGCAGTTAAATATGGTGATTTGTCAAACCAGGCATCCAAGGATTATATTTTTGATGTGGAACGCTTTGCTTCCTTTGAGGGCAATACCGGACCTTATATTCTTTACACAATGGTGCGCATTAAGTCCATTCTGGCAAAGTATAAGGAAAAGGGCGGAAAAGAACCGGATATGGGTGCGCTTTTAAAGGAAAGTGACAGGGAGTATAGCGCATCGGAAACTGACCTGATGCTCTCCGCTTCACGTTTTGCTGATATGATTGAGAAAGCGGCGGAGGAGCTTGCGCCACACAGGGTTTGTCAGTATATTTACGAACTGTCCAATGCATTTAACAGTTTTTACCATGAAAACAGGATTTTGGTGGAGGAAGACGAAAGCAGGCAGGCACAGTGGATTGCGCTGATTGCAATTGTGCTGCGGATTTTAGGTGTGTGCACGGAACTGCTTGGATTTGAGGTACCTGCCCGTATGTAATGTGAAAGGGGCATGAGGGGGGAGAAGGGGTGGGGGGAGTGACCCCTTTCACATAGAAGAATCATAAATGAACCCATAGGTTCATTTATGATTCTTCCGGTAGGTAGCGATGGCTGGCTCCGCGCGAGGGGAGCCAGTCAGGGGAAAGGGATGGAGGAGTGGCTCTTTTAACGTAGAAGGGGTGGGATTTAACCTATGGGAAGGTTCGTTTCTGATTCTTCCGGTAGGTAGCGATGGCTGGCTCCGCGCGAGGGGAGCCAGTCAGGGAAAAGGGATGGGGAAGAAAGAGGGGGGTTAGGATGTTTAAAAGGTTAAAGAGGCTTTTGGTTTATAATAATATTGGGGAGCGGGGGGAGAATATTTTATCGCAGCTTGCGTTTGCGATTGAGGAGTATCATAGTGGGAATATGGATGGGGAGCGGACGGTGGAGATGATTTACCGGAATATCCACCGTTTGCTTGACCTGGCAACGGAGTATGGTTTTGACGGAAATCTGTGGCAGAATTACCTGACTTTCCTGCTTGTGAGTGTGGAAACCCCGTTCAGCATGGTCTGTGAGAAAGCGGGGGCAAAGGAAGGCACGGTTAATGTCTTTGCGAAGGCGGATTTTGCGATATTTAAAGAATTGTTTGATTATGATTTTGCCCCGCTGGAAAAAGAGCTGGGAATCAATTGCTTTTCGGTTGTGACCAATTACCGTGCCGTTGTGAAAAATGAGCGCAGTTACAATCACAATGTTAGTGAAAAAGTGCGCGCGTTAAGCCAGAGGATTGCAGCGGCAGGGGATGGGGATGAGATATTTGATATTGTCACCGGATTTTATGCGGATTACGGGGTGGGCAAACTTGGTTTGAATAAGGCGTTCCGTGTGCAGCATATTGACCGGGGCGGGGTGGAATTAATCCCGATTACAAACACGGACGATGTGCGCCTTTGTGACCTTGTGGGTTATGAGCGCCAGAAAGAGCGCCTGCTTGAAAATACAGCCGCGTTTGTTGATGGGAAGGTGGCAAATAATGTCCTGCTTTATGGGGATGCGGGGACGGGGAAATCGACAAGCATCAAGGCAATCTTAAATGAGTTTTATAACAGGGGTTTGCGAATGATCGAGATATACAAACATCAGTTTGAAGACCTTTCCTTTGTTATCTCACAGATTAAGAATCGCAATTACCGCTTTATTATTTATATGGATGACCTCTCATTTGAGGAATTTGAGATTGAGTATAAGTATTTGAAGGCGGTTATTGAGGGGGGACTTGAAACAAAGCCGGATAATGTGCTGATTTATGCGACATCAAACCGCAGGCATCTGATCCGCGAAACCTGGGGCGACCGCTCGGATATGACACAGGATGAGCTGCACCATTCCGATACAATGCAGGAAAAACTTTCCCTGGTGGCGCGGTTTGGTGTCAGTATCAATTATGGGGCACCGACGCAGAAGGAATATTTTGATATAGTGAGGCATCTTGCCGCACCATATGGGAATTTCGGGCTTTCAAAAGAAGAATTATTGCAGCAGGCAAATGCTTGGGAAATGCGCAACGGAGGGCTTTCCGGGAGGACAGCACAACAATTTATTACATATATGGTGGACAAAAATCGATAAAATCCTTTGACAGATTGCGCAGACGCTGGTAAAATAGGAGGAGGGCAATCTGTGTGGAACGTGGCAGATGACCAAACTCTTTATCATGAACGTTTCAGAACGGGGGAAGACATGGGCAATCATAAAAATAAAAAAATTGGATTTTTCCGCATCTGGCGCGCAGGGCTGTGTTTGGGCTTTGCGGCACTGACTTTTGATGCGGCGCTTGCCATGCCGCCGGTGATACCGGCGTATGCGGAAGCGAAGGATTATACGGATGTATATTATGAGGGCGTGGCGGATGGGAAGGTAAATGTCCGCGTGGCAGCGGGGGAAAACAGTGAGCAGGTAATGCACCAGGGAGCTAAGGTTCAGTTAAAAGCAGGGGATCGCGTGACCATTATTGGCGAGGATATGGTTGGCACCAAAGTCTGGTACCATATTTTATTTGAGCGTGACGGGGAGGAAATTACAGGCTTTTGTACAAGCAGCTATTTGTCAAAAACTTCCACGCAGGTTGAAATTACCCCGACCCCGACACCGGAGGCAACCCCAAGCCCAACCCCGGAGCCGACACCGGAAGCAACACCGACTTCCAAAGTAACTCCGACCCCGACACCGGTTCAGGAGCCGGAGAAGGAAGAAAAGGGCGGGTTGAACGCAGGTATCATTATCGCGCTGATTGTGGTTGTTGTGGCGGGGGCAGGATTGATTTTCCTGAAATCGAAAAAGGCGCAAGAAGCCGGGAAAGCTGCCAGCCGCAAGATGGCACAGCTAAAAAAGATGAAGATTGCAGAGGGCGGTGAGGGCGCTGATGATGGGCGCGGACGCAGGAAGCCGGAGGTAAAGTCCAAGGCAAATTACCGTGAAACACAGGCAGAACAGGTATATCAGGATGTTTATGTAAAGAAAGGTGCAGAAGAGGAACCTGTGTCAGGTGCGGATTATGCTTACCTTGACCAGGGGGGAGCTGAGGAAATCAAGGCAAACGCTGCGAAAGAGAATGAGGAGCGCAAGGCGCTGCGCGCGGAGATCGAAGATTTGAGGGAGCATGATCTGGTTATCCATAAGTATTTTGGAAAGGGAGAAGTTTACGATAATTCGGATGTGCGCTTAATAGAGGTTCGCTTTGGCAGCGATGTGCGTTTTATGAATAAGGATGCACTTGCCGCGAAAAAACTGATGAAGCGTTGCAGTGAGGAAACCATGCGCTATCATCGCAGAGGAAGTGACAGACCGAACAGGGATGATTATTACGACTAGAGCAAGTAGGATATAATAACAGATAAAAAACTGCCCCGCACCCATTTGGATGCGGGGCAGTTTTTAGTGGAATTAATATGTCCAATATCCCGACGGGGTTTATATTGGGGAATATGATGTGGATTTTATTTATGCAAAAGTGGAAGTGACAGTTCAGGATGGTGTAATTACAAACCAGGGAAAAGGAGGTTGTGACGATTATGATGAGTTTGTTTGATAATGAACAGATAATGAAGTCGTTTATCAGAAGTGAAAGGCATGATGAAGCAAGGAAAACCGCAGAAAGGTTGATAAAAAAAGGGAAAATGTCACTTGAAGACATTGCGGATTGTGTTCCGTTGTTGTCACTTGATGAATTAAAAGGAACAGAAGCCGTTAGCATAATCAGAGAAACAATTTAATATCAAAATAACGGTGTAAAGACGCATGGAACAGTAAATTGTAAACCATGCGTCTTTTTTGGCATCCAGAAGGAGGAACATGGGCGATAACATTCCAATGAAAGGAGCTGTTGCTCCCTTATTCTGCACTATTTAACCGCGCTTATATTTATCACTGTAAATATGGAAGAAGCCCTTGATTATTTTATTACAATCCCGTAGATTTTTTTTCCGCGGGTGCCGACCACAATTGTATTTTCAAAAGCTGCGGGCGAGGCTTCAATATTTCCGCCAAGATTAGTGGTATCGTAGAGCTCGCCGGTCAGACCGTCGATCATATACATGTTGCCCGTGGAATCGCAGACAATCACGTAACCGTTGCCATCCTTATCATAAAGGGCAATCGGGCTCGACCAGGTATAGTCGGACATTTCGCAACTCCAGACCTCGCCGCCGGTGCGCTTGCTTAATGCGACAATCTTGCCCTTTTTCTCGCCGCCGGTGCGGGCTACCGTGAAATATACCAGCCCGGAAAGCTTATTTTCTCCGAGAAGTGCCGTGGACTGGACACCTCCGGAAACGCCGGAAACCGTATAGCAAGGATAGGTGCGCTGCCAGATAATCTCGCCCGTTGCGGCGTTAAATTTGTAGATCGGGATATCGCCGCGTGATGTGTCATCCTGCGTCCAGTGCAGGGAGGTTGAGAGATAAATATATGCCGTGCCGGTTTCAGGGTCCTCCTCCAACACCGGGGAGCAGTTCGTATCATCCAGCGTATTTGCTACCCAGACAACCTCCATCGTGTTTAGGTCAAGGCAGATTAAGTCGCCACAATTGTCCGCCACATACAGATAGCCCTTAAATGCAACGGCGGAAGATTCCATGCCGAGCCAGTAAGTATCCTCCTGGGCGCGGGAACGGTCGGTAGTGTAACGCCATTTGATTACTTCATCGGGGTGGATGGTAACAGTCTTTCCATCATAGAAAGTATTAAGGTGCGTAATGTACAAAATGCCATTCTCACCCGGCTGGATCAGGGTATCGGTTTCCACGTCAATCAGAGGGGAGGAGTCGAAAGCCGTGAAATTGTCATTGTCCGTGCGCTCGGAAAACACATCGTCATACCCGTACTCGTAAATTACATGTCCGGTCAGCAGGTTGATAACAAAGGTGCGCGCGCATTCGTTCCCCATCGAATCCCCCGCGCCGACAAAATAAAGCGGCGTGCCGTCCGGGTATATGCTGCCCGTGCCTTTGATCGGGAAACCTAGTGAGATCGTATCCCTTGTTTTTGTGCCGTCTTCAAGATCGAGGAAATAAATACGTCCGTCCGCGGTTGCATAGATAACTTCGGTCAGGTTTGCCTTGGTCTTTTTCTTGGTATAAATATTCATTGCCTGTTTGGTTGCCTCGTCCCATTGCACGATAAGGGGCTGGCCCGTCCAGCAGCTACCGGTCCAGTAACCTTTTTTAACTGTTTTTTTAAGTTTCCCGGTCTTGACCGACCAGGATTTTTTTGAGTCAAATTTCCTTTCTAGGACGTTTGCAGTACCATAGACTGCACTTGAGCGGTAATTGTTTCCGCGGAAGGTAACGACACCGGGAAGGGTGGTATAGGAGGAACCGGAATCAAAGGAGATTGGTTCACTGCGGTTAAATTCCCCTTCCTGAACCATATCATTCACCATAAGGGCGGTGCGAAAGCCGAAAATTTTCGCCTCGGTTGCGGTAACACTTGTCGGTATGCCCGTTTGAAGGAGTTTCTGGTAGTCGTTTAACAACATCTGGTTAAAAACCGGCGCGGCATCGTCGCCCGCGACAGGTTTTGAGAGCGAACCCTTGCGCCCGCAGCCTGCAAGCAGGCAGAGAGCTAGAAGCCCCGCTGTAAGAAGGGTATGTTTCTTTTTGTTTTTCTTTCTATTATGCAAAATAAACCTCTTTTCTGCGCAGGATGATGCGCGTCCTAAAAATACTGTATTGTCCCATGGAGGAAATGCTTATAAGAAAAATTATTCCATGTTTTAACAATTTTATACAATGGTCATTGCTTTCACCGGTATTATTCCCTGCGGGGCGTGCACACGGTTCGCCAAGGAAAATGTCCTCCTTCGTCTGACAGCGAACCAGCGCTGGTATAATATCCTCCGAACATTATACCATATCGGGAAATTTCGTGCAACAGAGGAAATTCTTACGATTTTTTGCGGGTTTTTAAGGGAATAACAGGATAAATCAATGATATGTCAGGATAATCACTTGTGCGCAAAAAGTAGATCGATTATACTTAAAACAGCGGATGGGTTTTCGCAAAGAGCAAAAAGGGGGACTATTATGAAGGAAAGCAGGGTTTACCAACTCGACCGGAACAAAAAGGTTCCATTTAACAACCATGTTGATTTCTGCATTGGGACGGGCAGGATGGGGCTGGCTTTGCAAAAGGAATATTTTGAGCAGTTGAAGCTGGTTCAGGAAGAAATTGGTTTTAAGCATATTAGGGGGCATGGCCTTTTTTCGGATGATATGGCAATTTATCATGAATATGAGGATGGGGAAGGGAAAAAACAGGTAGAGTATAATTTTACTTACCTTGATCTTGTGATGGACAGCTACAGGGAACTTGGGCTGCGCCCATTCCTTGAACTGGGCTTTATGCCGGGAAAGATGGCATCCGGGAGCCAGACGATTTTTTACTGGAAGGGAAATACGACACCGCCAAAAGACTATGGTGCTTGGTGTGATATGGTAACCGCCACACTGAAACATCTGATGGAGCGCTACGGGGAGGAGGAAGTCGTAAAATGGCCGATTGAAGTATGGAATGAGCCAAATCTTCCCGGTTTCTGGAAAGATGCCGATATGGGGGAATACTTTAAACTATTTCTTGAAAGTTTTCGGGCGATCAAGCAGCTTGATGGGCGCTTTAAGGTGGGCGGACCGGCAATCTGCGGGGTTCGGGACGAACTCTGGATTCGCGAGTTTTTGAATTTCTGCCGGGACAATACAGTTTGCCCGGATTTTATAACCCGTCATCATTATACTACAGAATTACCCGAAAAGGAAGGGCATTACGGGTACGCGGAATTATCCGACCCGGAATCAGGCTTTGAGAACTTAAAAAGCACCAGGGATATTATTGACAGTTTCCCGGAATTTAAGGGGCTTGAAATTCATATTACGGAGTTTAATACCTCCTATATCCCGAATTGTCCGCTGCATGATACAAACCAGAATGCTGCATATATTGCCGGGCAGCTCTCGCGCCTTGGGGATGTGAATAGGTCTTATTCCTACTGGACATTCGGGGATATCTTTGAGGAGCAGGGAGTCCCGTTTGCACCGTTCCACGGAGGATTCGGGCTTGTGGCAAACGGCTGTATCCCAAAACCAACCTTCTTTGCATTCCAGTTTTATAAAGAACTTGTTGGGGAATGCATCCTTAAAACAGAGGATATGCTTGTGCTTGCTACGAAGGATGGCGGCTATCGGGGAATAATGTTTAACAGCGCGAGGCAGAGAACGGGGAGGGAACTGGAATTTTCGCTTAGTTTCCCGGTGGATATTAAAAAGGAATATATGTTCCTTACAAAGACTGTGGATGAGGACACCTGTAATCCGCTGCGCCTCTGGCACAATATGGGGGAACCAAAAAGCCTTACCCAAAAACAGAAGAAATTGTTCAGGGAATCTGCAAGACCGCTTATCGCGAGCAGCCGCTGCACAGGGAGCGAGGGAAAACTGCAAATTTCTTTGACGGTCAAGGAGTTCGGGGTGGTATATTTTGAACTGGAACCGGTGAAAACAGAGGGTGACCGCGGATATGATTACGCCAGGGTAACCGGCTAAAAGGGCGGATATTATGAGGGTGAAAGTGTGCCCGGCTGCGGGGATAAAGCGTTTTTGTATGGCAGGTTGACAATACAGGAAACAGCGGATAAAATGAAGGGGATGTGGAAATAATGGATTTTTATGGAAGAGCAGAGCGCATAAAAACATCCCATAATACGCATCGGAATAAAAATAGTCAAGGAGGTACTTTAATATGGGTGACAAACAGAGAAATTACATTGCAATCCCGGCTTTCCTCAAAGTGGAGGATGGTGCACTGGCAAAGATCGGGACTTATCTTAAAAACCATCAGCTAAACAAAGTGGTAATCTATTTTGGGAACGGGCTGATCGATATGTTTGGCAGCACGGTAATGGAATCACTGCACGCTGCGGAAATTGAGGTATTGGAATACCGCGAGATCGATACAGTTCGCCTTGAGGATATCACGGAACTGGCATTTAACCTGCCAAATAAAACGCAGGCGGTGATTGGGCTTGGCGGCGGGAAGGTGATTGATGCGGCAAAATATGTCGGATTCTTACAAAAACTTCCATTTATAAGCATTCCAACCTCCTCCTCAAGCGATGGTTTTTCAAGTGCAAGCGCATCTTTGCTTGTGAACGGGAGGAGGCAGTCCGTCCCTGCAAGGATTGCCTACGGGATTATTGTGGACTCGGAGGTAATAAAGAGCGCGCCGGAACGCTTCTTATACTCGGGGATCGGGGATATGGTGTCGAAGATCACCGCCCTGTACGACTGGCTGTTTGAGGAGGCGCACGGCGTATCAAAAGTGGATGATTTTGCTATGATGATCGCGAAGAAAGCAGTCAACAGCTTTGTGCGTACACCGTTTTCTGATATCAAGGAAAATCTGTTTTTAAAGGAACTGATGGATTCGCTTGCCATGAGCGGCATTGCCAATGAGATTGCGGGCAGCAGCGCGCCGACAAGCGGAAGCGAGCACCTGATTTCGCATGCGCTCGATAAGATGCTTGAAAATCCGCAGCTTCACGGCGTGCAGGTTGGGATCGCTACTTACCTGATGAGTGTGGTGCAGGATCACCGCTATAAAAGGGTGCATACGGTTTTTTCTGACACGGGATTTTTTGATTATGTCGAAACATTAAATCTTGATGTAGAAGATTATATCCGGGCGATTGATATGGCACCGTCCATCAAACCCTTCCGCTACACCTATCTGCATGAGGAGAAGTACAGGGAGAGGGCGAAGGAAGTATTGAGGACGGACGGGATCCTAAGAAAGATATTCCACATCTAGGGAGCGCCTGAATTTTTTTGCGGGAAGAAACTCACACGGAAAACTTTGTCATATCCATTTTTGTGTGTGATTTATTATTCGCTGCTCGAAAACCAGTTTAGCAAAAAGTGGGTGGGTTTAAAAAATTATCAGATTCTTTTAACAACCAGTATTTCAGGCTGGAAATGAAAAATTCCCTGATGTCTTTATTGTTCTTAAAGATGGGCAGCAGGCTTAGAAAACTGAGGTTTGCAGTGATTCTGCCAATGTTACTGTCAACTGCGGGCATTTTTCTGGTGGCGCATGGTATTTGCTGCCGGGGAACACCCGTGCCGGTCTATTCTCTGTTTATCTGGAAAAATATCGGGATTGTGGAATGCAATGCGGTTTCAAACCAATATAAATAGAAGAAACCGAAAAATTCTGCCATAATTTACTTGCAAAAAAGACCGCTCTTACTGAAATAATTTTTCTCATCCTGCACATAATATTATCACGATAGAGAACGGAATGTATCCGACGGGGAAACGAAGAAACAAACGCCAGATACATACGCTCCCTGTCGGATAACAAAGGAGAAGCGCGGGAGGGCGCGGAATCGTTTGCAACACATGCAGAAGAATGCATTAGAATGCAAAACGAAAAATTGGCAATAGTGCCGGAAAAACACACGATACAATTATGGAGGTGAATCATTATGTCAGGTAACAAGTCAGGATCTGGTAGAATGGAAGTGCCGCAGGCAAGGGAAGCAATGGATCGTTTTAAGATGGAGGTTGCATCCGAGATCGGCGTGCCGCTTAAAGAAGGCTACAACGGCGATTTAACAAGTGCCCAGAATGGTTCTGTCGGTGGAGAGATGGTCCGCCAGATGATTAAAAGACAGGAAGAGGCAATGCTTGGCAACAAGTAATTAATTAACACAGGACAAAAGAAAGGACGGGGGCAGAACGCAAGATTCTGTCCCCGTCTTTTACATATAAAATTTGCAGTCCGGTTTTCATGATTGAAGGTACAAAAAAAGGGAGCTGCCGCCCCCCTTTTTAAATCCGCCTGCAATTCCTAAAAACCGGCGTTCGGTATCCTTCAATTAGTCTTCGGTTTTATCCTCTGTCTCAGCTTCCGTATCGGTTTCCTCCGAAGCGTCAAAATCGAGGTCTTCGTCCAGATCGTCGTCAAAATCGTCATCGAATTCATCCATATAATCCGGTGTCACATAGCGGTAAACCGCGTAGGCGATAGCTGCAACCGCTGCGATCGCGCCGATAATTGCCAGCACGAAGATCAGGGTATGCTTCTTTTCCTCAATCGGGTCCTCCTTTTTCTTAATCAGCTCGCCGAGTTTTGATTCAGCTAACATGTCGCTGATCTTTGAGGAAGCGAGCAGGGATTCCAGCTTGTTTGCATTATTGCACATAAGAACACATCCTTTCTCTCTTTGTAAATAAATTGCTAAAGAAAAATCTTTTTTATTTCTCCCTTATTATACCATGTCCTTTTGAAATTTACCATGTTTTTTTCAAAGTTTAGATTTTTTTTAATTTTGCAAATCCTGCCAGCATTTTTTTCGTGCCCGCGGACGGGAAATCGACGGTAATCTCGTAATCCCTGCCGCCCTTAACAATATTAGTAACCAGACCGACCCCAAATTTAAGGTGCTCCACGGTATCCCCGATTCCGTAGTCAAGCGGTTTTAACGCGGCTTCCCCAAACGACCTGCCCGAATTTAGTTTTGATGTCTGATTTGGAGGGCGGTCAAATTCCGTATCGGAGAGGGAAGTTCTGTAGCTGTAAGCAGGTTTAAAGCCGCCGCTAGTAGGCTTTGCACTGCGGATGGAGTCGGGTCTGTAATTGCCCTTTGGCAGCAGGGAAGTCCCTCTGCCGTCCCCGCGGTAATTTAGCAGGTAGCGCGGGATTTCCTCTATAAAGCGGGAGATCCGGTTAAACTGTGTTTCGCCGCGAACCATGCGCATCCTGGCGGCGGAGAGTTTCAGTTCCTTCATGGCGCGCGTGATGCCCACATAGCAGAGTCGGCGCTCCTCCTCCACCATCTCATGGTCGGAATCGTTGATCGACATATAACTCGGGAAAATCCCCTCTTCCATGCCGCAGAGGTAGACATAGGGGAATTCAAGCCCCTTTGCGGAGTGCAGGGTCATAAGCACAACAAAATCGCTCTCCTCCGCAAGGTTATCCACATCGGCGACTAGAGCCACCTCCTCAAGAAAACCGGAGAGTGTCGGCGCGTCGTCATTTTCCTCGTAGGAAGCCAATTTGCTGACCAGTTCGTCAATATTGGCTTTCCGCTCGGCGGCGGTTTCCTCGTCATCAGTTTCCTCAATCTCCGTCAGATAGCCCGTGGCTTCTAAAAGTTCGTCCACCAGGTTGCAGAGGGTATAATTGGCATCGGATAGTTTGCTTTTAAGACCTTCTATCAGTGCGGCAAAAGAGGAGAGTTTTGCCGCGGCGCGCCCGGTGCCCGGTATTTCTTCCGCATGTAAAAGTGCGGTGTAGAAACTGATGCCGGCCTCCTGTGCAAAAGCGTCCACACGGTCGATGGTGGTCAGCCCGATTCCCCGTTTCGGCACATTGATAATGCGTTTTATGGCGACGGAATCCTGCCCGTTGTCGATGGTCTTTAAATAGGCAAGGATATCCTTGACCTCCTTGCGCTGGTAGAAATTAATGCTGCCGATCACCTTGTAGGGGATGCCCTGGAAAATTAGTTTTTCCTCCAGGACGCGCGACTGGACATTCGTGCGGTAGAGAATGGCGAAATCGCGCCAGGAGGGCGGGTTTTGCTGCTGCATATGTCCCGTGATATCCGCCACAATCGCGGCAGCCTCCTCAAAATCCGACTCGTACTGTGCAAAGGAAACCGGGCAGCCGGTCCCGTTGGCAGTCCACAGTCTTTTTTCCTTGCGCCCGCGGTTGTGGGATATCACCTCGTTCGCCGCTTCCAGTATATTCTCCGTTGAGCGGTAATTTTGCTCTAGTTTAATAACGGAAGCCTCCGGATATTCTTTTTCAAAATCGAGTATATTGCGGATATTTGCGCCGCGGAATTTGTAGATCGACTGGTCGTCGTCGCCCACCACGCAGAGGTTATGCCATATTTTTCCACTTTCATCCGTGTAGCATGCGAGCAGGCGGATCAGTTCAAACTGCGCCGTGTTGGTATCCTGGTATTCATCCACCATAATATAGCGGAAACGGCGCTGGTAGTACTCTAGCGCCTCCGGATGCGTTTTAAACAGCTCGACCGAAAGAAAGATAATATCGTCGAAATCAAGCGCGTTATTTGCCTTGAGGCGCTTCTGGTACTCGGCGTAGACGCGGGCGCACTGCTCCTTGTCAAAATCGCCCGCCGCCTGCTTTAAAAAGTCCTCGGGGGAGATCAGCGCGTTTTTTGCGGCGGAGATCAGGGTCTGCAGTGAGCGCTCCTTTGTGGTTTTTGTATCGATATTTAAAACTTTGCATACTTCGTGCAGAAGTGATTTCGTGTCATCGGTATCGTAGATCGTAAAATTCCTGCCGTAGTCAAGCAGGTTGATATAGCGGCGCAGAAAGCGCACACAACTGGAGTGGAAGGTGGAAACCCAGATATTGGGCGCGCCGTAGCTGACAAGCTTATCCACGCGGCTGCGCATTTCTTTTGCCGCCTTGTTGGTGAAAGTAAGCGCCAAAATCTCAAAGGGGCTTACGCCCAGTTCCTCAATCAAGTAAGCGATGCGGTGCGTGAGCACGCGGGTCTTGCCGGAGCCTGCCCCGGCAAGGATTAACAAAGGACCGTCCCCATGTTCTACCGCCAGTTTTTGTTCCGGGTTTAACGAATCATATATACTCATTGAAAAAACCTCTCTTGATAAATTTTAAAGGGAGGGGGATCAACATCCCCCGATCGGGGTCATGGGGTTTCGCATCCTGCGGTCATAAAAACGTTCCAGGGTATCCTCGACGCAGCGCGCTTTAAGAGGATAGCGGCAGTAAATTTCCGGCGCAGCGTTCTCCATAACAAAACCGGAGCCGACAAAGGAGAGCATCTCAAGGTCGTTGTAGTTGTCGCCGAAAGCGGCAGCCTCGTCCGGTTTGATTTTGAGGGAGGCAAGAAGCGAGGCGAGCGCCGCCCCCTTGTTCACGCTGCCGTGCACGAAATCAATCCACTGAAAACCGCTTACCGTGCATTTAAAACTGCCTTCCCAGCGCGAGATAAAATATGGCGCTGTCTGTGCGATGCCAGCCCGCCTGTAGGCGGAAACCTTTATAATCTCCTCGGGAATATCGGCGAGGGCGCTGATTATGCGGACATTGTTTTTTACGGTATTCTGCATATGGTCAAAAAAATCTTTATTTTTTGGCAGGATGTAGGAGGTGGATTCCCCGGAAATTAAAACCTCGCAGTCATCCTGTGCGAGAATGTCCGCGATAAGCGCCGCAGTATTTTGCGGGTCCATCTCTGACTTTTCAACCGTCCTGCCCCGGTAAACGACAAAGGCACCGTTCTCGCACAAAAACGCCATCCTTGCCGCCGCGGCACCAAAGAGCCGCACAAGGTTCGGATACTGGCGGCCGCTTGCCGCCGCGAAGATAATGCCGCATTCGGCAAGGCGCAAAATCAGGGGGACGGTGCGTGGGGTCAGTGCCTGCGCGCCGTTTTGGAGCAGGGTGCCGTCAAGGTCGGATGCGATTAGTTTTATCATGATGGGTTGACCTCATTTCTTTCTTTTATGTATGGCAAATAATGCGTTTTTACAGCATCCATCCGGCAAGTCATGCCATATATCCGGATAAAAACACGAACTTACTTTCGATTATAACAGAGATGGAAGAAAACTGCAAATAAATTCTGCTTGCTATTTTGCCCGAATGCGTGCATAATGGATAAGAACAAAAAGATTCAGGAAAAAGAGGGATGAAAAATAATGTTTACCAAGGAAGATTTGCGCAGGCTGATTTTACCGCTGATGGTTGAGCAGCTTCTGATCGTTATGGTTGGCATGGTGGATACAATTATGATTAGCCCGTGCGGGGAGGCGGCGGTTTCCGGGATTTCGCTGGTCGATTCGATCAACGTGCTCCTAACCGGTATGTTCTCGGCGCTTGCCACGGGCGGCGCTGTTGTCGCAGCCCAGTACCTCGGGCACAAGGAGGGGGATAGGGCGTGCCGCGCAGCGGATCAGCTTCTTTTGTCCGTGCTTGCGGTTTCCGGCATTCTGGTGGTGGTTTCGCTAATTGGAAATTATGGTATCCTGCGTATAATCTACCGCAAAATAGATGCGGATGTTATGGGGAATGCGCGGATATACTTTTATTTGTCGGCGGTTTCCTATCCGTTCCTCGCCGTCTATTCCGCAGGCACGGCACTGTTCAGGGCGATGGGGGATTCCAAGATATCCATGAAAACCTCGATTGTCATGAATGCGATCAATATTGCGGGGAATGCAGTGCTGCTCTACATATTTGAACTTGGCGTGTTTGGCGCGGCGCTCGCCACACTGGTTTCAAGGATTGTGGCAGCTGTTGTTGTAACAAAACTCCTGGTGGACCAGAAGCGGCAGATACATCTTCATCCGAAACTGAAACTGGGTTTTTACCCCGAGATGATACGGCGCATCCTTAGAATCGGGATACCGAACGGTCTGGAAAGCAGTATTTTCCAGATTGGAAAGCTTATGGTGGCGGGTTTGGTATCTGGTTTTGGCACAACGGCAATCACCGCGAATGCGGTTGCAAATACAATCTGCTCATTTGAGGTTATCCCGGGCAACGCAATAGGGCTTGCCATGATTACGATTGTCGGGCAGTGTGTCGGGGCGCAGAATGCCGGGGATGTAAAAAAATATACAAAGAAACTGATGGGATATGCCTATCTTGCAGTTTTTGCCGTCAATGTGCTTGTGGTGCTCTTGCTTAACCCGATCTGTGCGGCATACCGTCTGCTGCCCGCCACCGAGGAACTGACTAAGCAGATTATTTTGTACCACAGTATATGCTGTGTTTTAATCTGGCCGTCGTCCTTCACACTGCCGAACGCGCTGCGCGCGGCGAACGATGTGAAATTTACAATGCTTGCCTCCATCAGCACGATGTGGATTTTCCGTATCGGTCTAAGCTATGTGCTGGCGGTAAACTGCGGGTACGGGGTGATCGGTGTCTGGGTGGCAATGACCGTTGACTGGCTGGCGCGCGCCGTGGTTTTTATTTGCCGCTTTGCTTCCGGCAGGTGGCGCAGGCATGCGATGATTTAGAGGAGATTGCGGGACAGCCTGTAGAATATAGAGTAGGGGACTTATGTTATGGTAACGGAATTATATCAGGAACTGGAGCGGGGTGGGCAGCCCCGCAGTACGCTCGCTAAGATCAGGGAGGCGCTTAAAGGCGAAAATGGCGCGGTGGAGCGCGATGAAATCCTATCCCTGTGCGGGGGTGATTTTTCCGCCCTTGCGAAATGCTTTGCGGCGGAGGATGCAAAAGCGCGCAAAAACGCGGCGCTTGTGGCGGGGGAGCTTGCGGTGCCAAAGCTTTTGCCGCTTATTTGGGAAGCTTATAGTGCGGAGGAGACGCGCTTTGTAAAAAGCGCCTATCTGGAGGCGATGAAACATTATGATTACACGGGGCTTCTGCCGGAAATAAAACAGGCGCTTTCCCGCGTGAATGCCACGGAAGTGACGGAGGAGAGCCGCAAGCATTTGCAGGAGGAGCGCATGCTTTTGCGGGAGCTTATCTCGGCGAAAGAAAGTGTGAAATGGCACCGCTATAAGGGGGAGGGCATTGTTTCCGACCTAGTTCTCACGACAAACCGCAACCACCGCCATGTGCTGCTTAAAGAGCTTGGCACAGCTAAGAAAAAAGAATTTGGCGCGGGCGTTATCGTCCGTGTGAGGGAGCCGGAAAAACTCCTTTTGCTGCGCACTTTTGAGGAAATGTTCTTTGTGCTTCCGGGCGCGCAGGTGCTGTCATCGGAGCCAAGGGAAGCGGCGGAACAGCTTTTGCAGGCAGGGATTGTAAAATATTTACAGGAACGGCATGAAAAAAACGGTTTTCCCCTGCGCTTTCGAATTGAAGTAAGGGGAAAAATGCCGCTTGAAAAGCGGGGGGTTTTTGTGAAGCGTATGGCGGCGGTGCTTGAGGAGGGTTCTTCTGGGGCATTTGCAAATGTGACGGAGAACTATGAGTTTGAGCTTCGCTTAATCGAGGCGAAGGAGGGGGGCTACCGCGCGCTAATCAAACTTTTTACGCTTCGTGACCACAGGTTTTCCTACCGGCAGAAAGCGATTTCTGCGGGGATGCGCCCGTTCAATGCGGCGCTTTGCATGGCGCTCGCAGATTTTTGTGACGAGCAGGGCGCGCCGTTTTTCACGAAAGATGCCCGCGTGCTCGACCCGTTTTGCGGTGCGGGGACAATGTTGGTTGAGCGCGCAAAGCGCGCCCCGGTAAGGGAGATGGTAGGCGTTGATATTCTTGGAGATGCGGTTGATGCAGCCCGCATAAATACGCGGCTTGCGGATGTTTCGGTAAATTTTATCCACCGCGATTTCTTTACATTTATCAGGGAGGAGCCGTTTGCGGAAATCGTGACGGACATGCCTTTTTGTGTTGCGGGGGATGAGGAAAAGGAGCAGGAGATCGAGGAACTTTACCGACGTTTTTTTGAGCGTGCGCCGGAATTATTAAGTGCGGACGGCAGGATGTTGATCCTGACGCACGACCGGGCGCTGGTACGCAGATATGCGCTGCAAAGTTTTACATGTATCAGAGAGTTTGAACTGTCGATGAAGGAGGGCAGCTATCTGTTTTTGTTACGTAAGGGAACGGGGCGTTAAGTAGAAGCGGAGGAGTCAGATGGGAGAGAAGAGGGAAGAGGAAAAAAAGGAAGAAGGGCGGGACAGCGATAAAAAGGGAGGGGGTTTTTCTGGCAGGGTGCGCATGGGCATCGGGATTCTGATTATACTTATGGGTCTTTTAGTCTGCCTCTACCCGTTTTACCGCCAGAAAAAAAGTGATAATTTTAACCAGGATGCAATCAATATGATACTTACACCGCAGCCGGAAAAGCCAGAGGATTCGCCCACCCCCACTGTTTTTGCAACAAAAGCGCCGGATGATTTGGAGGAGGAGCCCACCCCCACAGGGGAGGCTGCTGACAGCGGGCAGCCGACAGAGGAAGATGCGGGTCTGCTCTTTGAAGACCTTATAGAAAATCCGGACGCGCCGGATGTGCAGGAGGAACTTAGCGAGGGGGAAGAGGAGGAAAATGCCAACCGCCTTGGTGGAAAGAAAGTGATCGGCGTAATCCAGATACCTAAGATTGAGCTGATATATGCGATTGTGGAGGGGGCGGACGCGGCGGAGATCGGCGTGGCAATCGGTCATATGGATGGCACTGCAAAATTGGGAGAAATTGGAAATTGTGCGCTGGCAGGGCATCGTGGGGGATATTCCGGTCCATATTTTAAAAACCTTGATAAACTTGAGCTGGGCGATGAGGTTGTAATTACGGATACGGATCACAAAGTTTATACTTACAAGGTAACGGAAACCATGATTGTCGAGCCGGAGGAGGTCTGGGTTGTGGAGGATACCGGGGAGGGCGTTGCGATGCTTACGCTGGTCACATGTGAAAATAGCGGGGAACAGCGGCTTATTGTGCGCTGTGTTGTAAAATAAGTTTTCAGGCAGGGAGGAGATTATGGAACCGGGAAAGCTTGTGTGGCTTACAAATGAGGAAACAGGGGAACTTATCGATTATTTTGGGGCGGCAGAATTTCTTATGGGCGGGGATGAACCGCTTTCCGCGGATATGTTGGAGGAGATGCGGGAGGCGGCGAAGATGTTAGTTATAAACTTAAAGCCGCGCTATATGTTTAAGCCGGTTGGGCTTTCCCTGGGGCAGGGGGGGATTTCGGCAGAGTTTTCTGCTGGCAGGAGCCTGATGCTTTCGGGTAAGTCGATACAGGAGCATCTTTTCGGCGCGGGGGAGGCGGTTGCCGGGTGTTTGACGATCGGTGAGGGAGCCGACCATTTAATAAGCATGCTCCAGCATGACGGGTATATGTTAAAGGCACTCTTTGCGGATGCACTTGCCAACGCCGCGGTCGAGAGGCTGCGGGTAAAGCTTGAACAGGATGTAAAAGAAACGCTTGGTGTTTCTGTTGGGTGGCTGTTTGGTATTGGCTACGGGGATCTGCCGCTTGATTTGCAGCGGGATTTTCTTTCGTGCATGGGTGCGGAGGAGGAGTTGGGGATTACTGCAACCGAAAAAATGATACTTTGTCCGTCGAAATCCGTGACCGGATTTCTGAATTTAAAAATTGAGGAGGGGGAGGTAAAAGAAGCCTGCAATGGCAGGTGTAGCCGTTGTTCCCGCCGCGAAACCTGTCATATTTTTGGCGGAAAACCTTAGAAAAAGTATTGTTTTTTTGTTGACAATTCGAAATATTCTAATAAAATAGGAGATAGCGGGTTTGGGCTTGGCAGTGAGAATGCTATAAACGCGCGGCAGGAAAGAAAAAGAGGTTTTAGATGAGGGTTATTGCGGGGACGGCAAGGAGGCTTATCCTTGATACGCCAAAAGGCCTTGCTACAAGGCCGACGACGGACCGGATCAAGGAAACTTTGTTCAATATAATTAATAATGAGCTGCCGGGGGCGAATTTTCTTGATTTATTTGCGGGCAGCGGTGCAATTGGCATCGAGGCTTTAAGCCGCGGATGCAAAAGTGCGGTTTTTGTGGAGAATAACCGTGAGGCTCTGGCGTGCATCGGGGAGAACCTGAGGCGGACAAAGCTTTTGGGGGCGGCGGAAATAATGTCGATGGATGTGGCGGGGGCATTGGCTTGCCTTAAAGATGGACCGCCGTTCGATATTATTTTTATGGATCCGCCATACCGGGAGGGGCTTCCGAAAAAGGTGCTTGGCATGCTTGCAGAAAGTAATGCCTGTGGCGGGGATACCCTGGTTATATTTGAGGAGGCACTCGGGGAGGAAACCGCTTTTGTGACGGAATGTGGTTTTTATGTAGTACGGGAGAAATGCTACAAGACGAACAAGCATTTATTTGTAAAGAAGAAATAGCCGGCTTTTATACGGCGGAAGAGAGGGATTTATGACGGTAGGGGTTTATCCGGGAAGTTTCGACCCTGTTACACTGGGGCATTTAGATATTATCAAGCGTTCTTCAAAGATCGTGGACAGGCTGATTATCGGCGTGTTGAACAACAGCGCGAAAAAGCCGGTGTTTACGGCGGAGGAACGCGTACATATGCTGGAACTTGTTATAAAGGATATCCCCAATGCCGCGGTGGAAACTTTTGATGGGCTGACGGTGGAATTTGCAAAAAGCCTTGGTGCGACAGTGATGTTCCGCGGGTTGCGGGCTGTCACGGATTTTGAGTATGAAATACAGATTGCGCAGACCAACCATGCATTGAATCCGGATATCGACACGGTTTTTTTGACGACGAGTGTGAAATATTCCTATCTGAGTTCTAGCATTGTCAAGGAGGTTGCAAGCTATGAGGGCGATATCTCAAAATTTGTGCCGGGGGAAATTCTGCCGTTTGTAACTGGTAAAATTAAGAATTTAAGGAGTGTGGATAATGGCAACGGGCAGAAGCAGTAGGATAGAACAGGTGATAGATGATATTTATGAATTGGTGGAAAGCTGTAAGCCTGCGACTTTTTCCCAGGCAAAGCTTGTCGTGCCCAAGGATAATTTGTACGATTTGCTGGGAGAACTGCGCCTGCGCCTGCCGGATGAGATAAAGCGTTACCAGAAAATTATTGCGAACCGCGATGCACTGCTTGCCGATGCGGAGGATCAGGCGAATGCCATCCGCGACCGGGCAAGGGAGGAAGCAAAGCAGATGGTGAATGAGAACGAGATCACGCGCCAGGCTTACGAGCAGGCGGGGGAGATTATGCAAAACGCGCAGGAGAGCGCGGAAACAATGTTGCGTGAGGCAAATGAGGAGGCGGAGTCGCTGCGTGCAGGGGCGCTGATTTACACCAACGATATCCTCGCGGAGGTGGAGAAAGTTTTGGCAAACGCCTACGAGGAGAGCCGCATAAAGACCGAGGAAACCGTGAGTGCGCTAAAACATAATCTCGACGTGGTGCTTGAAAACCGCCGGGAACTAAATGAACAGCTTGAGCCGCAGCAGCGTAAGGCGGAGGCGGACAGGTACCAGAGTGATGATTTTGATTTTGACGAGAATACCTTTTTGCCGGATATGGAGGAGTGAGGGGGAGGCACTTTTATATCAATGTGAGGATAAGCATGGTGAGCAGGTAGGCAAATAAGCCCTGCATCAGTTTTACAAATGCATAGTAATTTATGGACAGTCCAGTCCCCGAAGTTACGCTTTTGGTCTGCATCAGCCCGCAGAATCCGCCAAATGCGGTGACACCGAGGGTAAGGGCTGTTTTTTGTGCTGCGGGGAGCGCGCATGAGGAAATCTTTTGTATCCCGCTTGTGATTTCAAGCATTCCACAGAACAGGGCGCGGAGCGGTTCGGGGAGCGGGAGTTCCCTGACAAATGCGGATAACATGGAAAACAGGATTATGTATCCGCCAACCTTGGTGATGGTGGCAAAGCTTTCCGGTATGCAGGAATCTAGTGCAGTGAAAAATGCGGGGATACTTCCCT
The DNA here is from genome assembly GCA_910577675.1 of uncultured Lachnospiraceae bacterium. GTDB lineage: Bacteria > Bacillota > Clostridia > Lachnospirales > Lachnospiraceae > RGIG4057. The sequence continues at coordinate 24,286 of CAJTOR010000018.1, forward strand.
GTGCAGTTTTTCTTGTCCCGTCAGAGCGGGAATGTGGGGGTAGGTTTTTTTTCTCCTGTCCCCGATATTTTTTTGGCAGGATGAATATTGTCGTGGAAAGCAGGGCGGAACTGTAGAGGACGAGCAGCACGAGCAGTGCATAGTGCGGGGTGTTTTGTTCCTGGGTGGCGACGTAGCTGATAAGGAACATCATGCTTGCCTGGTTGGAAAAGCCGAGCAAAAACATGGCTTCCCGCTCACTTAACCGCCCGGACTCATAGAGGGAAGCCGTGGTCTTAGCCCCGAGGGGCATCCCGCACAAAAGGCCTACAAAAAGCGGGTAGCAGGCACTTTCGCGCACGGGGAAGATACGCGTAAAAATAGGACCTAGCAGCAGTTCGAACGGTTTTGTCATATGTAGCGTAATCAGAAGACCGGAGAGAATGAGGAAGGGCAGCAGGATGGGCAGCAGGGTCTTTGACCATAAAAGAAGCCCTTCGAGCGCGCCAAGGGCGGCTGTTTTCGGAAAGAGGAGCATTAAAAACAATGTCAGAAACAGGACGAGGTATAAAAAATAGCGCCGCAGCCGGCGGGATAATGTTTTTTTTGCATGCTGGTCCATAAAAGACTCCGGGAAAGCTTTTCCCTGTAATTTTATTCGGAGCGTATGATTTCATGCGTAAATTCATTGTAAAATAAGGATGAGGCACCGTTTTGGAACAAAAGCTGCCGGTAGAGTTCGGCGCAGGCAATATCTTTTTGGAAAAAAGAATACGCCTTCGGTGTAAGAAGTTTCTCCGCGCGGGCAGGTTTTAGGATAAGAGGGGGGCGGCTGCTTTTACTGTCCTTTTTTGCGCCGCGCAGGAATGGTCTTGCCCGCCCGCCAATCCCCAGGATGCGCGCATAGGGGGAATGTGGGAGGGCGCGGAATTCCTCCTGTTCTGTTTCTGTAATGCCAAGCACCGTGTGAAGGAGGGCGCGCTTTATCCTGGTGAGGGTGAGTTCCCTGGTCTTTAATGAAATGGAAAATTCTGGAAAGTCTATATTTGAATAGCGCTGTGAAAAAATGCGGTTGGCAAGGGAGCGGCTCATATCGGCATAGACGGAAAGTTCGTCCGCCTCCCTGCATTGCAGCAGCCGAAGGGCGAGGAGGGGGGAGAGTGCGGTTTCGGTTACGAAAGCGCGGTTGGTATATTCCCTGTCAAAGATTTTAAATGCGGCTTTTGGCATAAAATATCCGGGCAGTGAGGTGTTGTTTGCTCCTGCTTCCCAGTAAGCGCGCAGCGCGGTGGCGGAGGTATTTTGGTTATTTTCGGCGGAGGGGATTTCATTAAGTGTCTTTTCATGGTAGCCTGCCCCCTGCCTTAAAATTGTGTGCGCAGCCATGGGGTAGCCCCGCTTTTTGCAGACTTTAAGGTATTCCAGACCGAGCAGGTTGTTCGGTTCGTCTAAAAGGGGGGCGGCATCGGGCATTATGGAGAGCACCGCCTTTTTTCTTGCCGCCGGGAAACTAAGCCCGGTTGCAAGGGCATCTTTAAGTGCTATCCGGTATTCCTGCGGCTCCTCGCAAAGCAGCCCTGAGAGGGGCAACAGCCCTTCTAATGTCCCCGCCTCACTTCCGAAAACAAAAGAATCTGCCCCGAGGTCAAAAAGAAGGCGGAGTGCGCCTTCGGCAAAGTATTCCGCGCTCGCGCAGGCGGAAAACACCGGGAGTTCAACAATAAGGTCGGCACCGCAGGCGAGGGCGGCTTCTGAGCGCGCATATTTGGAAAACAGCGCGGGGGCACCCCGCTGCACAAAAGCACCGCTTAAAATTACAATGATTATATCCGCACCCGTGATTTCCCGCGCCCGCTTAAAGAGGAGGGCGTGTCCATTGTGGAGCGGGTTAAATTCCGCTATGATTCCGGTAATCTTCATGATGGTGTTTCCTTTCAGTAAAATTTAGTGGGAACCAAACTGCTATATTATCTGTGAAATCTTTCCGATTTGCAGGGGGAAATTCCCTGTTCTTTCCCTCTTTAATACTACCATGAAAGCCACATAAAGGGTAGGGGGAATTTTTTAAGCTTTAACCTATGACGTGAACCCTGTCTAATTCATTCGGTTGTCCAAAATTTCGCTTGCCACAATATGTAAAATGCATTATACTGTAAGTAATGATTTTTAGGGATATTTTCTGAAAGGAGATTCGTAAAGATGAGCTTTATTGAAGAAATCAAGGAGAGGGCACGAAAGAACAGAAAAACAATTGTTCTGCCGGAGTCGGAGGACCGCAGGATTTATGAGGCGGCGGCAAAGGTTTTGGACGAGGGAATTGCAAATGTAATTATTATCGGCAAGGATCAGGTGATCCGCAAAAAATCGACGGGTTTTGATATCTCCGGCGCAACGCTGATTGACCCGGAGAAATTTGAGCGCCTGCCGGAATATATCGGTAAGCTTGTGGAGATACGAAAGAGCAAGGGGATGACAGCGGAGATGGCTCAGGAAGTCCTGATGACGGACTACACCACTTTCGGCGTGATGATGGTAAAGATGGGGGATGCGGACGGGATGGTTTCCGGCGCGTGCCATTCCTCGGCAAATACCCTGCGCCCGTGCCTGCAAATTTTAAAGACAGCGCCGGGGACAAAGCTGGTTTCGGCATTTTTCCTGATGATTGTGCCAAATTCAACATTTGGTGCCAAGGGAACTTTTGTATTCGGGGACTGCGGCTTAAACCAGAACCCGACCTCGGAGGAACTTGCGGCGATTGCGGAGTCCTCCGCGCGCAGCTTTGAACTCCTTACAGGCAAGGAAGCAAAAATTGCAATGCTCTCCCACTCGACAAAGGGCAGTGCGAAGCACGATGATATTTTCAAGGTGACAAGGGCGGTGCAGATCGCGCACGAGCAGTATCCGGAACTGAAAATTGACGGCGAATTGCAGCTTGACGCGGCGATCGTGCCGGAAGTCGCTGCTTTTAAAGCTTCGGGAAGCCCGGTGGCGGGCAAGGCGAACGTCCTGATCTTCCCGGATCTTGACGCGGGCAATATCGGGTACAAGCTGGTGGAGCGCCTTGGGGGGGCGGAAGCATACGGACCTTTGACACAGGGAATTGCCGCGCCGGTCAACGACCTTTCGCGCGGCTGCAACGCGGACGATATTGTCGGTGTAATCGCAATCACAGCAGTTCAGGCGGCGGCAGGGAATTATTAAAGGAGGGAAGTCAGGACAATGAAAATATTAGTTATTAATTGCGGGAGTTCCTCGCTGAAATATCAGCTTATTGATTCGGAGACGGAGAAGGCGGCAGCGGTGGGGCTGTGCGAGCGGATCGGTATTGACGGCAGGCTGGTGCATACGGTGGCGGGCTGTGAAAAACTTACATTTGACAAGCCGCTCCCGGATCATGAGGCGGCGGTGCAGGCGGTGCTTGCGGCGCTTATGGACGGGCAGCACGGGGTGGTTTCTTCCCTTGATGAGATCGGGGCGGTGGGGCACCGCGTCGTGCACGGGGGGGAGCGCTTTACGGGTTCCGTTGTGATTGACGATGCGGTGATTGCGGCGATAAAGGAGTGCAACGACTTAGCCCCGCTGCACAATCCAGCGAATTTGATCGGGATTGACGCATGCCGCAAACTTATGCCGGGCGTTCCGATGGTCGCGGTATTTGACACGGCATTCCATCAGACCATGCCGAAAAAAGCCTATACTTACGCGCTCCCGTATGAGTATTATGATAAATACAAAGTCCGCCGTTACGGTTTCCACGGGACAAGCCACAGCTATGTGAGCAGGCGGGCGGCAGAACTTTCCGGGGTTGACCTGAATAACTCAAAGATTATTGTCTGCCATCTCGGCAACGGCGCAAGTGTTTCCGCTATTTTAAACGGAAAGTCCGTTGATACAAGTATGGGGCTGACCCCGCTTGAGGGGCTGGTTATGGGGACGCGCTCGGGTGATATCGACCCGGCGATAATCGAGTTTATCGCGAAGAAGGAGGGGAAGAGCCTTCCTGAAGTGATGGAGATTTTAAATAAAAAATCGGGCGTGTATGGGCTTTCAGGGGTTTCTAGCGACTTCCGCGACCTCGAGGCGGCAGCGGACGGGGGCAACGAACGCGCAAAGGATGCAACGGAGGTTTTTGTTTACCGCACGGCAAAATATATCGGAGCTTATACTGCGGCGATGAACGGCGTTGATGTGATTGCATTTACGGCGGGACTCGGGGAGAACGATAAGAAAATCCGCGCAAAGGTCTGCGCTTATCTGAAATATCTCGGGGTGGAGATTGACGATGTGCGCAACGACGTGCGCGGAAAGGAGGCGTTGATTTCTTCGGATTCCTCGAAGATTAAGGTGCTTGCAGTCCCGACGAACGAGGAACTTGCGATTGCGAGGGATACGGCGGCGCTGGTTGGTTAGGCTGTAATCTGCGGTTGGGAAAAATTTAGTTGACAAACCGGCATCCCTTGGGTATAATACAAGCTGTGTCTATGAAAGGGTAACTTTTGCGAAAAGGCAGGAAAGATTATGTTGGTTAACTTGTCGGAGGTTATGAACCGCAGGGGGGAAGCCCTTGAGGTTTGTGTGGAAACAGGGTTTGATGAGTTCTGTATGAACGGTAATTCTTATCCGGTAAAGAAAAAGACACCCGTTCGGCTGACGATCAAGAGCCCTTCCCCAAAGAAGGTTTTTATCGCGGCAGAAGCGGAGTATGTCCTGTCCGCCCCGTGTGACCGCTGCCTTAGGGAAGTGGAGTTTTCCATCCCGATTAGCTATGAGCAGGAGGTTGATTTTTCAAAAGCGCAGGAGGAGTGTCCTGACGGGCTTGAGGAAATATCCTGTATCTCTGGTTACGACCTGGATGTGGACCGCCTGGTGTATGAGGAACTTCTGGTCGCATTTCCGGCCAAGGTGCTCTGCCGGGAGGATTGCTTGGGGATTTGCAATATCTGCGGCGCTGACTTGAATGCGGGGGAGTGCGGCTGTGACCGTCTGGGCATGGAGGATGAGGATTCCCTTGATCCGCGCATGGCGGCAGTCCGGGATATTTTCAGGAATTTCACGGAACAGTCCCAGGTATTATGCGGGGCAAATCCAAAAGGAAACGAAAAGAAAAGAGGAGGTGGAAATAATGGGAGCAATTTGTCCAAAGAATAAACATTCAAAGGCGAGGCGTGACAGCCGCAGGGCGAACTGGAAAATGAGCGTGCCTGGTCTGGTAAAATGCAGCAGCTGCGGTCAGCTTATGATACCGCACAGGGTCTGCAAGGCTTGTGGTTCGTACAACAAAAAGAAAATCATTACCACTGCAGAGTAATGATTTGGAACCGGGAACCGTATGGTTCCCGGTTTTTTTTGATGGTTTTATGCAAAGCTAACAAAACAGCCATTTTAACAGCGCCGCTGCAAAGCTTTTTTGGACGGAAGGGTTTAAAAGTGCTTCTTTCGTGTTTTCAAAGAAGGAAAAACGATCTTTCGCGTACCTGCGAAAAGCCGGGGATATAATTTCTTCAGGCTGCGGCAGGAAGTCACCTTCCTTTTTCTGGTAACAGGTTTCCTGTGTCGCTTTTTTTCTGTATTCTTTCCCGACAAACTGCGCGATACTTTTGTGCATTGCGCAGTCTTCTACCGGAAGGTAATAATAATCCTTATAGTTTTCAAAAAAATATTTGAGTGTGCCTGAAATTACGGGGATATGGAGGAGCAAACTGCCGGGTGTCAGGGCGGCAGCAAGGCTTACTGCGGGCAGGCAATGGGGTGTTTGCTCCGCATCTGCTGCGGGAATCCCCGCGGGCAGCGGTTTTGTAATTTCCTTAAAAAAGCAAAGATTTAGTAAATCCGGGTCAAGCTTTGTATCAATACGCAGGGTTTTGCAGGGGGGAAGGAGCGGGGATATGGATTCTGCGACCGAAAAATCCCCGTCAAGCAGCCCTTTAAGAGGGAGGAGGCGGCAGATTTTAATAAGCCCCAAAATATCTTCCCCGTTATGTAAAAGCAGTGTAAAAAGCATTGCACTGGCTGGGGAATCCGGCATTTTTTTAAGACCGGTACCGCTAAAATCGGGGATTTTTTCGGTCTGGTCTTCGCTGTCCGCTAAAAAATTTGTGCCGCCATCAAAAATTTGGTTCTTATTGCGGATACATTCGTAGCGGTAGCGCCCGATAAACTCTGTATACAGGGGGATCAGGTCTTTGCCCGTTAAGATATCCTTTCGAAAAACTCCCAGGAACTGCTCCACGGTTTTTTGTTTCAGATCTTTTAGCCCGAGTATTTTTTTAAAAGGAAGAAGATGGCGGTAAACATCATAACTTTGTGTGAGGTCTTCGTTTTTTTCGTCTGCATCATCCCCTTCCACGCGGAAATATAGGTTGTCAAGCCGGTGGCGGCGCGCTTTTTTTTGCAGGTAGGGAAGGTCAAAAGTTGTCCCGTTATAATGTACAAGAATTTGGAAATTTTTTACAAAATCACCAAATTCCTTAACAAGGCTTTTTTCCTCGGAGATATCGTTTAGGAACCACTGGCGCAGCTTAACTATGTTTTCGTCAACATAGGCGCAGCCTATCAGGTAAACATAGGAGCTCTCCGGGGAAAAGCCCGTGGTTTCAATATCAAAAAACAGTACCCGCCCCGCGGGAACGCCAAACAGGTCAAAGTAAACAGCGGGGCAATCGATGGTTTGTTCAAAGTGCAGCATGGGGAACCTCGTTTCTTTTTGTGATCTATCTTTGTTTAACCTATCAATTGTATCAGGTGGGGGATAGGCTCTGCCTGACAGGCAGCAATAGCAGAATAGGGATATGAATTTCCTTTAACTTTACTGTATCTTTTGTGCACAGTAAGTACTGGGATATTACAAATTATATTATATCAGAAAAAGGGAAAAAAGAACAGGTGTGCGTGCTATTTTTTTGATACTTCCTTAGAAAGCGCGGCATTATTTTCGGGGAAATCAAATATGGTTTTAAGCTTGACTATGGATGGAAGAAATGACTATAATAGAAAGAAGCAGGGAAATGTAGAAAAGTAAGGATTTTGGATGTGAGGTGGGTTATGATTGCATTTATTGAGGGTAAGCTTGAGGAGGTTAGCGGCAACTGTGTCGTAATCGGCTGTGGGGGAATCGGGTATGAGGTGATGGTGTCCTCTCAGGTGCTTGCGAGACTGCCTGATTTTGGGAGCCATGTAAAGCTTTATACATATTTGCAGGTGCGTGAGGATGGTGTGACCCTGTTTGGTTTTATGGACAGGGATACCTTGTCCGTTTTTCGCCAGCTAATCGGTGTGAATGGGATTGGACCGAAGGCGGCGGTTGGTATTCTCTCCGCCCTTACAGCGGATGATTTGCGGTTTGCGGTTTTGGCGGAGGATGAGAGGACGATTGCAAAAGCGCCGGGGATCGGTGCAAAAACCGCGAAAAAGCTGATATTGGAGCTGAAGGACAAATTCCGTCTGGAAGATGCGTTTGAGAAAAAGCTTATGAGGCAGGAAGAAAAGGAGGGCGAAGGGGAGTCCTCTGCCGACGGTTACAGAACGGTTGTGCTTGAAACCATACAGGCGCTTGAGGCGCTTGGGTTTTCCGGCGGGGAAGCCAAACGCATGGTTAACAGTGTGGAGGGGATTGAGGATATGACGGCGGATGAGATGTTGAAAGCCGCACTAAAACATGCTTAGTTGATTATGGAAGCGGACGAAATGAGGTTTTGATATGGCAAGAAGGACAATTACCACGGAATTTACCGAGGAGGATGCAAAGATTGAGGGCAGCCTGCGCCCGCAGCTTCTGGCAGAATATATCGGGCAGCAGAAGGTGAAAAAAAATTTGAAAGTTTATATCGAGGCGGCGAAAAAGAGGGGGGAAGCGCTTGACCATGTGCTTTTTTTTGGACCGCCCGGACTGGGGAAGACGACGCTTGCCATGGTGATTGCCAACGAGATGGGCGTGAATTTAAAAACGACTGCGGGACCTGCAATTGAAAAGCCTGGGGATATGGCGGCGATATTGAACAATTTGAAAGAGGGCGATCTTTTGTTTATTGATGAGATCCACCGTCTGAACCGCCAGGTGGAGGAAACCCTCTATCCGGCGATGGAGGATTTTGCGATTGATATTGTAATCGGCAAGGGGGCGCTGGCTAAATCCATCCGCCTTGACCTGCCCAAATTTACGCTGGTTGGAGCCACGACAAGGGCGGGGATGCTGACCGCGCCCCTGCGCGACCGCTTTGGCGTGGTAAGCCGCCTGGAATTTTATACGGTCGAGGAGCTAAAGGAGATTATCCTGCGCTCGGCGGGTGTGCTTAAAGTAAAGATTGAGGAGGAGGGGGCGGAGGAGCTTGCCAGAAGGTCGAGGGGAACCCCGCGCCTTGCAAACCGCCTTCTAAAGCGCGTGCGCGATTTTGCGCAGGTAAAGTATGATGGCAGGATTACAAAGCAGGTTGCGGAGTACGCGCTTGATTTGCTCGAGGTGGATCGCCTTGGCCTTGACCATATCGACAGGGAGATATTGCTTGCGATGATGGAAAAATTCAACGGCCGTCCGGTCGGCATCGAGTCTGTGGCAACGACAATCGGGGAGGATGCCGGAACCGTCGAGGAGGTTTACGAGCCTTACCTGGTTCAGAACGGTTTGATCGTGCGCACGCCGCGCGGGAGAATGGTAACAGATTTAGCCTACCGCCACCTGGGTTTGGCAAAACCAAAGGTTACGCCGTAGTTATATTTATTCTGAGAACGTTTATGCTCGGGGAATAGTTCAGGATTTATTTGTAACATTCTTGGCACAGATAGCTATATGGGAAATAAGTGCATCTGCATTGTTTTCTATAATATCAGTCTGACCAGACAAAGAGCTGGGAAATCCCAGCGGGGAATTGCAAGAAACAAAAAGTTGTAATCATTGGGGGAATATGGTATAATATCTGAAAGATATTATACCAGCGCCGGTTCGCTGTCCGACGAAGGAGGACATTTCCTTGGCGAACTGCGTGCATGCCCCGCAGGGAAACATGTCGGAAGGACAGCGCCGGTTGCATCGTGGGTTGTTGGGCAGTTTGGGTTTAATAACGGCGCAAAGACTTAAAGGATAAGGGTTTTACACTATGTGCAAAGCCAAAAAGGGGGCTGCTATGAACAAACAGACGGATACAGATGTGGTTATAAATGGAAAAAAATATACGTTGAGCGGCTATGAGAGCAATGATTACATGCAGAAGGTGGCCTCCTATCTCAACGATAAGTGTGCGCAGATGGCGCAGCAGACAGATTTCCGTTACCTTGATAAGGAAACACAGAATGTGCTGGTGCAGCTAAATATCGCGGATGATTATTTCAAGCTGAAAAGCCAGATGAAAAGCAAGGAAAATGACAGTGATACGAAAAGTAATGAAATATTTGAATTGAAACATGAAGTGATTGCATTGCAGACAAAACTTGCAGAATGTGAGAAGGAATTGGAGGAGGCAAAGGGCAAGTTTTACGAGGAGGAAAAGAAAAATATCCGCCTGGAAACGGAACTTGCACAGGCAAAGAAGGGGATGGCGCGCGCGAAAGAGATTGAGATCGCGGGGAAGATTACGGGGAATACAACAATGTGGCTCCCGGGGATGGGTGGAAAATTCCCGGGGCAGAGTTAAGTGGACTGCGCGTGGTGACGGGCAGTCTTTTTGTGCACAGATCCGTGCAGGGAAAGTATGTAGTTAAGGCGGCGCGGATCGCTTTGGGCTGTTTTTGTTTGTGGAAAAGAAAAGGACGGGAAATAAAAGATGAAGATCGGGGAAAGAAATCGGGCTGGTGTTGAAATCTTGGCACCTGCCGGGTCAAAGGAGGGGCTGGTTGCGGCGATCGGTGCGGGTGCGGACGCTGTCTATGTGGGCGGTGTATGCTTTGGCGCGCGCGCTTACGCAAATAATCTGGAAGAAAAAGAACTCTGTGAAGCAATTGACTATGTGCACCTGCATTCAAAGCGCATTTATTTAACAGTGAATACACTTTTAAAACCTGAGGAGATGGGCGATGCGCTCTACCGCTATTTAAAGCCCTACTATGAGCAGGGGATTGATGCCGTGATAGTGCAGGATGCCGGGGTCTTGAAATTTATTTCGGAGGAATTTCCGGGGCTTTCTATCCACGCGAGCACACAGATGTCGCTTGCGATGGCGGAGGGGGTGGCATGTTTTTCGGACTACCCGGTGACGCGGCTTGTAAACGCGAGGGAACTTGGACTTTTTGAAATACAGCGCATCAGGAAGCAGTGCGGGCTTGAGATAGAGTCCTTTGTGCATGGGGCGCTGTGCTACTGTTATTCGGGGCAGTGTCTGATGAGCAGCATGATTGGCGGGCGTTCGGGGAACCGGGGCAGATGCGCACAGCCGTGCAGGCTTGCCTATAACGGGGCTTACCTGCTCTCGCCAAAAGATATCTGTACACTCGATATGATCCCGGAGCTTATCGGGGCGGGAATCGATTCCTTTAAGATAGAGGGGAGGATGAAACGCTACGAATATGCGGCGGGGGTAACGGCAGCTTACCGCCGGGAAGTGGATCGGTATTTTACCCTGGGGGAGGAGGGTTATAAAAGCTTCCACCAAAAACATCCGGAAGTACTTTTGCAGGCTGTTGAGGATTTGAAGGATTTATATAACCGGGGTGGTTTTACAAAGGGGTACTATCTAAGTCGCAACGGGAAAGCGATGATGTCCACCGCCCGCCCGAACCACAGCGGGGTAAAAGTGGCGCGGGTGGAGGAGGTGCGAGGCAACAGGGCGCTCCTTTGCGCGCAAAAGGAACTGCACGCCCAGGATGTGCTTGAAATCCGCATGGGGGAAGGAGAGGGGGAAAATTATGAATTTACACTCGGGCAGGCGCACTTAGCGGGCGAGCGTTTTTTTGCAAATTTTACCCCGGGGCTTTTGGTACAAAAGAAAGATCCTGTGTACCGGACAAAAAACAACCTGCTGCTAACGCGGATTTCAGAAGAATATTTTGAGAAAAAACCGAGAAGGGCGGTGGAAGGAAAACTGGTGGCAAAAGTCGGGGAACCGCTAGAGTTATTAGTGTGCACGGCGGGAGGGAAAGAGGATGTGGCAGGGGGGGATGATGCAGCGGATACCCATAAGGGGCAGGTTTTGGCAAAGGCTAAAGGCGGGATCGTACAGTGTGCGAAAAAGCAGCCGATGGGGGCGGAGCGTCTGCGCGCTGCCCTGGAAAAAACGGGGGATACACCGTTTTATTTTTCGGGAATTGATATGGAATTATCGGGCGATATCTTTTTGCCGGTATCCGCGTTAAATGCCCTGCGCCGGGAAGCGCTCGCGGTTTTGGAAAGCAGAATTGCTAAGGGGTACCGCAGGGTACTTCCTGCTAAGAAGGAGGAAGTGTACAAAGAGTGTAATGGCGGGGATGGGGAACCAAAAAACCAGGTGGGAAAAAAGAATGGAATGCTAAAAAGGGGCATGCAAAACGGTATCCATGTCTGCGTAATGACGGGGGGGCAGTTTGAGGCGGTACTTTGTGCAGGGCGTGTTAAGAGGGTTTATTATGATCTGGCGGCATTTGCTGCCGGGGGAATATATGAGGCGGCAAGGAAGGCAAAAGAGGCAGGTATTGAATTTTTCCTGCGTCTTCCCCGCATCTGCCGGGCAGGAACATACGATAAATTAAGAGATTTAAAAGATTGCCTGCTCGGTGATTTTGTGGACGGATACCTGATACAGAATATGGAGGAGCTTTATCTGTTTGCAATCGAATGGCGGGTTTTCGATATGGGGAAAATACTTGTGGCGGATGCCATGCTCTATGTGATGAACGGAAAGGCAAAACAGTTTTTTAGGGAGTTTGGGGTGGAGGAATTCACTGCGCCGTATGAGCTCAATGCAAAGGAACTTTCTGTGCTTGGCTTGGAGGATATGGCGCTGCCCGTTTATGGAAGGCTGCCCCTTATGGTTTCTGCCCAGTGTGTGAAAAAAAATACAAAAGAAGAATGTGATAAGATGATGGAACCACTTTATCTTACCGACAGGAAACAGAAAAAACTTCCTGTTCTTAATTTTTGCTGTTTCTGCTATAATGTAGTGTATGGTTATGAGTGCCTGTCACTGCTTGGATGCCCGGAAGTAAATGACCTTGCCCCGGCATCGTTTCGCTATGACTTCACACTGGAAACGGAGGATGAGGTCAGGAAAATATTGGAAAAAGATGAATTGCCTAAAAATATTGAGTTTACAAAAGGGCATTTCCGGCGTGGGGTATTGTAACCTACTAATTGTGTCAGGTGGGGGATAAGCTCTGTCTGACATGAGGAAGCAGCATAGGGATATAATTTATTTTGACACAAAAAATATTTGCTATTTCAAAATCAACGTGGTAAAATTAAAAGCATAAATTGTCGGTTTATGAGAAAGGGATGGGGAATAACATCTTGCCTAAGTAAAACCGACGGAAAGAGAGGATGATTATGGCAGAGAAGAAAGCCGCGGCAGCAAAAAAAGCACCGGCGAAAAAGAAAGAGGAAAAGAAAATCCGCAACGCATGGCTGAAATATACGGAGGAGCAGAAAAAGGAAGCCTTTACGGTGAGCGAGGGCTACAAGAAATTTATTTCGGACTGCAAGACCGAGAGGGAGTGTGTGGATGAGGTTGTGCGCCAGGCGCAGGCAGCGGGCTACAAGGATTTGTTTTCAGTGAAGAAGGTAAAGCCTAGCGATAAGCTTTACGCGGTAAATATGGGAAAGACCGTGGTTCTCTTTGTTGCGGGCACAAAGCCTCTTGAGGATGGCATGAAGATTTTAGGTGCCCACATTGACTCGCCGCGCATTGATATCAAGCAGATTCCGCTTTACGAGGAAACGGAGATGGCTTTCCTCGACACACATTATTACGGCGGTATCAAGAAATACCAGTGGGTGACATTACCGCTTGCCATCCACGGCGTATTTGTGAAGAAGGATGGCACGGTAGTGCCAGTTTCCATCGGCGAGAAAGAGGACGACCCGGTGGTTGGAATCAGCGACCTGCTCGTGCATCTTTCCGCGGATCAGATGCAGAAGACCGCGAGCAAGGTAATTGAGGGCGAGGACTTAAATGTCAATGTGGGAAGTATCCCGTTTGCAGACGAGGAGAAGGAAGCGGTAAAGAAAAATATATTAAAGCTTCTTAAAGAGCAGTACGACGTGGAGGAGGACGATTTTATTTCCGCGGAGCTTGAGGTGGTTCCGGCGGGTCGGGCGAGGGATTACGGTCTTGACCGCAGCATGGTTTACGGCTACGGGCAGGATGACCGCGTATGTGCCTACACTTCGATGCTCGCACTGTTTGGTGTGGAGAGCACGGACCGCACGGCGGTGTGCATCCTTGTGGATAAGGAGGAGGTCGGCAGTATCGGCGCGACCGGTATGCACTCAAAATTCTTTGAGAATGTGGTGGCGGAGCTGATGGATCGCATGGGCGACTATTCGGAACTTAAAGTGAGGCGGGCGCTGTCTAATTCAGTAATGCTTTCCTCCGATGTTTCGGCGGCGTTTGACCCGAATTATCCGGGAGTCAACGAGAAGAAGAACACGGCATATTTTGCGCACGGTCTTGTATTTAACAAGTACACCGGTTCAAGGGGCAAGAGCGGCTGCAACGATGCGAACGCGGAGTTTATGGCTGCGATCCGCGCCGCACTTGAAAAGAATGATGTGGTATTCCAGACCTCGGAGCTTGGGAAGGTGGACCAGGGCGGCGGCGGAACAATCGCCTACATTATGGCGCAGTACAATATGCAGGTGATTGACAGCGGTGTGCCGGTGTTGAATATGCATGCCCCTTGGGAGATTACAAGCAAGGCAGATGTTTATGAGGCGATGCGGGGCTATGGTGCATTCCTGAAAGAGATGTAGTGCCCCTGGGAGATAAAAATGGAAACAATAAAGATACAGTATCTGGATGATACGGTGGAGCGGCTTCGCTATATCGATGGGAAATCCGACTGGATTGATTTAAGGTCGGCGGCGGAGGTTGTGATGGCAGCGGGGGAATTTACCATGATCCCGCTCGGTGTGGCGTTGCAGCTACCTGAGGGATACGAGGCACATATTGTGCCGCGCAGCAGCACATTCAAAAATTTTGGCATCATACAGACGAATCATACCGGGGTGGTGGATAATTCGTACTGTGGACCGGATGACTGGTGGTATATGCCGGCATATGCGCTGCGCGATACCGTGATCCACAAAAATGATCGTATCTGTCAGTTCCGCATAGTGAAAAACCAGCCTGCACTTGTTTTTGACGAGGTGGTGGCACTTGAGGGGAAGAACCGTGGCGGACTTGGCAGCACCGGTGTAAAATAAGTAAAAAAGCGTGTTGGATGGATTTTAACACCGTCCGGCGCGCTTTTTTTGTGCGTGGGAAAGAGAGTTTTGGCGGTTTTGCCAGAGGTTATTTTATTTGGCATTTTCGGCGCTATGTGGAGAATGCGGGGTAAAATTCGTTCAAAATTACCATTGAATAAAAAGGTGAAATAGATTATACTTATTAAAATGGAGGGAGAATACATTGCGCAAGGATAAGCGTTTGAGGAGAATGGCATGGATAGTCCTGGTACTGTCATGCTTTTGCATAATATTGGGATATATCAGGAAGGAACCGGAGAAAGCAGCAGTGCCAGCGACGACCCCAACCCCTTATGATATGCCGGAGGAAACACAAAGTGAGATGCCTCCTACGAAACTCGAACAGTTGATGCAGTCCATGATGCCGACCTCGGTTCCAATGCCCGCTGCCTGGGAGGAAATTGTGGGGGCGGGCAGGACTGCCCTGTCCCGGAGGCTTAAAGATATGGATGTGATTGTGTTGGAGAAGGGGGATGGATACGGCGATGCGAGGATTGTGCTTAACGAACGCCCTGTAACAAGGCAGCTTGAAGTGACCATCAGCGGAATTTCGGGCAGTCCGCTATCAGATGGGCAGGTGAAGCGCATCGCGAAGAATACTTATTATCATGGAACCCCGCCGACCCCAACTCCGGCTCCGACCGGGCTGCTCTCGCCCACACCGTCGATTTTGCCGTCCGATCCTTATAATCCATGGCAGAACGATGTGGTGAGGGAGATTGCTACAACCGAGGTGGTGGAACGGGACGGGAGCCTGACACAGACGCTTTTGCTCACTCTTAATAAAACATATGTCTATCAGCTCTACGAGGATGAGTATAATTATTATATTGCGCTGGTCAGACCTAAGGATGTATATGAGAAGATCGTGGTGGTCGATGCGGGGCATGGGGGGATTGATGAGGGGACACTGATAGCGGGCAGGGAACATATGGAAAAGGATATTAATCTCGATATTGTTCTGCGCCTGAAGGGATTGCTTGATAACCAGGATGGGATCAAGGTATATTATACGAGGACGGAGGACATTAAGCCGTCATTACAACAGAGGGTTGATCTTGCAAATGATGTCGAGGCGGATTTCTTTTTGAGCGTCCACTGCAATTCGAATGAAACGCGCTCCTTAAATGGGATGGAAGTATTGTTTGACTCGCGGCAGGATGTGTGGGAGGGAATGAATTCCCGCAGGTTTGCAGAGATTATATTGGAGAAGATGGACGGCTATGCGGGTTTTAAGAACCGGGGACTTGTTCCGAGGGAGCATAATCTGTCCATTATAAAATATGCGCAGGTTCCGGTGGCGCTTGTAGAGGTTGGCTATCTGTCAAATGAGGGTGACAGAAAGCTTCTGATACAGGATCAGACGCGGCAGAAGGTAGCAGAGGGACTTTTTGAGGCGATCCTTTGCGGCTATGGGGAACTAGGAGGGGATGGGACATAATTATAATTCAAGAAGGAGTGGATCCGATGGATAAAATTATATTTGCGACCGCGAACGAAGGAAAAATGAGGGAGATCCGCGAGATTTTTAAGGATGCTCCCTATAGTGTGGTTTCTATGAAGGAGGCGGGGATTACTGCCGATATAGTGGAGGATGGGACGACCTTTGAGGAAAATGCACTGATTAAGGCGCGCGCGGTTGCGGGAGTATCAGGGGCTGTTGCGATGGCAGATGATTCGGGACTTGAGGTGGATTTTCTTGATAAGGCTCCGGGAGTTTATTCCGCCAGGTTTTTGGGTGAGGATACCTCCTATGAAATTAAGAATCAGTATATTCTTGATAAATTGAAGGATGTGCCTGATGAAGGGCGCACCGCGCGTTTCGTCTGTGCGATCGCGGTGGCTTTTCCCGATGGAAGGACGGCGGTGCGCACCGCGGCGATTGAGGGCAGGATTGCGTATGAGCCGGCGGGGGAAAATGGTTTTGGCTATGACCCGATTTTTTATGTGACAGAATATGGGAGGACAACGGCGGAACTTACGATGGAGCAGAAGAATCGGATCAGCCACCGGGCGAAGGCGCTTGCGGCGATAAAGGATTGGCTGTTCTCTTTAGAAGGGAAGGGGGACTGCCGATAGGGCAGGGAAATGGCTTGGAAACAGTGAAATCAATTCTTGTGATAAGCGATTCGCACGGGCAGTATCTGTATCTTGAAAAGTTGCAAAAACAACTGCCAAAACCTGATTATATCATCCATCTCGGGGATGTGGCGAGGGATCAGGATTATATAGGGGCGCTGTTTGGCTGTGCGGTGGATATGGTTGCCGGCAATAATGATTTTTTCACCGAGTTGCCGGGCGAATTTACTATACGTGAGGGAAAACATGTAATCTGGCTGACTCACGGGCACGGTTACAGCGTTAACAGTGGCACGGACCGCCTGATTCGCCGTGCGAAAGCGCTCGGGGCGGATACCGTGATGTTCGGGCACACTCATCGGCCCTGTGTGGATTTTAAGGACGGGGTTTGGTTGATTAATCCAGGCAGCATATCGCTGCCAAGACAGGAGAGCCGCAGACCGACCTATATTATGATGAGGGTCGGAAGGGACGGGGAGATTGATTACAGAGTTAATGAGATCGGTGAGAAAACAAAATGGACTTAGCACAGTCCGCTTTGTTGTTTTGTGCCGGTGGTGGCGCGGTTTGATGGGGAATGGATATGCAGGAAAAAGGAAATGTAAGGGTGAGGGAGGACGACTATAAGCGTTATCAGGTAATTGCGGGGCTGGTGACGGATATCTTGTTTGAGTATGATTTTGCTACGGGACAGATGTTAAATTGTATCTGTTCAAATGGGGAGTTTGGCGAATCGCGGTGGATGAAAAATCCGCGGGCGCGCCTCAGGGAAGAAATTTATCCGGGGGATCGGGGACTGTTTGAACAGTTTATGGAAGATATTTGCAGCGGTAAGGAGCGGGTTTATGCAGAATTGCGTATGCGCCGTGTTACCGGAAAGTTTTATTGGACTGTTTTTGAGGGGAGAACCCTGCAGGGGAAGGGGGAACAGCCGGATCGTGTGGTGGGCAGGATCAAGCTGTTGTCGGAAGATGAAACAAGGGATGACCGTGAGTATAATATGGAGCGGAGGGATTCGCTGACTAAGGTATTAAACCGCGCGAGCTGCGAGGAAATCCTGAAGACCTATTTCAGATCCAAACCGGAGGAGAATGCGGCGCTTATGCTGGTTGATATCGACGAATTTTTCCGGGTGAACCAGAAGATGGGACATGTCTTTGGCGACGAGGTATTGATCGAGGTTGCAAACGCCATCCTGCGCTCGCTGAATGAGTCGGATGAGTTGGGGCGGGCTGGCGGGGATACCTTCCTAGTGTGCATGAAGGGGGTAAAAGACCGCGCTGAGGTGGAGGAACGCCTTTTACAGATGCGCAGGGCACTCTGTGGTATTTACATGGGTGAGCAGATTGATTATGAGCTTTCTGCGAGCGTTGGTGTCGCGATGTACCCGGAGGATGGAAGAACCTATACAAAATTGTTTGAATGTGCCATGGAGGCGATAACCTGGGGAAAGCTAAATGCGAAGGGGGAAGATTATTTCTGGGATGCTTCCAGAAGGGAAGAGTACCGCGGATTGCGCCAGATGTCGGCTACAGTGGGCGGATATGACACTTATGATGATTCCCGTGTGGATGCCTATGACCCGTTTGGATATGAATTGATGGATCTGGCATTTCGGCTGATTGAGAACCAGCTTGATGCGGACAGCGCAATCAATCTGCTTTTGCACCGCGTGGCGGATGAGTATGATCTTTCCGGCATCGGCATCCGTGAGATATGCGAACAGCCTTATACCATGTGCCAGACCTATGAGTACCTGCGCAAGGATTATACGGTGTCCGGGCTCGGTGAGGTGAGGCAGGTGGATAAAAACCGCTGGGAGTGTTTTCGCGGCAGCTATGTGGACGGGTATGCCCTTTTTAGGGGAACGGCGCTTAAAGAGGGTATGTCACAGGAGTGGTTTAACGAGATGGGGTCGGTTTACACGCTGTTGCAGATCCCAATGTACCGCAGGAAAAAATTCATCGGATGTATCGATTTTTGTGATGCCTGCGAGAACCGGGAATGGAATTGCAGGGAGATACATACTTTAAAAATGTTCGGGCGCATTCTTACTGATTTCCTTTTTGGAATGCGGGATTTGGAGGAAACGACCGAGCAGGTGGAGCAGCTTTTGGAGCGTGACCCCATCACGGGGCTTTACCAGTACACTGTCTTTTTAAGAAAACTACAGCAGCTGATTGATGAGGGCGTGGATGGCCAGCTCTGTATTGTTTCGTCGGACATCCGACATTTTAAGTACATCAATGAGAATTATGGGATCAGTGTCGGGGACGAGCTGCTGCGTTCCTTTGCGGAGGAACTGAGTGCCGCGAAAGGTACTCTGTTGCTTGCCACAAGGGTTTATTCTGACAATGTGGTCGCGGTAACGCGTGTGCCGAGTGAAATGGATCACAAGAAGATTGGAAAAGTAATTATTGCTTTTAATGAGGCTTTTTCTGCAAAGGCGAGGAAGAGATTCCTGAATGGCAAATTAAATATTAATTCCGGTTATTATTTGATTCGGGGCGGCGAGAAGGCTGAAACGGCGGTGTCCAATGCAAACATGGCAAGAAAAAGGGCGAAGGAGCCAGGTTTTGCAGGTACGGCGGTTATGTTTGAGGAAAGTATGATCGAGAAGATCCGCAGGGAAGGGCAGCTGATTGACGAGCTCCCGAACGCGATCAGAAACCGTGAGTTGCAGATATATCTCCAGCCTAAGGTAAGTTGCAACGATGGTAAGATCATCGGTGCGGAAGCGCTTGTGCGCTGGCAGAAACCGGATGGCAGCTTTCATTATCCGGATGAGTTCATCCCGGTCTTTGAGCGCAACGGCAATATTATCGAGTTGGATTACCATGTTTACCGCGAGGGGTTTTCCTGGTTGAAAAGGCGGATTGATGCGGGTCTTGAAGCTGTGCCAATCTCCATGAATGTTTCCAGGTTCCATCTGCGCGATAACAAGATTCTTACATATATTAAAGAGCTGATAGATGAGTATCAGGTTCCTGTACAATACCTTGAGTTTGAGCTGACGGAGAATCTGTATATTGAAAATACGGATCATGTAATCCCAATGATTATAGAGCTGCGCCAAATGGGCATCAAGGTGTCGATGGATGATTTCGGTTCAGGCTTTTCATCGCTAAATGTCCTTAACGACCTGCCGATCGACGTGATTAAGCTCGACAAGGTTTTTATGAAGAAGGCGGGATTGAGGGAAGGGGATAAGACTATTATCTCCTGTGTTGTGGAGATGGCAAAAAAGCTTCATATCACGGTGCTTTGCGAGGGGGTTGAGAACGCGGATCAGGATCAGTTTTTGAGGGGGATCGGCTGTGATATTATCCAGGGCTATTATTATGGAAAGCCGATGCCGGTTTCCGAGTTTGAGGAATTGCTCGACGGGGGCGGTAACATTTAGGACAGGGTTTGATTGCCAGCTTTGCTAAGAAAATAGATTGATAAAAATTTGACAAACGACAGAAAAAATGGTATGCTATTACCATGGTTTTATGTAAATTAAAAGGAGGACAAGAAAATGTCAAAAAAGGTTGTTTTAGCAGGCGCATGCCGTACCGCGATCGGCACGATGGGCGGTTCTCTCTCCACGACACCGGCGGCAGAACTCGGTGCGATCGTGATTAAGGAGGCGCTCAACCGTGCGGGGGTTAAGCCGGAGCAGGTGGATCAAGTGTACATGGGCTGCGTTATCCAGGCAGGGCTCGGTCAGAATGTGGCTCGCCAGGCATCCATCAAGGCGGGGCTTCCGATCGAGGTTCCGGCTGTGACGATGAATGTCGTTTGCGGTTCAGGTCTTAACTGCGTCAATCAGGCGGCACAGATGATTATGGCAGGGGATGCCGACATCGTAGTGGCAGGCGGTATGGAGAACATGTCGATGGCTCCTTACGCGGTGCCGCAGGCCCGCTTTGGCTACCGCATGAACAACGGCACCTTAGTGGACACGATGATTAAGGATGCGCTCTGGGATGCATTCAATGATTACCATATGATCACGACCGCGGACAATATCTGCCGCGAGTGGGGTCTTACCCGCGAGGAGCTTGACGAGTTCGCCTTAAAGAGCCAGAAGAAGGCGGAAGCGGCGCAGGCTTCCGGCGCATTCGAGAATGAGATCGTGCCGGTTATGGTAAAGAAAAAGAAGGAAATGGTTGAGTTTAAGGTGGACGAGGGACCGCGTCCTGGTTCCACGATCGAGGGTCTTGCGAAGCTGCGCCCGATCAATCCGGACGGCTTTGTAACCGCAGGAAACGCTTCCGGCATCAATGACGGCGCGGCTGCGATTGTTGTGATGAGCGAGGAGAAGGCGAAGGAGCTCGGCGTTAAGCCGATGGCAACTTTTGTTGCCGGCGCGCTTGCGGGCGTTCGTCCGGAAGTTATGGGGATTGGTCCGGTTGCCTCCACGAAGAAGGTTCTCGAAAAGACCGGAATGAAGATTACGGATTTCGACATTATCGAGGCAAACGAGGCATTTGCGGCGCAGTCCGTTGCGGTTGGCAAGGATCTTGGCATCGATGTGGATAAGCAGCTTAACCCGAACGGCGGCGCGATTGCGCTCGGCCATCCGGTTGGTGCTTCCGGCTGCCGCATTCTTGTCACACTGCTTCACGAGATGCAGGCGAAGGGTGCAAAGACCGGTCTTGCAACGCTTTGCATCGGCGGCGGCATGGGCTGCTCGACAATCGTAAAGATTGAGGATTGAATGAATGTAGGAGGGGTTGGGAAGTGACCCCTCTTGCATAGTAGGGTGCGATGGCTGCTCCGCGTAAGATTTTACGGCTTTTTAGCCTGGCGCGGAGTGTTGTCATGTGACTGTCCTGAGGGGATGAGTAAGTAGAAAATATGCATATGCTGTATGGGCAGGTGCAGAAAGAGGTTTGTGATGGAATTTATTAAGTATGAGGTGGAGGGCGCGGTGGCGACGATCACAATCGACCGCCAGAAAGCCCTGAACGCGCTGAACAGCCAGGTGCTTGACGAACTTTCTGAAACACTTGATGCGGTTGACCTTAATGTGGTGCGCGCGATAATCCTGACGGGTGCCGGCGAGAAGTCCTTTGTTGCGGGTGCGGACATCGGGGAGATGAGCACGCTCACAAAGGCGGAGGGCGAGGCATTCGGGAAGAAGGGCAACGATGTGTTCCGCAGGCTTGAAACCTTCCCGGTTCCGGTGATTGCGGCAGTGAATGGTTTTGCGCTCGGCGGCGGCTGTGAGATCGCAATGAGCTGCGATATCCGCATCTGTTCCGAGAACGCGGTGTTCGGGCAGCCGGAAGTCGGGCTTGGCATTACACCGGGGTTTGGCGGCACCCAGAGGCTTGCCCGCATTATTAGTGTCGGCAAGGCGAAAGAGATGATCTACAGTGCCCGCAACATTAAGGCGGACGAGGCTTACCGCATTGGTCTGGTAAACAATGTATATCCGCTTGAGGAACTGATCCCGGCGGCAAAGAAGCTTGCTTCCATTATTGCAGCAAACGCACCGATCGCGGTGAGAAACTGCAAGAAGGCGATCAACGATGGTCTGCAGGTGGATATGGACGCGGCGATCGTAGTTGAGGAGAAGCTCTTTGGCGACTGCTTCGAAACCGAGGACCAGAAAGCCGGTATGGCAAATTTCCTTGAGAAAGATAAAGAAAAGAAGCTGAAGGTGGTTCCGTTTAAAAACTGCTAGGAACTTAAAAAACAGTATGTGCCCGTACAGTACCCCAGAGGGATTTATGGGAGCGGAGCGGACAGAAATGCCTCTGCCGGTTAAGGGTACGGGGAGGGCACATACGGAACTAAAAAAACAGTATGTGCCCGTACAGTACCCCAGAGGGATTTATGGGAGCGGAAGCGGACAGAAATGCCTCTGCCGGTTAAGGGTACGGGGAGGGCACATACGGAACTTTAAATAGGAGGATTTTAGAAATGAAAGTTGGTATTATTGGTGCCGGCACGATGGGAGCCGGGATTGCCCAGGCATTTGCGATGACGGACGGATACGAAGTATGCTTATGCGATATCAAGCAGGAATTTGCCGACGGCGGCAAGAACAGGATCTTAAAGAACCTCAACTTCCTTGTAGGCAAGGAAAAGATCACGCAGGAGAAGGCGGATGCCATCGCTGCGAAAATTGCGACCGGGCTTAAAGATATCTGCACGGACTGCGACCTTGTAATCGAGGTAGCGCCGGAGAATATGCAGATCAAGAAGACAACGTTCAAGGAATTGCAGGATATCGTAAAACCGGACTGCATCTTTGCAACCAATACATCATCCCTCTCCATCACCGAGATCGGCGCGGGGCTTGACCGTCCGATGATCGGTATGCATTTCTTCAACCCGGCAGACCGCATGAAACTTGTCGAGGTGATTGCGGGCGAGAACACACCGGCAGAACTTGTGGAGAAGATTAAGTCCATCGCTGCGGAGATCGGCAAGACACCGGTTGAGGTAAAAGAGGCTCCGGGTTTTGTAGTAAACCGCATCCTTATCCCGATGATCAACGAGGCAATCGGCATCTATGCGGACGGTATCGCAAGCGTTTCGGATATCGACGAGGCGATGAAGCTTGGCGCTTCCCACCCGATGGGACCGCTCGCTTTGGGCGATTTGGTTGGTCTTGATATCGTGCTCGCGATCATGGAAGTACTGCAGAACGAAACCGGGGATCCAAAATACCGCCCGCATCCGCTGCTTCGCAAGATGGTGCGCGCAGGCAAGCTCGGAAAGAAGACCGGCAAGGGCTTCTACGATTATTCCAAATAGTTTTGGGTGATCCGGCACGCGGTTTTTATCTTCCGCAGGGAAGAACATAGCAAAAGTTTGGGCGGGATTTATACCGGATGGCAAACGGGCGTAAATCCCGCAAACGTAAATAAATTTATGGAGGAATGAAGATCATGGATTTTACGTTAAGTAAAGAGCATGAAATGGCGAGATCCCTGTTCCGGGAGTTCGCTGAAAAAGAGGTTAAGCCTCTTGCAATCGAGGTGGATGAGACCGAGGAATTTCCGGTGGAAACCGTGAAAAAAATGGCAAAGGCCGGTTTTCTTGGCATCCCGATCCCGAAGGAGTACGGCGGACAGGGCTGCGACGTTTTGACCTACGCAATGTGCGTGGAGGAGCTTGCAAAAGTTTGCGGCACGACCTCCATTATCGTATCCGCACACACCTCCCTGTGCTGTGACCCGATCTTGACCTATGGCACGGAGGAGCAGAAGCAGAAGTACTTACCGGATCTGGCAAGCGGCAGGAAGATCGGCGCATTCGGCCTGACCGAGCCGGGTGCCGGCACGGACGCACAGGGGCAGCAGACCAAGGCAGTGCTTGACGGTGACGAGTGGGTATTGAACGGCTCGAAGATTTTCATTACAAACGGCAAGCAGGCGGATGTATATATCGTGATTGCAGTTACCGGCACGGTGGAAAAGAACGGCAGGAAGTCCAAGGAAATTTCCGCGTTTATCGTGGAGAAGGGCACACCGGGCTTCACTTTTGGCACAAAGGAAAAGAAGATGGGTATCCGCGGCTCCTCCACCTACGAGCTGATTTTTACGGACTGCCGCATCCCTAAGGAAAATCTTTTAGGACAGAAGGGCAAGGGCTTCGGTATCGCAATGCACACGCTCGACGGCGGGCGTATCGGTGTTGCGGCACAGGCGCTCGGTATCGGCGAGGGCGCGCTTGACCGCACGGTTGCTTACGTAAAAGAAAGAAAGCAGTTTGGTCGCACAATCGCACAGTTCCAGAACACCCAGTTCCAGCTTGCCAACATGGCAACGCAGGCACAGGCTGCCCAGCTTCTTGTTTACCGCGCTGCGCGCATGAAGGATCAGTACGCGAAGGATCACAAGACTTCCTACAGTGTGGAGGCTGCCCAGGCAAAGCTTTACGCGGCGGAGATGGCGATGGATGTCACCACGAAGGCTGTCCAGCTTCACGGCGGTTACGGCTACACGAGGGAGTACGAGGTTGAGCGCATGATGCGCGACGCGAAGATCACCGAGATCTACGAAGGTACCAGCGAGGTTCAGCGTATGGTTATCAGCGGCGCGCTGTTGAAATAGGTGGAGCGCCATATCAAATATAAAATAAGGAGTGAAAATACAATGAAAATCGTTGTTTGTATTAAGCAGGTTCCGGATACAAAGGGCGGCGTGAAGTTCAATCCGGACGGGACGCTTGACAGGGCTTCCATGATGACAATTATGAACCCGGACGACAAGGCGGGGCTTGAGGCGGCACTTAGGCTTAAAGATGAGTACGGCGCGGAAGTTACTGTGCTGACAATGGGTCTGCCAAAGGCGGAGGAAGTACTCCGCGAGGCGATCGCGATGGGCGCGGATAAGGGCGTGCTTGTCACCGACCGCGTGCTTGGCGGTGCGGATACCTGGGCAACTTCCCAGACGCTTGCAGGAGCGCTGCGCAATATGGAATATGACCTTATCATCACCGGAAGGCAGGCGATCGACGGTGATACCGCACAGGTTGGTCCGCAGATTTCGGAGCACCTTAATATCCCGGTAATCTCCTATGCCCAGAACTTAAAAGTAGAGGGTGATTCCGTGATCGTGGAGCGCCAGTTCGATGACAGATACCATGTGTTAAAGGCAAAGATGCCGTGCCTGATTACGGCGCTCGCAGAATTAAACGAGCCGAGATACATGACACCGGGCGGAATCTTTGATGCGTACAAGGCGGAGATCACCGTATGGGGCAGGGCGGATCTTAAAGATGTAGAGGATTCAAACCTCGGTCTTAAAGGTTCCCCGACGCAGATTGCGAAGGCTTCCGATAAGGTAAGGAAGGGCAGCGGCGAGGTCGTTACGCTTGACCCGGCTGAGGCTGCAAGCTACATTACCGGCAAGCTCGCAGAAAAGCATGTCATCTAATATTTTGGATAAATGGAGGCTGAACAATGGGTTTAGAAGAATATAAGGGCGTGTATGTCTTCGCACAGCAGGTGGACAACGTTATCAATAGCATTGCGTTTGAGCTGATCGGCAAGGGGAAGGATCTGGCTGAGGCTCTCGGCACGCAAGTAACTGCTGTACTGGTAGGAAGCGGCGTTAAGAATCTTGCGGATGAACTCGCGGAGTACGGCGCGGATAAGGTTATTGTTGTGGATGACCCGGAATTAAAAGAGTACCGGACGGAGCCGTATGCGCACGCACTCTCCTCCGTGATCGAGAAATATAAACCGGAGATTATGTTAGTCGGTGCGACCGCGATCGGCCGCGACTTAGGACCACGCGTATCCGCAAGGATACATACCGGTCTTACGGCGGACTGTACGCAGCTTGAGATCGGCGATTTCCCGATCAACCCGGTTCCGGGCAAGGAAACAAAGCACAACCAGCTCCTGATGACTCGTCCTGCATTCGGCGGCAACACGATCGCGACGATTGCCTGCCCGGATTTCCGTCCGCAGATGGCAACTGTTCGTCCCGGTGTTATGCAGAAGCGCGAGAAGCAGGCGGGGGTTAAGGCGAATGTTGAGGAGTTCAATCCGGGCTTTACGCCGGACAACAAGTATGTGGAAATCCTTGAGATCGTGAAGGCAGTGACGGACACGGTTGATATTATGGATGCGAAGATACTGGTATCCGGCGGCCGCGGTGTCGGCAGCGCGGAAAATTTCAAGCTTCTTGAGGATCTGGCGGAAGCAATCGGTGGAACCGTAAGCTGCTCGCGCGCGGTTGTGGATGCCGGTTGGAAACCGAAGGATCTCCAGGTGGGACAGACCGGGAAGACCGTCCGCCCGCATGTGTACTTTGCTATCGGTATTTCGGGCGCGATCCAGCATATCGCGGGTATGGAGGAGTCCGACATCATCGTTGCCATCAACAAGGATGAGACGGCACCGATCTTCTCCGTAGCGGATTACGGCGTGGTAGGTGATTTGAACAAGATCCTTCCGGTTCTGACCGAGCAGATCAAAGCGGCAAGGGCGGCAAACTAATCAGAAGAGTATAGGGAAAGTCTTTCTTGTTAGTATATTGCGGGCGGGTGGCCTGGAAAAAATTGGGTAACCCGCCCGCATGTTTTGTGTGTATATTCGCTTGCATTTTCAGCAGAGAAGTGGTAAGATAGGAGTGACATTTTAGTTTGCTGATTTTTTCGGGGCTTTAGCAGATGCTTCCGGGAGATTGCAGGTAAAAAATATGCGAATAGGAGACGAGGTCAATGGAAGAAAACGGTAAGAAAGGTTATGGAATCCATTCCCTTAAAATGCGGATTTTGCTGATTATCAACGTATCCGTGTTGTTGGCGACAATCGCGAACCTGGCGATTGTAATCCCGATGGTGCGGAATAATATGTTGGAAGTAAATAAGAATTACATATTTGATATGGCAAAATCCTATGGGAAGACAATGCAGCAGATTTATGATACCATGGGTGAAAAAATGTACGAGGATGGTACAGTGGAAAGAGTGCTGGGGGGAGCAAGTATTGCCGGTGTAGAAACAAGTTATGTTTATTTGGTAGATAAACAGGGGATTATGCGCTATCATCCTACGGCGCAGGGGCAGCCGGTTAACAATAGTGTTATTGCCCGCCTCGTTGAGCAGATGGCATCCGATATCAAACCGCCGGCGGAGATCGTCCGCTATAGTATAGACGGCGATGCGCGGTTTACGGGATATTACATCAGCGACCGCATGAATTTCATTGTGGTGTTCACAGCGGCGGAGGAGGAGATACTTGCACCGATGAACAGCATGATTATGAGGAGTGTTATTGGTGCAATCTGTGCGTTGATAGTATGTTCCATTCTCGCGTTCGGTTCCGTTATCCGCGCGGTGAAGCCGATTGCGGCGATCACTGCTGTGATCCAGAAACTTGGGGAACTTGATCTTACTTCGGATGATGCGCAGCGTGCCCTGTGTAAGCGCAAGGATGAAACCGGCGGTATGAGCCGGGCAATTACAAGGCTTACGGATAAGCTGGCACAGGTGCTTGGCGATCTCCAAAAGCAGAGTCTTTATCTGATGGAAGCAGCCCAGTCGCTCGACAAGAATACCCAGGAAACGATCAATTCGGTTGGTCAGGTGGAGCAGGCTGTGGGGGATATTGCATCCGGTGCGACTTCGCAGGCAGATGAAACCCAGACAGCAACCGAGAATGTGGTTGCCATGGGCGAGATGATTAATACGACTTCCGGGGAAGTTACAACACTAAATGGCAAGTCGCAGGGCATTGCGGAAGCAAGTGACGGTGCGATGAGGGTTCTCGACGAGCTCGGGGATATCAACCGGAAGGCTGTGGAGGCTGTCCATGTAATATATAAGCAGACAAATACAACCAACGATTCTGCACAGAAAATCCGTGAGGCGACCACTCTTATTTCCGCCATTGCGGAGGAAACAAACCTGCTTTCGCTCAATGCTTCCATCGAGGCGGCACGCGCAGGCGAGCAGGGCAGGGGCTTTGCCGTTGTAGCTGCCCAGATCCAGAAGCTTGCGGAGCAGTCGAACCAGTCTGCGAACCAGATTGAGCAGATTATTGCATCACTCCTTGGCGATACTGCCACCGCGGTGCGCACCATGAACGAGGTGCAGGAGATTATGGATGAGCAGAACAACAAGGTAATCAGCGCGAGCACGATTGTTGGCAAGGTGAAACACGAGATCGATGATACCCTTGCAGGGATTCGCAATATTGCGGATGCGACACAGGAGATGCAGAACGCGAGAAATACCGTGGTTGATGTTGTCCAGAACCTTACTGCAATTGCTGAGGAAAATGCAGCCAGCACGCAGGAAACTTCCGCTTCGGTTACAGAGATCGCATCCATTATCGAGGATATTGCAAACAATGCTTCCTCCTTAAAGGATATTGCGGCACATCTGGATGCGGATATGCGCCAGTTTAAGATTGGATAAGGAATAAAAAAGCAGCCATAATGTGGGGATATCCACATTATGGCTGCTTTATATTTTAGGTTACTGGGAATTTTTTACATTTCTTGAAATCCGGTGTTTTTGCGGGCTGAGCGTAATATCGGGGAATACCATTCCACTGCGGGCAGTCAGGACTGTGTGCACGCAGGCAGCGATATCCTCCGGGGATAGACTGCAATCCTCATCGATTTCCGCCCCGAAATCCGCGCCCCGATAGAAATTACTCCTTGTCATATCGGGATGGATACAGGTGATGCGGACACCATATTTGCGTGCTTCATCGAACAGGCTTTGGGTAAAGGCGGATAAGCCAGCTTTGGTGGCACCGTATGCGCAGCCGTGGGGGCTGCTTTTTTTTGCGGTAACCGAGGAAATTTGGATAATATGCCCGCCCGTTTTTTTCAGGTCGCGCAGCAGGAGCTGGCATAAAAGCATGGGTACTTCAAGATTGACGGTTACCATTTCGTGTAGCATCGTAGGGTTTAACTCTTCATGCAGACCAAAATATCCGACCCCAGCGTTGTTAACTAGCAGGGAAATCTCAGAATTTTTTCGCATTTCCCGTATTTTTTCGGTAAGTTTGCCCGTCTTAGTTAAATCAAGTGTGATGGGAGTCAGATTGGGGAGGAGCGGTGCATATGTTTTGTCCTCCTTTAAATCGGCAAGCAGCGTGGAGAAGTCCCTTCCAAAACCAAATACTTTGTAACCTAGAAGCAGTAATTCTTTTGTGATTGCAGTGCCGATTCCGCTCGATGCACCGGTTATAATAGCTGTTTCCATAAATTTTCCTTTCCGGCTAGTCTGTGTTTTAATTGATCGAAGCCCCCTCGCTTTTAAGTTGCAAAGATGAGAGTGGCGGGTAGGGATTTCTTTTAACAGTATTCCTAGCTATTGTGTAAATATTTTATCTTCCGGCAGGAAACCGGATAAGAATTCCTTTACAAAAGCCATCATTTCCCTGCCCCGACCGCCATAGCTGCAAACATGGTTCTCGTTTATAAAAGGGTACTGTAAAAGTGCGGAGGCGGGACGGTTTTTGCGCATTTGTTTTAAGTAGCCGTCCGAGATCCTGAAAACTCCTATGCTGGCATCTTTTATCGGTATATCTTGCAGGGCATCCCGCACCTGTGATAGGAATTCACCATAAACGGATTTAAAGTCAGGCACGGCAAGCAGGGGGTCAAAACAGAGCCGGATTGGAAAGCCCGATTTATATGCTGTTCGGATGGCGGTAAGGCGCGCAGAAAGTCCTGGTGTCCTGTGTTCGAAGCGGGCAATCACGGAATCCGGTGAGAGCGAGTAAGCCATGATTATGCGGGAGCGGGCATCCTTGGGAAGCCTTTCTGCAAGGGGGGCTACGGATACAGCGCTTTTGGTGCGTATTTCCGTAGTCAGTGCCTTCTCGCTAATTGCAAAATCAAGATACCTCCGTGTCATTTTGGTCAGTGCCTCAAGGGCAAGCAGGTCTGTATCGTATGAGATACAGAGATAGAGTGGATGGGTGGATAAACTTTTTTTGATTTCAGCAAAATAATCTTCCTGGTTGACAAACAGGACAATATTTGCGGAGGGATACATTCCCTGTAGAAAGCAGTATTCACAGTCAAAAGGGCAGTTCATTGTAAATGAAGTATAGTAAAAAAACTTATTACCAAAATCCTGGCAGACGGGAGCGCCAGGATAGAGGAAATTTCCATGTTTTACGGCAAGGATCAGTGAGGGGGCTGCTTTTTGGGCGGGGAAAGACTGGTGGGTGCGCCCGAACAGATCCATGTAATGGGAAATTTCAATTATGCGGCTGCCCCTTTTGGCAAGGGCGGGAATAAGGCTTTGTGCAACCGGATATGACAGTGCTTCCCGCTCCACATAGATATGGCTGTACGGCGGGTTATAAATAGTATCGGTTAAGCTGTTCAAGGTATTTTAAACCCTCCTTTTTTTCCCTGCATGGTTTCGATAAGGGGAGGGAAAGTAATTCCTTCATTGAGTCCATGTAGGGGATTTTTGATAGTGTCAGATAGAGCATAAGCTGGTATAATTGCTGGCTGCTTGCCGAAGAAAGGCGCAGCGCTTCACATACCTGGTAAAAAAACATCAAGCCCTCCGTCCCAAGCATATTTTTGATATTTGGTGAGGGTTGGCAGGACGGGGAGGAAGTGGTTTTTTCGTTGATAAGTTCCTTTTCCATGCAGGGGGAGCATATCAGCGAGCCAACCCAATCCGCTAAGGCTTTTGTAATATCCGAAATACATTCTGTTATCCTGAGCCGCCGTTTTGCGTTATCAAGTTCCAAAAGCCCGGTGAGCGCGTCGGAAACAACTTTTATAAACAGAAGCCTGTCACAGGAAAAATAGGGGATTGCCGCCTCATAAACTCCGGCAGCTTCCATGTCATAAAGCAGGGGAAGCGGCTTAATGGGATATGGGGTATTATCCGTGTACATCGAATTTTCCATATCCTTTATATCCTCCATGTTTTTGCAGACGGAGGGCAGTGTGACCACCTGGGCTTCCAGAAAGGGGCAGCGGTAGATCAGTTCCGGGTAGCGCGTGCGCATGGAGGCTTTTTCTGTGATTCTACAGATTAAAAACGCCTTCCCAAGTGTTTCTGGCAGTGCGCAGCCGGCACAGCCGACAGAAAGCAGAAGATCGTGCTTGTCCGGCGGGAATGCTGTGAGTAAGGAGGAGAGTGCTGTTGCAGCGCGCAGCGCCCCCGGGCGGGTAATCAAAAGTAACACTTCCTCGCCGCCAAAAAGTTCAAAATGAGGAAAATCCAGTTTTCGTTTTAAACAGTATATTTTTATAAACGGCAGTGCCTCTTCGTAAAGCGCAGTCACAATATAGAGCATAATGCCTCTTTCTAAGCCCCTTGCCAGGGCATAATATTTTATTTAATACTGTTTTAAAGTATATCACAAAAAGAAAAAACTGGGTAGTGGGAATAAAAAATTGTTAAGATAAAGTCAGTTGATAAAATGCGTAAACAATTTAGAAGATAATTGAAAATTGAGAAAAAACATGGTATAATGTCGAAGGATATTATACAAGCGCCAATTCGCATTCGACCAGAGGAAGAAAAATTTCCACGGCAAATCATGCGCATCCCCCGGAGGGAAAGCGCATAAATGCGCTTATCATGTCGGAACGACATGGTATAATATTTGAAAGATATTAACTTATTGAAACAGTTGTTGATTTGCAGATGCGTGTGCTCAGTGGGGGGCTGATCCCCTTATTACATGCTCGTGAAAGGATGATCGGTCTATGGGAAAATTATTTGCCGGGGAAAAAGAAAAACTGATTGCGGTCTGCATCGCGGGAATTGATGAATATACGCAGACGGGTTATATTGATACGCTCACTGAACAAGTGGATGATCTGGGATATAAAATTGTATTTTTCACTACATTTTCATCGACCTGTATGTCCGATGATTTTTTAGAGGGAGAAATGAATATTTTTACCCTGATAAATTATGAATTGCTCGACGGGCTTGTGATATTTGCAGAAACGATCAAGGATGAAAATATTGTGCACAGAATTGTCGCGTCAGCGAAGGCGGCCAAAGTTCCGGTGGTATCCGTTGACCACCCAATTGAAGGGTGCTACAATATTGTATATGATTACAGGGGGGCGATGGAAAAGCTGGTCCGCCATGTTGTCGAGGAGCATGATTTTAAACGGATTGAATATATAGGCGGCATACCGGGAAACCCCGCCTCGCAGGAGCGCCTTGATGTGTTCTGTAAAGTGATGGAAGAAAATGGAAAAACTGTTGCGCCGTCCCAGCTCCATTATGGATATTTCTGGTCGAAGCCGACGGAGAAAGTAATGGATGAGATTCTTGCAAGGGATGCGCAGGAAATACCCGATGCAATTGTCTGTGCAAATGATGCGATGGCGCTTGTCGTGTGCAAAAAGTTGAGGCTCGCAGGACTTGGGGTGCCGGAGGATGTGGTGGTAACCGGCTTTGACGGGATTCTTGAAACAAGCTACCATACCCCTAAGCTGACGACAGCCATGATGGACGCGGAGGTGGTCGGGGCACGGATATTTTCTATTCTTGCCGCGCTCTTTGAGAACAGGGAGGTGGAGAGTACCTGTCTGTTGCCGTTCACCATGATATTCAGTGAGAGCAGCGGATGCTTTAACACGCAGCAGGATATTACGCGCAACACGATTGTGCAGGAACTGTACACGAAAATTAATGAGAACCATTATATGACAAACCGCATGGTAATGATGATGGCGGAACTTTTAGCTTGCAGTACCGTGGCGGATGTAAGAAAGCGGCTGAGGGCTTTTATACCGAATATGGTTGCCTGGAAGAGCTGGCTCTGTATTGTGGACGGATATTTAAAGGACTGCCCGAAGGTGGAAGAAATATTAAACCGCCCGGCACAGTGCGAAGGCTATACGGAGCACATGAATTGTATGCTGCGCCGGGACGGGCGGGAGTACGGGGAGAATATCCCGTTTTTAAAAGGGGAAATCCTGCCTGACTTTAAGAGGGATATGATGCTTTGCAGTAAGATATTGATTGTGCCGCTCCATGTCCTTAACGAAACAGTTGGTTATTTTGCGGTAAGTTATGCGGTTGATATGATTGAGTTCCACCAGATGCAGAATTTTGTCAATACGCTGAGCAGCGAGCTGGCAGCAGTCAGGGTGCGGCTGGAGCAAAAGACCATGGTGGAAACTTTTAAGGACCGCTCAATCCGCGACGCGCTGACGAATATCCTCAACCGGCGCGGTTTCTTCGAAAAACTCCGCAAGAGTTACGGCGAGAGTATGGAGAGCGGGAGGAAGCTTGCATTGGTTTCATTGGATATGGATGGCTTAAAACATATCAATGACACTTATGGGCATAATGAGGGGGATGTGGCGATCCGGTTTACGGCGGAGGCGCTGACAAAGGTATGCGGCGAAGAATTTTTCTGCGCCCGCACCGGCGGGGATGAATTTATGGCTGCCGGAATTGTGGACGAGGAGCTGGCAAACAGTTTCGGAAAGAAACTGGCTCAGGAATTTTACGAATACAATGCGAAAAGCAAACATCCTTACCGGGTCGGATTCAGCATGGGGATGATTTATGAGCTGGTGGATAAGGGATTTCCGGTTGCGGAGTACATACGCATGGCGGATGAACGCATGTATGTGCAGAAGGCGGAACATCGCATGCATAAAGATTATATTGGAAGGTAATATTTGATGTATTAAAAGGTAAAAAGCGCCGCATCCAGGGTTTCTTGGATGCGGCGCTTTTTATTTTCTGTCAGAAAAACTTTTCAATCACCTTTATGATGCCATCCTCATCATTCGATGCGGTAACATAATCCGCACGCTCCTGCACGGGTGGCTGTGCATTTGACATTGCAACGCCAAGACCCGCATACTCGATCATGGAAATATCGTTGAAACCATCGCCGCAGCAGACTGTTTCCTCACGGGTAAGCGAAAGCTTTTCAAGCAGTTTTTCAAGGGATTTTGCCTTGTCCACATTTGGCGGCATAAATTCAAGGAAATAAGGTTCGGAGCGGTAGATGCTAAGGCGCTCCCCAAATTGTTTCTGCATCCTGCGCTCAAGTTCGGCAAGGTATTCGGGCGCACCCGTCATCAGGCATTTGTTTACCGGGAAGGTAATATAATCCGCGAAATCCGGCACGCGGCGGATCAAAAGACCGTTGATGTGCGCTTCTAATTCCATATACGGGTCGATCGGGGTCGCGGCGATCACATCATCCCCCTCATAGGAGATAAGTCCCGCCCCGTATCCGATGGCAGCCCGATATATTTCCGGGATAACCGTTTTTGGGAGCACCTGTTCATATACGGTTTCCCCGCTGCCGCAGTCCGTGATTTTTGCACCGTTAAATGAGAGAATAAAATTGTGGTACCTGGCGAGGGAAAGAGCCTCTGCAGCAGCCTTTGTCCCGGCGGTCGGGCGGCCCGAGGCGATAGCCACGCGCACGCCGCGCTCCTGTAGGTCATAGAGTGCCTGTCTTGTCGCAGGCGTGATTTCTTTTTTCGAGTTGGTTAAGGTGCCGTCAATATCAAGCACAAGCATTTTGTATTTCATGATTGATCTCCGTTTCTGTTATGTAAACCTGGGAATACCCCTTGTTTTGAAAGCCTGTTACATCATACAGGAAAATAAACCTTTTGTAAAGTTCTTTTTATTTTCTGTCGTGCATGGTCTAAATTATTCTGAATATTTTATCCTCTTATATCATAATGTAAATCATAGTGATCATGCAATGACAGCAGATATTAAAGACTGGTACAGGTACGGAGGTATGGGAATGGCAATGGCGGCATATACCCGCAGCGCGGCGGAAGTGGTGCGGGAACAGAAAAGCAGCGGGGAGGGCGGACTGTCTGCGAAGGAGGCAGCAAAACGTCTGAATCAGTACGGGAAAAATGAATTCACGCAGAAAAAGAAAAAAAGTTTTCTGCGCCGGTTTTTTGAGCAGTTTGAAGATTTTATGATCCTTGTTCTGATCGCGGCGGCGCTGATTTCCTTTGCCGCTTCGGTGTTTGAAGGAAATACTGATTTTACTGATCCGGTAATTATCCTTGCCATTGTGATATTAAATGCCATCCTCGGTGTCGTGCAGGAGGAGAAAGCCGAAAAATCCCTTGAGGCGCTAAAGAAGATATCCGCCCCGACAGCAGTTGTGTACCGGGATGGCGTGCGCTTGGAAATCGCTGCGGGAAAGCTTGTGCCGGGCGATATTATTGAGGTATCCGCCGGGGCGTATGTCCCGGCGGATGCAAGACTATTAACCGCCGTTCAATTAAAAGTTGACGAGTCGGCGCTGACGGGAGAATCCCTCCCGGTAAAAAAATCCGCCGACAAGGTATTTGCGCAGGGTACGCTGCTTGCGGAGCGGGCGAACATGATTTACTCGACAAGTATTGTCACAAACGGGCACGCCCTTGCTATTGTGACGGAAACGGGGATGAGCACGGAGGTCGGCAAGATCGCCGATATGATTTTAAATGACGAAACACCGCAGACCCCGCTGCAAAAGCGGCTGGCGGTAACCGGGAAATGGCTTGGAATAGCTGCGCTTTTAATCTGTGTTGTGATTTTTGCGATGGGTGTTGTGCAGGGACGGGGACTTTTTGATATGTTTATGACAAGTGTGAGCCTTGCGGTGGCGGCGATACCGGAGGCACTTCCGGGGATGGTAACTATAATGCTCTCGCTCGGCGTGCAGCGCATGGCAGCAAAAAATGCTGTGGTAAAGCGCCTGCCCGCCGTGGAAACCCTGGGCAGTGCCACCTGGGTGTGCTCGGATAAAACCGGTACCTTAACACAGAATGAAATGACCGTTGTGAGAGTGTGTGACGGGCAGTCCGTGCTTCCCGCACAGTCAGAGCGGGCAAAAAAAATCTGTATGGCGGCGGCTCTGTGCTGCAATGTGCAGGAGCAGAAAGAGAGGGGAAAGATTGTCTATTTTGGGGAGGCGACCGAGCTTGCAATTGTGCGTGCCTTAACGGGGGTGAATGCTTCCTACGAAAAGCTTCTTGCGGCGGCTGTGCGCATACGTGAAATCCCGTTTGATTCGGTCAGGAAACGCATGACCACAGTACATAGCACAGCGGAAGGAAATTTCTCTATAACCAAGGGTGCGCCGGATATCCTGCTTTCGCTCTGCACCCACTACGAGCGCGATAATAAGGTTCTTTTGATGACGGAGCAGGTGCGCGAGGAAATAAGGCGGCAGAACCGGATGTTAAGCGGGCAGGCGCTGCGCGTCCTTGCGGTGGCATACCAAAAGGCGGGGACGGGGAATGGGGATTTGGAACAAAATCTTGTATTCTACGGGCTTTTAGGATTGATGGATCCGCCGCGCCCAGAGGCGGTGCGATGTGTGAAAACCTGCCGGGAAGCGGGAATCGTCCCGGTTATGATTACCGGGGATCATGTGATGACCGCCTGCGCGATCGCCAGGGAAACGGGGATTTTGGCAAACGAGAACGAGAGGGCGGTAACAGGGGCGGAAATCGATGCGATGGGAGAGGATGAACTGGCAGAAAAGATAAAAGATTACCGCGTGTTTGCCCGCGTTTCGCCGGAGCATAAAGTGCGCATTGTCAAAGCCCTGCAAAAATCCGGGGAGATCGTGGCGATGACGGGGGACGGTGTCAACGATGCGCCCGCCCTCAAAGCCGCCGATATCGGCTGTGCGATGGGGCAGGGCGGCACGGATGTCGCAAAGAATGCGGCGGACATGGTGCTGATGGACGACAATTTTGCAACCATTGTGGAGGCAGTGCGAGAGGGTCGCGGCATCTATGACAATATCCGCAAATCAATCCATTTCCTGCTCTCGTGCAATATCGGGGAAATTATTACCATATTTGCAGCCATCCTCTGCCGGATGCCTTCCCCGCTTGCGGCGGTACAGCTTTTGTGGGTGAACCTGGTAACGGACTCGCTCCCGGCAATCGCGCTGGGTGTTGAGCCGCCGGAGGAGGGGATTATGAAGCGCCCGCCCCTACCGCCGAAAAAGGGGATTTTCTCGGATGGGCTTGTTGGGCAGATTATACTTGAAGGGGCGATGATCGGGCTTCTTGCGATGACCGCCTACCTGATCGGAGGTTCCACCTACGCTTTTGCGGTATTGTCCTTCTCGCAGCTTTTTCACGCCTTTAATATGAGGAGCCGCCGCTCACTTTTTAAGATCGGTTTTTTCAGCAATGTAAAAATGGTGGTGGCGTTTTTGGTGTGCAGTTTCCTGCAGGCAACTGTTTTGACCGTACCGGCACTTTCGGATGTCTTCCAGGTTGTACCGCTTGATATTAAGGGATGGGGGATTGTCCTGGGACTTTCTGCCATGCCGGTTTTGGTGTGCGAGCTGCAAAAATGCCTGTTTGCGGAAAAGAAAAAATAAACCCATCTTTTTATCGGAAAAGACATTGTATTTGCCTCCCAGAATCATTATAATGTCGAAAACAGTGGGAAGCGGAAGAACTTTTGCTGCGCTGGTTCTTCCGCTGCGGCAGTTTGCGGAGGCTCTTGATTTTTTGCTGGTTAAAATTGCTGCACCACGAAGGGGAAGTTTTGGTGTAAAAAACACCGTTCCTAAAATGAAGTTGCAGCGGGGAGGCTTATTATGGAAGTCAGTAAAAGCAAGATGCGCTGGCTGTGGGAGAACATGAAGGGATACCGCGCCCTGTATGTTTTGGGCATTTTGGGGACGGTTCTCTACAATGTTTTGCAGCTTGCGGTGCCGGTCTTTTCGGAAAAGATTGTGGATCTGTTCCTGACCGGCAAGGAGGCGGCAGAAAATCTGTCCACCAACAAGGAACTGCTCATCAAACTGATTGTGGGGATGGTACTGGTAACATTTTTGCGTACTGTTGTCGTGTATGCGACCTGCATCAATTTTGAGGGCGTATCGCAGAATGTGCTCTACCGCATTAGAAATTTTCTGTTTGCGAAGATTGAGCATCAGGACATGAAGTTTTATGACAATTACCGCACGGGCGATTTGATGACACGCCTGACGGGTGATCTTGACGCGGTGCGCCATATGATCGCGTGGGTGGTGCGCATGATTGTCGAGAGTTTTTCGCTGATGTTTGCGGCGGCGGTGTATTTTTTCTATATGGATTGGCGGCTGGCGCTTTCCCTGCTTGCGATCGCACCGTTTATTTTTATCATCATCGTGTGTTTCCGCAACCGCGTGGCACCGATGCACGCGCTGCTTAGGGAAAAGCTGTCGCTGATGAACACTGCGGCGCAGGAAAATATTGCGGGGAACCGCGTGGTCAAGGCTTTTGCCAGGGAGGAGTACGAGAAAGAAAAATTCGATGAGCGCAACCGTGAGTTCTCGGAAACAAATCAGAAGACAGCGTTTGTCTGGCTGCATTTTTATCCGTATGTCGAAACTTTTGCAAACCTTCTCCCGGTTGTCCTGCTCTTAGTCGGCGGTATTTTCCTGATTAATGGGCAGCTTACGATGGGGCAGTATGTGGCTTTCTCGG
Organism: uncultured Lachnospiraceae bacterium; assembly: GCA_910577675.1. Classification (GTDB taxonomy): domain Bacteria; phylum Bacillota; class Clostridia; order Lachnospirales; family Lachnospiraceae; genus RGIG4057. The sequence continues at coordinate 62,599 of CAJTOR010000018.1, forward strand.
GTCTTACCTGGGCGCTTGCCAACCCGATGAGGAACCTGGGCGGCATTATGAATGAGTTCCAGCGTTTTTCGGCGGCATCGAAAAAGGTGATGGAGATTTACTATTCCGAGCCTACGATTGTGGATGCTCCTCATCCGGTGGAACCGTCGGATTCTCATTTGCGCGGGAAGATCGAGTTTAGGGATGTCAGCTTTTCCTATGAGCACCGTCCGGTACTGCACCATATAAGTTTTACGGCAAATCCGGGACAAACCATCGCGATCATGGGGGAAACGGGCTGCGGGAAAACTTCGCTGATACAATTGATACCGCGCTTTTATGACCCGACGCAGGGGCAGGTGCTGGTGGACGGTGTTGATGTGAGGGAGTACAGGCTCCACGATCTCAGAAAAAATATCGGGCTTGCGACGCAGGATGTCCTGCTTTATTCCGATACGATTGACGGGAATATCGCCTACGGTGACAGCAATATGTCGCAGGAGCGCGTGCGCCGGTTTGCGGGTTACTCCGCGGCGGAGGAATTTATTCTAAAGATGCCGGAAGGGTATGACACGATTGTCGGGGAGCGGGGCGTTGGCCTTTCAGGCGGGCAGAAACAGAGAATATCACTTGCCCGTGCAATGGCGATCAAACCGTCCATCCTGATTCTGGATGACACGACTTCCGCGGTTGACCTAGAAACGGAAAAACATATCCAGGAATCCCTTGAACACCTTGAGTTTACCTGCACGAAGATTATTATCGCGCAGCGGATTTCTTCGACCAGGAAGGCTGACCGCATTCTGGTATTAAAAGATGGCAGGATTGAGGAGGAAGGGACGCACGCGGAGCTGATTGCAAAGAAGGGTTACTACTACGAACTTGTAAAATTGCAGGGCGGCGAGGAGATGCTTTTAGCGGAGGAGGCAAGGCTAAATAAGCGTTCGATAGGTGAGCCTGATAAGACCGGACAGGCTTTGAAAGGGGGTGCGCAGCGTGGCTAGAAATACCTTTAAGGAAGATGAGGTTTTGGAAACCCCTTTTGATTTCCACCATCTTCTGCGCGCATCAGTATATGTGAAGAAATATGTAAAGCGCATGGTATTAGCGCTGATTATCAGCGCGCTCGCGGCGGTGACTGGGCTTTTAAACCCGATTATCGTGCAGAGGGCGCTCGATGTGGCAATCCCAAATAAGGACACAAGGCAGCTTGTGCTGCTAGTGCTTCTGCTTGTCGTAACCTATGCCATAAGCATTGCATTTTCTGCCGTCCGCTCGCGCATTATGACGGTGGTGGGGCAGAGTATTATTTTTGATATCCGAAAGGATTTGTTTGCACATTTACAAAAACTACCATTTCAGTACTATGATGACCGCCCGCACGGAAAAATTATGATCCGCGTGGTCAATTATGTTAACTCGGTTTCGGACATGCTTTCAAACGGTCTGATTAACGTGATCCTTGAGATGCTGAACATGGTTTTTATCGTGATTTTCATGCTGATTGTGGATGTGAAACTCTCGCTTGTGGTATTTGCCGGTGTCCCGGTGCTTGCGGCGGTGCTGCGCTATATCAAGCGCCACCAGAGAAGGGCGTGGCAGCAGGTTTCCAATAAAAATTCCAACCTGAATGCCTATTTGCAGGAGAATATTACCGGGGCGCGCATCACGCAGATTTTTGCCCGCGAGGATGAGAATGCGGAGATTTTTGAAACGCTCTCGGGCAAATGTAAGGATGCTTGGATGGGCGCGGTCAAATATTCAAACCTTGTCTGGCCGGCTATCGACGATATTGCGGTGGTTGTGCGCGCGGCAATTTTTGCAGTGGGACTTTTGGTGTTAGGACCTGAAAAAGTTTCGGTCGGTACGATTGTGGCAATCAGCTCCTACGCGTCGCGCTTCTGGCAGCCGATTATGAACCTCGGCAATATTTTTAATAATTTTATCAATAATATTGCTTATCTCGAGCGTATTTTTGAAACGCTTGATGAGCCGGTTACGGTTGACGATGCGCCGGATGCGGGGGAACTAAAAAAGATAAAGGGCAAGGTGACATTTGAGGATGTTTGCTTTGGTTACGAGGAGGGACAGCATGTGCTTGACCATGTTTCCTTCACGGTAAACCCAGGTGAGAGCGTGGCGCTTGTGGGACCGACCGGGGCGGGCAAGAGCACGATTGTCAATCTTCTCTCCCGTTTTTACAATGTCAATTCCGGGCGGATCCTGATCGATGATGTTGATATCTCCGGGGTGACACTGCATTCCCTGCGCTCGCAGATGGGGATTATGTTGCAGGACAGCTTTATTTTCAGCGGGACGATCGAGGACAATATCCGCTATGGCAAGCTTGACGCGACAATGGAGGAGATCCGCAGGGCGAGCAGTGTTGTGTGCGCGGACGCTTTTATCGAGGGGATGAAGGATGGGTATGCTACCAAAGTAAAGGAGCGCGGTTCACTGCTTTCACAGGGGCAGAGGCAGCTTATCAGCTTTGCACGCACGCTGCTTTCCGACCCGGCGATTCTGGTGCTTGACGAGGCGACATCAAGCATTGATGTCCAGACGGAGAAGGCATTGCAGCAGGGGTTGAACGCAATGTTAAAGGGGCGAACGTCGTTTATAATTGCGCACCGGCTCTCGACGATTAAGAACTGCGACAAGATTATGTATATCTCGGACGGCGGGATTAAAGAGTGCGGGACACACGATGAACTGATGGAGAAAAAGGGCGCGTATTATAAACTGTACACGGCACAGATGAGCGAACTTGGCGGGGAAGCATAATACAGAGGGGCTGTTGCTATATGGCATATTCAAACAATATACAAAGATATCTAGGATATCTTTACCATGTATTGTGAAATATCCATATTTTGCAACAGCCCTTCCTTGGTTTTAAAATGGTATATTTCTGAATCTTGACTCTGCCGTTGGGGAAGTGATTATACTATAATTACTTTTAATAGCAGGAGGTAAATACATGAACCAACTTTTAAAGATTCGGGATATAACAACCCGGTATAACCTTTCAGCCCGCACGCTTCGATACTATGAGGACATGGGGTTGATTGAAAGTGTCCGCAGCAGGGATTATGCGTATCGGATGTATGATGGGGTGAATGTAAAACGGCTGGAACAGATATTGATTTTGCGCAAGCTAAATATCAGTATAAAAGATATTAAGAGAATTTTTCATGCATCCGGCTCAGAGATTGTTCTTGAAGTGCTTGAGAAAAAGGTGGAAGGTATTGACGAGGAAATTGCCCTGCTGCATGAACTGCGGGAAATAGTTTTGGAATTTATACAGCAGATTGAATCCGCCGATTTTGGGAAGGAAGCCGATATAAAATATCTGTATGAAAAGGCAAGGGAGATAAAAACGCAGATTGTCCATGCCAATTACAGTGGAAATACAGCGGCGGTCAACCGTTTGTTTGAGGTTGCGGAAAAACTGGATTCTAAGATTCCTGATATTATGATTGTGAGGATATCAAAATTCAGAGCAGTGACATCGAAACTTATGATATTTGAAGAGCTTTTTTCGGGGGACTTTGAAGCATGGCAGGAGGCACACAGTCATTTTTTCAGACCGGTTATTTTCGATGCACCGGATTTTTTATGTGAGAAGGACGGAAAAGTCGAATGGATTTGGGCACTTTTGGATGAGGTGACGGCGGACGATATCAAACCGTATGAGGCGGTCGAGTATCCGGGCGGATTGTATGCGGTTTCGGTCAGTAGGGACGGCGATGGGGAAAGTCATGAAAAAGTAAGGGATAAGGTGGCAAAATGGCTTGCGAATACAAATTTTGTGCCCGACAATACAAGGGCATTGATGGGGCATATGATCTATGTTGACGATGAAATTAAGGAAGGGTTGGGATACCACCAGATGAACCTGTATACACCCATAAAATTGAAAAAGGATTCGATAACTGGTGCCACGGGTTTATGCTAATTTAGCATATATTATTTATGGTAGAAAATGGGGAAATCTTGTGATATAATTGCAAAGTAACTATTTAGTGAGTGATAAGAAAGAGGACTTTATGCAGGATTACAGTGTTCAAAACAAGAAAGCATGGGAATATAACGCCTATGATTTCTGGGTGCGGGAGGTGGGTAAGCCGTGTGAGCGCGCGAAAAAAATTTTGGCGGACCCGGTGGGGGAACTGAAAAAATACGCGGTTTATTTCGGGGATTATAAGGGAATCCGGGTTGCTAATATCTGCGGTTCCTGCGGTAAAAAAGCAGTGCCGCTCGCTGTTTTGGGAGCGCAGGTTTCGGTGTTTGACATCTCCAAGGACAACGAAAAATATGCGCTTGAACTTGCCGCGGCTGCGGGGGTTTCCCTTGATTATGTGGTGGGAGATGTTTTGGAAATGGATATGGAAAAATATGGAAATTCCTTTGATGCTGTCTTTATGGAGGGCGGGATACTCCATTATTTCCATGATATTAATGAATTTATGGGGTTGATGTACGCGCTGTTAAAACCGGGTGGCAGAATGATTCTAAGCGATTTCCACCCATTTACAAAGATTATGGATATTTTGAATTTCGAGCAGAAGCTGCCGGAGGAGGGGTATTTTTCGACTGAGATTTTGGAGTATGAGATGGCTCACGCAAGATTTTATGAGGAGGAAATCAGAAAGACGATGCCAAAGTGCAGCTGCCGTAAGTATACGGTGAGTGAGATTGTCAATGCAGTGATAAACAGCGGTTTTGTATTAAAACAGTTTGATGAGCATCCAGCATGGACCAATCCTAAGTTCCCGGGTGAATTCACGGTGGTTGCGGTGCGCTAAAAAGAATTAAAATAATCCGCCATCCGTTTTTTTTAAGTTTATTTCTGTAAAGTATAAAAGGGATTGGAACCGTACAGATTAGGTAGGGTAGATCGGCGGTTTAACCTATCAATTGTGTCGGATGGGGTGCAAACCCCCTCTGATATGAGAGAGCATCACGGGATATGAAAATTCCTTTGACATGGAAGGGGAATTTAATGGATTCTAAAACTTACGAGTATGAAACAGTTATTTGTGAAGCGGATGGGAAGGGCGGTGCCTATGTTGCATTCCCCTACGATGTGAGGGAGGAGTTTGGCAGAGGGCGCGAGAAGGTACATGTGACTTTTGACGGCGTGCCGTATGATGGCAGTGTTGTCAATATGGGAGTGAAAAATGCGGATGGGAGCATCTGCTATATTATCGGGATCAAAAAAGAAATCCGTAAAAGGCTTGGAATCGGTTGGAGGCATTCGAGGCAATGTTTGCGGCGGTGCGGAGGGAATATGCGGATATTTTGTCAAGGATGGAAAAATTAAAAGCTGAGAAAAAAGTTAAAACCGTAACTTACCAGCAGTTGTTAGCCCGCAAACTAACATACCAGAATATGCTCTCCTTGTATCAGCTTTACGGGCTGACGGAGGAGAAGGATATGGGGGAAGCGGCGGAATTTGCGCGGAATATGGATTGATTCCAGTAAAAGAGGGAAATTGGTGTAACAGTCGTTTATGGTTTTGACATTCTGTTATGGTTGTAGTTAAAGTGGGTGAATTTATGGAAAATGAGAAAGTATACAGGATGAGTTTTTCAAAGGTCTATCCTTTGCTTGTGGCGAAGGCTCAGAGGAAGGGAAGGACGAGGGCGGAAGTGGATGAGGTGATCTCCTGGCTGACTGGCTACACGAAGGAGGAACTGCCCTCATTAATTGAAAAGGAAATAAGCTATGGGGATTTTTTTCGGAAGGCGCCGCATCTTAACGATAACAGGGTGTTGATTACAGGCGTGGTCTGCGGCGTGCGGGTGGAGGAAATTGGCGAGCCACTGATGCGGGAAATCCGCTATCTGGACAAGCTGGTGGACGAGCTTGCAAAAGGCAGGGCAATGGAGAAGATTTTTAGAAAATAATGTGAGCGGGGAATAAAAAAGGCAAAAGAGCTTTGGGAGTGCAAGGCAGGATTTTGTTTCTGTTGGCAGGATGAAATGTGGGTTGAAACGTCGTTTTTTGTTATATTTGGTAATTTGTTGTAAATTTTGGGAAATTTATCAATTTTTTTCTTGATATTTTTCCAGTTTTTTGCTATACTATCCCCATAGTTAACGAAAACGGTTTTGGCACCGTGTACGCAAGGACTGATCTTTCTTTTGATTATCTCTGTGCAAAAGCAGAAAGGGCAGCAGTGGGGGTACATACTTATTGCGGGGAGTTGCACAGTTAAATGGGGTGTCAGAGGAAGGATTTTTGCCGCGATAGCTGCACGGTTTTGGAACCTCTTAAAAGATGGAGGTACAGTGATGATTATTGGTGATAATTTACCCAATATCCCGTGGCAGGAGCGCCTCGCCGGGAACAAGGAGATTGTATGGCGTTACAGCAGGAATCCGATTGTAAAAAGGGATCAGATTCCGGGTTCTAACAGTATCTTTAACAGTGCGGTCATCGCGAAGGACGGACATTTTGTAGGTATCTTCCGCAGTGATAATATGGCGATGGAGCAGCATCTGTTTCTCGCAAAAAGCAGTGATGCGATCCACTGGGATATCGAGCCAACCCCGATGCCGCTGTATGGTAAGGATGACGAGCAGGTCGGCGTGGCGTGCGGTTATGATCCCCGCGTCTGCCGTATCGATAAGAGGTACTATGTGACCTGGTGCAACAATTATCACGGTCCGACGATCGGGGTGGCATACTCCGATGATTTTAAAAAATTCTATCAGCTGGAAAATGCGTTCCTGCCATTTAACCGCAACGGCGTGCTTTTTCCGCGCAAAATCCACGGCAAGTACATGATGCTTTCAAGACCGTCCGACAACGGGCATACGCCGTTTGGCGATATGTATTTGAGCCAGAGCACGGATATGGAACACTGGGGATTCCACCGCTTTGTTATGGGAGCCCAGGGTTTTGCATGGACAAAGATTGGCGCGGGACCAATCCCGATTGAAACGGATGAGGGATGGCTTTTGATTTTCCATGGTGTGGGGACTACCTGCAATGGCATGATTTACAGTATGGGGGCGGCGATACTTGATATTGATGAGCCTTGGAAAGTAAAATACCGCTGCAAACCATATATTTTCCATCCGACAGAACTATATGAGTGCGTCGGGGATGTGCCGAATGTAACTTTCCCTTGCGCATCATTGCAGGATGCAAAGACGGGGCGCATTGCAATCTACTACGGCGCAGCGGATACGGTGGTTGGGCTGGCGTTTGCGAAGGCGGACGAGCTGATCCAGTATATTAAGGACAATGCAGTGTGATGGCAGGTATTTGTCCAAATTAAAAGAAATTATTCAGCAAATTATTAAAACCGGTTCCCAAAAGAAGGGGAGCCGGTTTTTTTGCGGTGCCAGAATATGGTGCAAAATGTTGGAAATGCGCCAGATATAAGAGATTTTGTCCATACCGAATTTTAAGGAAATCTTAAATTGACAAACTCTGTCACGGTATGTAAAATATGAATGATACAGTGTATGATAGGAATAAAGTGGAAAGGAATAGGAAAGGATGTTATTCTCAACAAAAAAATTGGATCCAGCTTACAATAATGCAAGTGCGTTCCAGATAGCGCTGTTCTCGCTTAATTCCGCGGCAACAACGCTTTATTTGGTATTGATGGAATATGTGGCGTACTATGTCAACGGGATTGTGGGGTTCACGGTGGTCTTTGCATCGGCACTTCTGACGGCACTGCGCGTATTTGACGGGCTGATTGACCCGATGATCGGTTTTATTGTGGACCGTTCGGAGGGGCGCTTTGGTAAATTCCGGCCATTTATGGTAATAGGGAATGTACTGATGCTGGTAAGTGTTGCCTTAATGTTTAATACAACGCATCTTGTGCCTCCGGTATTGCGCCTGCCATATTTTGTTTTGGTCTATGTTATCTATGTTTTTGGGTATACATTCCAGATGATTGTTGCAAAATCAGGACAGACGGTAATGACAGATAATCCCAAAATGCGCCCTCTTGTAAGTTATTTTGATTCTCTTTTTGTAACTTCGGCATACGGGGGGCTGGCGCTGTATGCCTCCGCTTATCTGGTGCCAAAATACGGCGGTTACACAAACCCAGCGCTGTTTCGGGAATTTACGTTTGTGGTTGCGGGACTGTCCATCCTCTGCACGGTGCTTGGCATTATCGGTATCTGGAACAAGGACAGGCCGCAATACTATGGTATCGGCAAGGAGAGCAGGAAAATAAAATTGCGGGACTACTGGGAGGTATTGCGCAACAACCGCCCGATCCGCCAGCTCGTTCTTTCTGCCTCCGTCAACCGTTTCACCTCGACCGTCTATAATAATGTTACGGTTGGTGTTATGCTTTTTGGGATTATGATGGGCAATTATGCGATGGCGGGGCAGATCGGGCTTGTGACCATCCTGCCAAACCTGGTGATTGTGACCTTGGGCGTATCAATTGCGCAGAGGATTGGGCAGAAGCATACTTACACAATATTTATGTATGCTGCAATCTTTTTCCAGGGGATTATGACTGCATTTTTGATTTTTGCAGACCTTACGGTTATATCCTTTTCAAACCTGTGTGGGACAACCATTGCCTTTATGGCAATCTATATTTTTCTCAACGGTTCAAAATCAGTCAGCAACAGTATCGTGGTGCCCATGATTGCGGATTGTTCGGATTATGAGGTGTACCGCAGCGGGCTGTATGTCCCGGGTTTTATGGGGGCTTTGTTTGCGCTGGTCGATCAGGTAATAGGGGCGCTTGCGACAATATTCGTGGGGGGGATGGTGGCTCTTATCGGTTTTACGGATATGCTGCCGCAGGTGGAGGATGTACTTACCGGGGAACTGGAAGCGGTAACTATTTTTATGTATTGTATTGTTCCGATGTTGGGTTGGGTTTTCAGTTTGTTTGTTATGCACCATTATGAACTTGACAAGGAAAAAATGCAGGAGATTAGCCGGAAAGTGTGAATTCTGCCTAGGATATTTTGCTGGTTTTCCGGGAATATAACCGGGAGGATTTTAAATTTATAATTTAAACAATTAGTGGGAGAGAAAAAATGGCAGGAGGGATCAAATTCGATGAGGGAAAGCAAAAATCCACTTATAAAATTGTTTTTTAAGCTGTGGGATATTTTTATGACACGGGAAGTGATCACATATCTGATTTCGGGTGTTCTTACCACTGTTGTCAACTGGGTGCTCTACTGGCTGATTGTGGAAAAAATCGGGATGGAGGAACTTAGTGGGAATGCGGTGGACTGGGTACTGACAGTGGCATTTGCCTACGCAATCAATGCGTTCTGGGTTTTTGACAGCAAATTTATTGGCTGGTCGGCGGAGAGGAAAAAGATATTAAAGTTCTATGCGGCCAGGCTTCTGACTTTTGTTATTGAGGAGGGCGGTATCCTGATTTTTGTGAAGCAGCTTAAATTTAACGGGCTGATGGTCAAGGCAGTGTTGGCGGTAATTGTAATTATACTCAATTATGTGTTCAGCAAACTTTTTGTGTTTTTGAAAAAAGCCGAGTGAGGTAGATTTAGAAGGAGAAAAAATGGCAGCGGTTGTGTTGAAAAAAGGGGAGGGGCGCAGCTTGAAGGCGGGCGGCCCGTGGGTTTATGATAATGAGATTAGCCGGGTGGATGGCGAGTTTGAAAACGGGGATATTATTGATGTGCTTGATTTTGACGGGTATTTCCTTGGAAGGGGATTTATCAATATAAATTCAAAAATCCGCGTGCGTATGATGAGCCGCAGGAAAGAGCAGTGGGTGGATGATGCTTTTCTTTCCTCGCGTGTGCGGGATGCCTGGGAATATAGGAAAAGAACGGTGGATACAGCGTGCTGCCGCGTAATTTTCGGCGAGGCGGATTTTTTGCCGGGGCTTGTGGTGGACAAGTTCGCAGATATCTTGGTGGTGCAGTCGCTGGCACTTGGGATTGACAGGCTTAAAGGGAAAATCCTGTCCGCCCTGGTCGGTTTTATGGAGGAGGACGGCATCAAAATCCGGGGCATTTATGAGCGCAGCGATGCGAAGGTGCGCGCCCTGGAGGGGATGGAGCGGACAAAGGGTTTTCTTACAGCGCCGTTTGATACGCAGGTGGCGATAAATGAAAACGGGGTGCATTACCTGGTGGATATCGCGGACGGACAGAAAACCGGATTTTTTTTGGATCAGAAATATAACCGCCTGGCAATACAGAAATTAAGCGGGGGGATGAGGGTGCTTGACTGCTTTACACACACAGGCTCATTTGCCCTGAATGCGGCGCTTGGCGGGGCGGATGAGGTGACGGGGGTGGATGCCTCGGAGCTTGCCATCGCACAGGCGAAGGTCAATGCAGGATTGAACAATTTCGGGGGGAGGGTGGATTTTCTCTGTGCGGACGTGTTTGAGCTGCTGCCGCAATTATCTGAGGAGAAAAGAAAATTTGACCTTGTTATTCTTGACCCGCCGGCTTTTACAAAATCCCGGGATTCCGTGAAAAATGCGGTGAAGGGCTACCGCGAGATCAATCTTCGGGCGATGGGGCTGATTGAGGATGGAGGGTATCTGGCAACCTGTTCCTGCTCGCACTTTATGACACCGGAACTTTTTGCACAGACAATCGGGCAGGCTGCCGCAGGGGCGCACAAAAGGCTGCGCCAGGTAGAGTACCGCACACAGGCACCGGATCATCCGATCCTGTGGGGGGCACAGGAATCCTCCTACCTGAAATTTTTTATTTTCCAGGTATGCGCGGAAAAATAGGAAACTTTTTGAAAAAAGTACTTGCAATTTTTCCATGACTGTTATATAATGGGCATCAGCAATACAAAGGCGTACTGCTTAGTTTTTTGTACCCATTTTTAAATATCATATTAATGTATTTTTTCGTCGGGCGGTCATCGGGTTTAACGGGTTGATGCGGGCGGGAAGGGCAAAGAAAAGGAGAAGAAGTCATGGGATATGTTGATGAAGTTATTGAGAGAGTGATTGCGAAGAACCCTGGCGAGCCGGAATTCCATCAGGCGGTAAAAGAAGTTCTTGAATCTTTAAGGCCGGTTGTCGAGGCAAATGAGGCGCTCTACCGCAGGGAAGCCCTGCTTGAGAGGATTACCGAGCCGGACAGGCAGATTAAATTCCGCGTGCCGTGGGTGGACGATAAGGGGCAGGTTCAGGTAAACACGGGGTACCGCGTACAGTTCAACAACGCGATTGGACCGTACAAGGGAGGACTTCGCCTGCATCCTTCTGTTAATATTGGCATTATCAAATTCCTTGGTTTTGAGCAGATTTTTAAGAATTCCCTCACAAGCCTTCCAATCGGTGGCGGCAAGGGCGGCTCGGATTTCGATCCTAAGGGCAAGTCCGACCGTGAGGTAATGGCGTTTTGCCAGAGTTTTATAAATGAACTTTACAAATATATCGGTGCGGATGAGGATGTGCCGGCGGGCGATATCGGCACTGGTGCCAGGGAGATCGGCTATATGTTCGGACAGTACAAGAAAATCCGCGGCGTTTACGAGGGTGTGCTTACCGGAAAGGGGCTTTCTTACGGCGGTTCCCTGGCAAGGACGGAAGCAACCGGATACGGGCTTTTGTACCTGACCGAGGAGATGTTAAAATGCAACGGCCTTGATATCGCGGGCAAGACAATTGCCGTATCAGGGGCGGGCAACGTGGCAATCTACGCGATTCAAAAAGCGCAGCAGCTCGGTGCAAAGCCGGTTACCTGCTCGGATTCCACGGGCTGGATCTACGATCCGGAAGGCATTGATGTTGCCCTCTTAAAAGAGGTGAAGGAAGTAAAGCGCGCAAGGCTTACAGAGTATGCGGCGGCAAGGAAAAGTGCGCAGTACCATGAGGGCAGGGGTGTATGGACAGTGAAATGCGATATCGCACTTCCTTGTGCAACCCAGAACGAACTTGATCTTGACGATGCAAAAGCATTGGTTGCAAACGGCTGCTTGGCTGTTGCGGAGGGGGCAAATATGCCGACAACGCTTGAGGCGACCAAATATTTGCAGGAGAACAAGATTTTGTTTGCGCCGGGCAAGGCGGCAAATGCGGGCGGTGTTGCAACTTCTGCACTCGAGATGTCGCAGAACAGTGAGAGGCTTTCCTGGAGTTTTGAGGAGGTTGATTCCAAGTTAAAGGATATTATGGTAAATATCTTCCATAACATGGATGCCGCTGCAAAGAAATATGGTCATGAGGGCGACTATGTGGTCGGAGCAAATATTGCAGGCTTTGAGAAAGTGGCAACTGCAATGATCGCACAGGGTGTTTGCTAAGTAAGTAAAACCCCGCAACCGGAAGGGTTTGCGGTTAGAGGGAAGTAATTTCAGATTAGGCGGTATAGCCCCAATTACAAGGGCTGTACCGTTTTTTCTTGCGCTCAACGAGCGCATTTTCCTTATGTGCTTTGCCGTTTTGGCAGAGCGTTGCTGATACATCATTTCATGGAAAGCCATGATGTCATCAAAGAAAAGGGCAGTCACGTCAAATATCCTGCTCCATACGATTTGCTTCAACACTTCCTCGCGGATAAAGTGAGCCGTACAGCTTCCCGTATTGCTCTTGTACTTTGCACAGCGGTAATGGTCTTGTGAACCGTTAAAACTTTTACAAGTAGCGAAATGTAGCTTACTTCCACAGTCTGCACAATATACCAAGCCGGAAAACAATCCCTGTCTGTCTGCTTTTGTGGGGCGGCGTTTATTTGCCCTTAGTTCCTGCACCCGTTCAAAAACTGCGTCCTCTACAATCGCCTCATGGGTATTGAAAAAGATAGCCTGCTGTTCCTTTGTGGTAGGAATCCGCTTTTTCAGCTTGTGGGATTTGGAATAGCTTTTGAAGTT
>CAJTOR010000019.1 GCA_910577675.1 uncultured Lachnospiraceae bacterium
GTGAAAACTTTCAATATCTCGATATGGGTATATTTGTCCATATTTTGAGTAGCAGAAGAGTATGAAGATTGAAATTACGGAAAAAATGAGAAAGCAGGCGGAGAAGGGAAAGAGTGTGTTAAAAGCCGGGAGAATCGGCGCGGGGGGAGCAAAGGGGGCAATTATTGCCGGTCTGCTTTTCCTTATATTTGGCATATTGATTGGGCTTCCGTTCCTTCTTTCGGGAAGCCGCGGATGGATTTTGTTTTTGGTTATCTTCGGGATACCAGCTTTGCTGTTTTTGATTCCCGGCACTATTTTTCAGATAAGGAAAGCAAGGAATTATCTGGATTATTATGCGAAGGAATCCGGTTATGATGTATCCGTGCTCCAACAGGCGGAAAAAGAGATTCTCTCGCCAAAAACTGTGGCGATAGGCAGCGGGAAAAATAAAATTGCCTGCTACATAACGGAAAATTTTTTAATTTCCGTTACGAGGGAGGGATGTTATGTGCGCAAGCATAGCGATATGGTTGCCGCATTTTATTCCGAGGAAATTCCGGGGCTTGAAAGCAGGCAGGACGGGATGCTATTTATTTCCGTGCAGGAAATTGCAAGGGAGCCGCGCATAAATCCTTTTACTTACCGCCAGTGCGGCGGTTATGTCAATCCTTTTCTCGACCGGGTATGTTCCAGGGAAGTATCGGGGGAGATCGAAAAACATAATCCATCCATTATAACTGACCAGATATATACGGACGGGAACAGGCAATACGACCTGCTGAGCCTTAACCATTGGGAGGAAGACTTAACTGCGATAATACAGACGAGAAAATCCCTATAAAGCACGAAAGCCCCGCTTTTTTAATCGTATTATAATTTGTGTTTCGCGTCAGTTATGGTATAATGTCGTCAGATATTATACCAGCGCCAATTCGCGTTCGACCAAAGGGAGAATAATTTCCACGGCGAATTGTGCGCATCCCCCGGAGGGAAAGCGCATAAATGCGCTTAGCATGTCAAAACGACATGGTATAATGTCCGCAGGATATAAAATTGTAAACAATATGCAGAGAGGAGGCGGGTCAATGAAAAAAGGATCGGCGGGTGCAGTCTGGGGTGTACTGATGATAGTGGGCGGCATACTGCTAGCGGGAAAAGTCCTGCACTGGTTTGAGTTTGAACTATTCTTTAACGGCTGGTGGAGCCTGTTTTTAATTATCCCGTCGGCAGTCAATTTTATGACAGGGCAGAAAAACCGCTCGAGATCACTAAGACTTTTGATTATCGGAATAATGTTTTTGATGGCGGCGCAGGGATTCATTGAGTACCGTATGCTTTTTCCGCTCTTGATTGCTGCATTTTTAATTCTTTCCGGCTGCCGTATGATGTTTTCCGGCGGGAAGGAACAGCCTAAAGGCCGGGGGAAAGAAAGGCGCCGCGAAACATGGAAAAAGTGGGAACGGATGGGGCGGGCAGGCTTTGCTAAGGCTCAGGAGGTGCATGACTGGCGCAGGGAAGCGGACAGCAAGCAATATGAGGATGCATCAAATTATAGTTATGAGGAAGACTACGATTATTTTGACAGCGGCGAGCAGGGTGGTTCCTTTGCGTGGAACAATTACGCAAACCGGGAGGAATACCGCAGGGACGGGAGGAGAAATGAGGATTTTGGCAGTCAGGACGCAGGCACTTCTTTTACCGGGGGTGCAAACCGCAACGGGCGTTGTGCCTGCACCTCAATCTGTATGGGGAAGGAAATCAACTATGCGGGGGAAGTCTTCGAGGGAGCAGTCCTCTCCTGTATAATGGGTGCGATAGACCTTGATCTTTCCGGGGCGGTCATCTACCATGACGTGACTGTCGAGGCAATCCTGATTATGGGGGGGATTGATATTATAGTCCCGAAAGATGTGCATGTGGTAATCCAGCAGGGGCTGGTTTTGGGCAGTGTGGATAACCATGTGAAGGAGAGGCAGCTTCAGTCGGGGGCACCGACCATATTTATCAAACCAACCTGTATCTTTGGCGGTATGGACATTGTGTAGTTTAAGTCAGCCGGGTAAATTGTAAAAGTCGCGCTGTATGCGCAGAAATGGGGTTTGCGATGGAAGGAGAGCTTGTGCTGTGTGGGAGCAACTACTATGAACAGAAATATTTTTTTAACGAAGAAATATTCGGAAAACTTCCCCAGCAGGTCAAGGAAGAACTTAAAATAATGTGCGTGCTCTTTACGGAGGACGTTGGAGGGGCGCTTTTTTTAGTTTTTGACCCCGAAGAAGGGCTGATGATGCGCACGGAATGCGACGAGAACGACCTGCTCTATGACGAGATCGGCAGTGTACTTAAAGCGAAGGCATTGCAGGAGGAAAAGAGGGAGCTTTTGGAATCCTTGGAATTATATTACAGGCTTGTTATTCTTGGTAATGAAGGCAAAGGGGGACAGAATGATACTAGCGATTGATGTTGGCAATACGAATATTACCATTGCCGTGTTAAGGGATGGGGAAGTGGAAGCAAGCTTCCGCCTGACAACACGCACACCGCGGACTTCGGATGAATTCGGTGTACAGCTTTTGGGGCTGCTTGAGGCCAGGCGGATTAAATCGGGGCAGATTGAGGACGTGATTCTTTCCTCCGTCGTTCCGGGCATAATGTATTCGCTGACAAGCAGCATTATAAAATATATCGGGAAGGAACCATTGATCGTTGGCATGGGCGTTAAAACCGGTATCAAGATTATTACGGGAAATCCGAGGGAGATAGGCGCGGACCGCATTGTGGACGCGGTGGCCGCGTATGAGCTCTACGGCGGACCAGTCTTTGTGATAGACTTTGGAACGGCAACCACCTATGACCTGATTCTTGCGGACGGGGCATTTGCGGCGGGGATTACCAGCCCCGGCATAGCCATCTGTGCGAATGCGCTATGGAACGAAACGGCGAAACTTCCGGAGATCGAGATTAAAAAACCTGCATCCATCCTCGCAAAAGAAACCGTCAGCAGCATGCAGGCGGGGCTGGTGTACGGCTATATCGGGCAGACAGAATATATTATTAAACAGGTTAAAAAAGAAGCTGATTTACCCGATCTGAAAGTGGTTGCAACCGGGGGGCTTGGCAAGATAATTTCCGACGAAACGGACCTGATTGATGTTTACGACCCGATGCTTACGATGAAAGGGCTCTGGTGTATCTATCAGAAGAACTGTGTCGGTTAGGAGGAGCCCGCTGTCGGGCAAAATCGCGCAAAAAGTGGAAAATACGGCTGATTGCGGGAGGAAAAGCCCCGCTTTGTCGAAATCTTTCCCACGAAAAATCTTCCCAAAATTGGAAAAAGATGGTATATTGGAATTGCCGAAAAATGGAAATTCCAATATACCATTTTTTTGGACAAAAGTAGACGGAAAAACAAAAACGGAGGGATTTATTGTGAAAAATAAATGCATCCGCATTATTTTTCACAGGGCGATTTGTGCCGAGAACGTCGCAGATAAGCCCTGATCCGACAAGAGAAACTACATTCGCTCATTTCTCTTTCGGTACCTCGAACGGAAACGTTCTCGGAATGGAGGATATTATGTTGCAGGAATGGTTGACAAAAGGGGTGTTTCTTTATCTGATGGCAGGGGTATGCGGCGCGGGGGCGGCACTGAAAGTTATGCTGTCCGCTTACTACAACCGGCAGCTTCACTGGACGCAGAGAATGGACAAGGCAAGGAAGAGATGGCTGGTTCGGATGCGGCAGGATTATGAGGACTGCATGGACGAAAACGGCAGGGTAAACAATGTGGATATTTTTGTGGATAAGTACATAGAAGGGAAGAAATTCATGGGGATATTGTTATCCACATGGGATAAGATCGGTGGACAAGCCTGGATATTATGCGCGGGACTTCTTGCAGTTTCTGCGGTATCCAGCGTTTTTTATCAGGTGGAGAGGGAAGCTGTCCTGTTTACATTCTTTATCGGAACCTGGACGGTGATCGTGGATATTGTTGTGGATAATATTGCAAATCTCGTGGAAAAAAAGAAGCAGATTAAACGCAACCTTGTGGATTATTTTGAAAACCGGATGAGTTTGCCGGAGGAGGATTTGTTATCGGAAGAAGAACTGACCGGGGAAGTACCTTTTGTGAATGATTTTGGGGAAGATGGGGAAGATATTGCCTTGGAAGATTCCGCTTTTTCACGGGAAATGAATAGCCCAAATAAGCTGGAGGGCGCATCACAGCAGAGCGCCGCGCTTGAGGAGGGTTTAGAAAGCGGGAAGGCAGCCCCTAGGTTTTATGTTGCCGGGAGAAATGACAGGGCAGGAAATATGACTGGCGGGGCGGAGGAACCGGCTGATAAAAGGGCGCGCAGGGAAAGCAAAAAGGATATGATGGCGCGCAAAAAAAGAGAGCATATGAAGTATGAGTTAAAGCGCGAGATTTCGCAGGATGATGCAAGGGATGCGGAAGTTGCGAACTCCTATAAAGAGGCGGCAGGGCAGACTGCGCAGAAATCAGCCTCGAGAGAGGCGGTTGAGCAGTTGGCAGCAGCGCTTGAACTGCTTAAACGCGAGAATGCGCTGGAGGAAGCAGCCCCGCTTCTGGCGGCACAAATCGGGAAGGATCAGGAAAACGGTGCACTGATCGAGGAGGTGCTGCGCGAATTTCTCGTCTGAAAGCACAGATGGGGAGGCGGCAATTGCCCAACAGGAATCGTACAGGAAGAAAGCCCAGTACAGGGGGCGGCAGTTGCCTTACAAGAAAATTACAGGAGTCGTAAAAGCAGAAAGCCTGATACTGGGCGGCAATTGTCAGAAAAAAATATTGCAAGGATATGGATATTCTGGTAAAATAAGGTCAGTGGTATGCAATCCCAGCCAATTTTTGGTATTTGCCGAATAATCCGGAAATATGGGGGATTACATGCAGTAAACAGAAACTAAACAAATGGGAAAAGGAGAATATGACCATGGCGAACGTGACATTTGATTACAGTGCGACAAAAAAATTTATCCGCGGGGATGAGGTATGCTACATGAAGAAGGCAGCCGAGGCGGCGCGGGCAGAGTTACTTTCAAGAACCGGTGCGGGGAATGATTTCCTTGGCTGGATTGACCTGCCGATCAACTATGACAAGGAAGAGTTTGAGCGCATTAAAAAGGCAGCAGAAAAGATTAAGGCGGATTCTGAAGTGCTCGTTGTGATCGGGATTGGCGGTTCCTATCTGGGCGCGAGGGCGGCAATCGAGTTTTTGCGCCACAGCTTTTACAATTCCGTATCCAGGGAAGTGCGTAAGACACCGGAAATTTATTATGTCGGCAACAATATCAGCAGCACCTATATCACACATCTGATGCAGGTGATCGGCGACCGCGATTTCTCAGTTAATATTATCAGTAAATCCGGCACCACAACGGAGCCTGCAATCGCATTCCGCGTATTCAAGAAAATGCTGATTGAAAAATACGGCAAGGCGGAGGCAGCAAAGCGCATCTATGCGACCACCGACAAGTCGAGGGGCGCGCTGAAAAATCTTGCGACCGAGGAGGGGTACGAGAGTTTTGTTGTCCCGGATGATGTTGGCGGACGCTTCTCCGTGCTCACAGCGGTTGGGCTTCTCCCGATCGCAGTAAGCGGCGCGGACATTACGGCATTGATGGAAGGCGCGGCAAGCATGCGTGAGAAATGCCTGAACAAGCCATTTGAGGAAAATGATTCCATGCTCTATGCGGCAGTGCGCAATATATTGCTGCGCAAGAACAAATCCATCGAGATTCTCTGCAACTACGAGCCTTCCCTGCACTATGTCGGCGAGTGGTGGAAGCAGCTTTACGGCGAGAGCGAGGGCAAAGACCAGAAAGGTATCTTCCCGGCGGCTGTCGATCTGACCACGGACCTGCATTCCATGGGACAGTTTATCCAGGACGGACAGCGCACAATGTTTGAAACCGTAATCAACCTAGAAACACCGACCTGCGAGGTTATCCTCGAAAAAGAGGATGTGGATCTTGACGGTCTTAACTACCTTGCAGGAAAGAGCGTTGATTTCATTAACAAGAGCGCGATGAAGGGGACAAGGCTTGCGCACACGGACGGCAATGTGCCGAATCTCCTTGTAAATCTTCCAGCCCAGAATGAGTTCTCGCTCGGTGAACTGTTTTACTTCTTTGAATTTGCATGTGGTATATCCGGGTATCTGCTCGGAGTGAACCCATTTGACCAGCCGGGTGTTGAGAGCTACAAGAAAAATATGTTTGCGCTGCTCGGGAAGCCGGGATTTGAAGAACTGGGTGAGGAGCTGAAAAAAAGACTGTAAAGGGAGTTGGATTTAAGGAAGGGCTGTTTAACAAAACAGCTCTTCTTTTTAGATGCAATAAGGGGGCTTAGCATGAAGTACATGCATTTTTTATCATCCTGTTCCTATGCGGGACTGGCAAACCTGCTTGAGGATGTTGGGATTGATACGGAGGATGTTTCGATTGCTGTTTCAATCTGCCTGCCCTGGCTTTTGGGGCGGGAGGAGAATAAGGGAAAAATTGGAAAATACAGCGCCGGGGCGATGTTGCAGGGAAAAGAATGGTTCGATTTATATTTGAAACCACTTGGGTGGCGCTTTGCGGAAACGAGATATGAAAAGAGAGAGGCACTTGGGTGCTTTATGCCCGGGAGCATGATTGGAATGCGGGTTTTAAAGCAATCAAAACACGCAGTTATCTACCGTGGAAGATCGGGGCTTAAATATGTTTTTTTCAATAACCGTAGGAAGGAAGGCAACGAACCGGATCAGATTATCCTGTCGGAAGAAGAACTCCTTGAAAAACTGGATGATACAGTATGTGTCGGCAGGCTTGAAACAGGCAGCAGGGAGGAAGTAAATTTTATTCCCCTGCTCGAACAATCGAAAAAGAATTGGGAATTGTGGCTTTCCGAATTCCAGGACTTTGCAGCTTTAAGACAGGAAAGAGAAGTACTTTGCCATACGCAGAATACATTTTTTAGAGCTTTTTTGTTAGACGCTCCTGCCGTATGCGGACTTTTTACCACGGAGGTGGGAAGGGGGTATGAAGGGAAAGGGAGAGAAAATTTCCCGGAGGAAGAAACTTTGTTTAAGCAGCAAAAAGAACGTCTTATATGTTTGCAAAGCCAGTATCTGGAAGCAATGCGCCGCGGGGAGGCGCTTGTACTTGCCAGGGAGATGGATATGGAACTTGTGCGGTACACCATACATATATTTCTGGAATTAATAGACAAAAAACTTAAAATAATGGCGGGTTAAGGAGGAGGGAAAATCTGCCGATATAATAGGGGATGATATGAATCCAGAATATTCTGGAAAAGATTCAAAATTAACAAATTTTAATTCTAAGTTTGTGTCTGCGCGGCATTCACAAACTTGGCATGCACAAAAAGCCGCGCAGAAAAGGAGAGTAAGATGATAAGTAGCAGTATTTACGGTTTTCATTCTATGGGGTTAGTTAGCAGGGCGCAGGGAAAAGGATATAACGGAGGGAAAACCGCGGCGTATGGGGACGGGTTATTTGGGGATGATAAGGAGAAAGAGGCTGGCGCTGTGAAAGAACGTGGGAAGCAAAGTCTGCTTGACGATGCAGGGGAAGCTGGGAAAAGAAAGGGTGAAACTCCGAAAACAGAAACCGAAAGCAGGATTGTGGTAAAACCAGATGGCACCAAAATACTTGTTATTACAGTGCGCTGCGGGCAGAGTGTAAAGGTAAAAAGTCTGAAGCTATGCGATGGGGCGGATATGGAAAACAAGGGAGCAAACGAAAGCACTCTTATGGAACAACAGGGAGAAGAACAGGTGGTAAAAGAGAAAATGACAGGGAATGTGCAGGAAGAAAATGCAGGAAGTTCACCGGTGGACGGCGGGATTAACAGTCTGGGACTTGATATGGCAATGCAGTAAACGGATCTGACATGGAGGATTAATTTTTATTGGCGGTATCGCAAGCAAGTTTGCGATATGCATGGAGGATTGTAATGAAATTGGCAGTTTTATTTCCGGGAGCCGGCTACCATGTGGATAAGCCCCTGCTCTATTATGCGAAAGATCTGGCGGTATCGCTTGGCTATGAATATATTTCGGTGGAGTATGGAAAACTTCCGGATGCAATCAAAGGTTCCAAAGCCAAAATGCAGGAAGCATTTTTATGCGCCCTCAAAAACGCAATGGGGCTTCTGTCTGCGGTTGAGTGGGATAAATACGGGGAAATTACATTTATTTCAAAAAGTATTGGCACAGCAGTTGCAGCAGAAACAGCTCACCAGCTTGGTTTAAAAACAAGAAATATTTATTATACCCCGGTGGCGGAAACCTTTTCCTTCCCGGTACAGCAGGGAATTGCGTTCCACGGCACGGCGGATGGGTGGGTGGAAACCCCGGTTCTTAAAAAAGCCTGCGAGGAGCGCGGGATACCACTTTATATTGCCGAGGGGGCAAATCATTCCTTAGAAACGGAAGACATCCTCCAAAATATCTGTCTTCTGTCTAAGATTATGAGGAGGACAAAAGCATATCTGGGTGGGGAAGCGGTTAAAGATGGGGGAGGAATACTATGAATCCTGCTGCAATGATTAAGTTTATGGGGGCAAAAAAGAAATTTGAAAAGAACCATCCCAAGTTTGCTGCCTTTGCAAAAAAAATGTTTGAGAGTGGTATCGAGGAAGGGACGGTGATTGAGATAACCGTAACGAAACCGGGGGAAACTCCCGTCCGGGCAAATATAAAAGTGATGGATTCCGACCTTGAACTTTTGCGCGGGTTAAAAGAAATGTCCGAGGGCGGGATATAATTTATGCGGGCGGGAGGAGATTCGAGATGCTATTTAAGCAGTATCACAAGCAACGCGTGGGGGATTCGGAGGAAATATTATCAAGGCGGCATCACTTTCTTTTCATTGCGTGGATAAGCTGTAAAAGAGCAGTTATTTCCTCCTCCGTCAGCCCGGAAAGATCAATTTCCTGCCGCCGCTCAAGTCCGAGCAGATAGTCCGTACTGACATGGAAAATCCTCGATATATGGATCAGGATATCATAGGATGGGAGCCGCAGCCCATTTTCATAAGCGCTGATTACAGATTTTGTAACATCTAGCTTTCTGGCAAGTTCTGCCTGGGTCATATCTTCTTTGCGCCGCAATGTGCGCAGTGTCATTCCAAAATCAACCATAAGAAAACCTCCTGGCGGTATCATACTATAAATATTGTATTCTAAAGGTTGTAAAAGTATTTATATAGTTGACTTTTTGGAGTGGGGAAAGTATAATACATACGTTGGGAAAAGTGGGAATTTCAGGATTTTTCAGAAAAAACATGGATTATTGGGGAAATTATGGAAGTGCCTATAGGCATCTTCTTTATAGGGCAAAACAGATAATCAGTGTTTTTTGTCAACTAATAGTGAATATCAGAAATTATCAACGCGGGAGGAGAAATAAATGATCCGGGGAAAAAAACTTGTGATTATCGGTGCGGGCGGACACGGGAAAGTAGTTGCGGATGTAGCGGGGAAATTATGTTTTTATGAAACGATCCTGTTTTTGGATGACAGGGGGACGGTTACGGAATGCTGTGGATTCCCCGTTGCGGGAAAATCCGGGAATGCCGCAGAATACATAGGGAAGGCGGATATTTTTGTGGCGATTGGCAGTGCGGATGCAAGGGCGCGGGTTATGGCGGGGCTGATTAAGGCGGGCGCTTCGCTTCCGGTTCTAATCCACCCCGACGCCGTGGTTGGGCAGGGTGCTGTAATTGGGAGGGGGACGGTTGTAATGGCGGGGGCAGTAATAAACTCTGACGCACAGATTGGGGAGGGCTGCATTGTCAATACCTGCTCCTCCGTGGATCACGACTGCATCCTGAAAGATTATGTGCATGTTTCCGTAGGTGCCCATGTGGCAGGGGGTGTGCAGATCGGGGATAAAACATGGATCGGTGCGGGAGCGGTCGTAAGCAACCATGTCAAAATTGCGCCGGACTGTATGGTGGGAGCCGGTGCGGTCGTGGTAAAAGATATCCTTGTGGCAGGAACCTATGTGGGGGTTCCGGCAAGGTTGATACATTCATAGGGCGGCAAATTTTAAAAAGTAGTTGCAAAGCGTGAAAGCATGTGCTATAATCCCGAGTTTGACACTTTGAAAAAAATAAAACTGCTACAACCCTTGATTTATAAGCGTTGTAGCAGTTTGAGCCCAAGTTTTAATATATGGTAATTTTTCCTATTTTGTGAATTTTTACGAAACACTGATATTATGCGGAGTTTTGAGATAAAGCATTCATGTTGTATGTATATGAGTATATTACATCTATAACAGGAAAATATCAAGAGATAACAGACATTACTATATAACAAAACAAAATGCTTGACGAAGAGAATGTAGATATTATAAGGGGTTTAACGGCTTTATTAAAAATCTAACTGTCAAACTCCCGGCGCTCAGGAAATCAAGTGATATCATTTAACAGATGGAGGCAGTGCAATTGTGCCAGCAAAAGAAATCCATCAAATAAAATATTGACATTCGCAAATTTCATGCTATAATGGATACCATAAAAGAAGGGGCAGAAAAAACTGTCCCGGGAATTTAAAACGTTGAGGAAACGAGTAGCCGGTGGCGTATGTCAGAGAGGGATGGATTTTGCTGTGACCATCCTCATATCAAACCTGTGAAGACCAGTTCCGAGTGGCTCCAATACAGCCCGGTGGCACCGTTACCGCCGACAATGAAGCAGGCGGCAGAGTGTGCATTCCTTGCATATATCTGTTGCAAGAAGGGTGGAACCGCGGGTAGATGCTCGTCCCTTTCAAGATGTATTATCTTGGAAGGGACGTTTTTTTTGTTTCCCCGGATAATACATGCTACAGACTGGTAGCATATAAATTGGTGGCTGCCCCCAAATATGTCCGCGTGTAAGATATTTCTTTACATGGGGATAATATGGGGCAGGAGAATGAAACGGAGGTTTATTATGAAGATTGCGTTGAAGGATGGTTCCGTAAAGGAGTATGCGGGCGAAATGTCCGTGATTGACATTGCGAAGGATATCAGCGAGGGGCTTGCGCGCATGGCGTGCGCAGGCTGTGTGGACGGCGAGGTTGTCGATTTGCGCACAGTGATTTCAAAGGACTGTGAACTGAGTATTTTGACTTTCCAGGACGATATGGGGAAGAGGGCATACCGCCACACGGCTTCCCATGTACTGGCGCAGGCAGTAAAGCGCCTTTACCCGCAGGCAAAACTTGCGATTGGACCGTCGATTGACAATGGGTTTTACTATGATTTTGACTGCCCGCCATTTGACCGCGAGGCGCTTGATAAGCTCGAGGCGGAGATGAAGAAAATTATCAAGGAGGGTGCGGAACTCACCCGCTTTACCATGCCGCGCGCGGAGGCAGTTAAGATGATGCAGGAGAAGCAGGAACCGTACAAGGTGGAGCTGATTAATGATCTGCCGGAGGATGCGGAGATTTCCTTCTATAAACAGGGGGATTTTGTTGATCTGTGCGCGGGACCGCATCTGATGAGTACGAAAAATATCAAGGCGATCAAGCTGATTTCTTCCTCCGGCGCATACTGGCGCGGCAGCGAGAAGAATAAGATGCTCACCCGCATCTACGGTACGGCTTACACGAAGAATGCGGAGCTTGAGGAGTATTTGGCGTACCTCGAGGATATCAAGAAGCGCGACCACAACAAGCTTGGACGCGAGATGGAACTGTTTACGACGGTGGATGTGATCGGGCAGGGGCTGCCGCTTCTGATGCCTAAGGGCACGAAGATGGTGCAGACGCTCCAGCGCTGGATCGAGGATCTGGAGGATAATGAGTGGGGCTATGTGCGCACGAAGACCCCGCTGATGGCAAAGAGTGATCTGTATAGGATTTCCGGCCATTGGGATCATTATAAGGAAGGTATGTTTGTGCTTGGAGATGAGGAGAAGGACAAGGAAGTATTTGCGCTGCGCCCGATGACCTGTCCGTTCCAGTACTATGTGTATAAGGCAAGCCAGAAATCTTACCGCGACCTGCCAATCCGTTACGGTGAAACTTCAACGCTGTTCCGCAACGAGGACTCGGGCGAGATGCACGGGCTGACGCGCGTGCGCCAGTTTACGATTTCCGAGGGGCATCTAGTGGTGCGCCCGGATCAGATGGTGGAGGAGTTTAAAAACTGTCTTGCGCTGGCAAAACACTGTCTGACCACGCTTGGATTGCAGGATGATGTGACGTACCATCTCTCGAAATGGGATCCGGATAACCGCGGGAAATATATTGGCGAACCTGAGGTCTGGGAGCAGACCGAACAGCATATCCGTGATGTGCTTATGGAACTTTCCATCCCGTTTGTGGAGGATGTCGGCGAGGCGGCATTTTACGGGCCTAAAGTTGATATCAATACAAAGAATGTGTACGGCAAGGAAGATACGATGATTACGATACAGTGGGATGCGCTGCTTGCCGAGCAGTTCGATATGTACTATATTGACCAGAACGGCGACAAGGTGCGCCCGTATATTATCCACCGCACTTCGATGGGCTGCTATGAGAGGACACTCGCATGGCTGATCGAGAAATATGCTGGCAATTTCCCGACCTGGCTCTGCCCTGAGCAGGTGAGGGTGCTGCCGATTTCGGATAAGTACAATGATTATGCAAACAAGGTGCTCTCCGAGTTAAAGAAGAACGGTATTTTGGCAACGGTGGATGGGCGCGCGGAGAAGATCGGGTTTAAAATCCGGGAGACGAGGCTTGCGCATGTGCCATATATGCTTGTCGTTGGTCAGAAGGAGGAGGAACTGGGTGTTGTCGCAGTCCGCAGCCGTTATCTTGGCGATGAAGGACAAAAGCCCCTCAGTGATTTTATTGCGGCAGTCTGTGAGGAAATCAGGACAAAAGAAATCCGCAGGGTTGAGGTGAGTGAGGAAGCAAAGTAATTATTGTAAAAGGGGCAGTTCTGGCTGTGTGGGCTCCAGGGTACAGCCGGACTGCCCGAATTTCATAATATGCGCATAGAAAAGTCTTGTGTTTGCCATAATTTTGTTAAAAACTTATGGTAGTATACGGATGATGGCAACTATTTTTTTCCAGGGCGTGTCTGAAAAATGCTTCCTGTCACCTGCTTGTCACGATTTGCGGGGATAAATTTTCAGGTACACTCTTAGCAGGTGGAGGGCGGGCAATGGGCAGGGCAGAGAAAAAGAAGCGCTTTACTTCCGAGGAAACAGCATCGTTCTGCGACCAGATCGCGATGCTGTTGAACAGCGGCATTCCTCTTTACGAGGGAGCCTACATCCTTGCCGAGGAGGTGGAGGATAAGCGCACAAAGCAGGTTCTTATGCATATCGAGGAACAGGTTCGGGAAAATATGCCGCTTTTTGAGGCACTTTCTAATACCGGGGCATTCCCGGATTATATGGTACATATGGTGAAGGTTGGCGAGACAACAGGCAAGCTTGAGGATGTTTTAAAATCCCTGGCGGCCTACTATGAGCGGGATGCACAGGTAAAAGATGGAATTCGCAGCGCGGTGGCTTTCCCCGTTATACTCTTTGCAATGATGGCAGTGATTATGCTTGTTATGGTATTTAAGATAATCCCCCTGTTCGAGGGGATGTTTTTGGAACTTTCCGCAGAGGTTGCCTCCTCGACTAAGCGGATGATGGATGGCGGGATACTCGCGGGCAAGATTATGGCTGGGATTACCTGCGCGCTGCTCTTTTTTATGTTTGCGGGGCTTTTTATTTACCGCACGGCGGCGGGGGAGCGGGCGATAAAGCGTCTTGCCGCCATGATCGGACCGTTCAGGCGGCTGTCGGAGCGCATGGCAACGGGACAGTTTGTCTGCGCGGCGGGGCTGATGGCAGTGAGCGGTATGGATCAGGGGGAGGCTCTTTTAATGGCGCAGGAAGGGTGCACGAACCGGACTGTGAAGATGCGGATTGAAAAATGCAAGGAGTTCGTCGGGGCGGGAGAGAGTTTTGACGAGGCATTGCGGCACAGCAGCCTTATTGTCGGCAGGGATAACCGGATGATCGGCGTGGCGATGAAAAGCGGTGCGATGGACGAGATGCTGTCAAAACTTGGGAAACAGTATGACGAGAAGGTCAGCCAGTCGCTTAGCGCGATGTCGGGAAGGATTGAAACGGCGATGGTGCTTGTGCTGGCAGTGATGGTCGGCACGGTGCTGATCTCGGTGATGCTGCCGCTAGTTGGGATGATTTCCTCGATCGGCTAGGGCGTAATTTATAAGGAGGGGCGCGTTGAAAAGCCTTGGGAAAAAAAAGCGGAGATGGTGGCAGCCTTTTGTGGTGCCGGTTGTGGTTTTCTCACTTTTGGTGTGGCTCTGTGTGCTGAGTGCCGGGTATTTTAAAAAGGTGAATGCCATGCAGGGGCTTGCGCTTACCGAGCAGGCTGTCCGCAAGGCGGTGCTTGAGTGCTATGCGATTGAGGGGATGTACCCGGCGGAGTTATCCTACTTGCAGGAGCATTATAATCTCAGGATTGACGGGGATAAATACCGGGTAAGCTACGACTGCTTCGCATCGAATATCATGCCGCAAATCCATGTGTTTGAGCGGTGATACATATATTTTTTGAAGGGGGAAGCCTATGCGGCGGGAAGAACAGGGAAAAAAAGCCTTTATGGCAGGTTTAATCAGTATGGTATTCCTCCTCGGTATTTTTGCTGTGGCATCCCTTTTTCTGATAAATATCGGTGTGCAGGTCTACAAGAATGTAGTGATTGCGAACAATGACAATTTTGAGCTTAGGACTTCCCTGTCCTATCTGGCGACAAGGGTGCGTCAGGCGGATCAGACCGGGATGGTGGAAATACGCGAGGAGGATGGGATTAAAATTCTTGTACTCGGCGAGGAGAATGAGGATGGGGAATTTGAAACCTGTCTTTATTTCTGGGACGGTTTCCTGTATGAACATTTTATGGAGAAGGGCGGATATTTTGAGCCGGGTTACGGGATGGAAACATTTGAGGTGGAATCCCTTATAATGGAACAAAAAGCGTCGGGGCAGCTTTATTTCAGAGCCACGGGCGGCGGCGGGGATACGGAGGAACTTTATATGACGCTGCGCGCAGGGCGCGGGGCGGACTAGGGGGAGTTTTAATGGGAAATGAGAGGGGCAATTACAGGAGGGCGATTTTGGAGCTGGTGCTCGTCACTGGTATTTTTGCTGTTGTGAGTGTCTTCCTTTTAAGAATTTACCTGACCGCTGACCATTTGAGGGGCGAAGCGGTTGCAATCAGTACCGCGACCGTGCGCGCGCAGGGAGTGGCGGAGGCAGTAAAGAGATCGGGAACTGATTTTGCGGCGGCGCAGTTTGGCATGCAGGGCGGGGATGGCTATAGTATTTTAAGATTTGGAAAAAACTGGGAAACAGTATCGGAAAACGAAAAGTATCAGCTTGTGCTTGTCGAAACGGGGCGGGAGGACGGAGTGCTGCATGCGGTGGTATATGTGGGCGGCGCGACGCTTGAGGATGCTGTTCTTGGCGGGAATGCGGATGAGGAAAAGCTTTTGTGCAGGCTTTCTGTTGCGGTGTATGGCGGCTTAGAGTGAGGTGGCGATGAAGAATCCGAGATACCATATGAATATTGGCGGCGCATCCATCATCCTGCTGATTGCGGTCTTCGGGCTGACGGTCTTTGCCGTGCTTTCCATCCGGGCATCCTACAAGGAGCGCCAGATGGCGCAGAAGAACCGGGAAGCGGTGGAGGCTTATTATGAGGCGGATGCACGGGCGGAGGAGATTTTTGCGCAGGTGGCAAATAAGTGGGAGGATGCGGGGCGCGTGGGGAGTGCGCAGGCGGTGCTTGATGCGTTAAAGCTTTCGGAAGAGATGGAGGCAAAAGCTGCGGAGAATGAAATTTCCTTTCAGGTTGATGTGGATCACAACAGGGTTTTATATGTAAGCCTGGGGCTTGATAAAGGGGGATGTTCGGTTCTTCGCTGGAAGCTTGTGAGCGGGACATCCGGCAGCTACGGGGAAAGTATTGATCTTTGGGATGGGGGTTTTACGGAGTAGGAAAGGGAGAAATGTTATGGATGTTACAGAGGTTTTAAGGGGCGCGGTGGGACAGAAGGCATCGGATATTTTCTTTATTGTCGGCCAGCCTGTAGCGTACAAGATCGGGGGACAGATTGTCCGGCAGGCAGGTGATTTTATTGACAGGTCGGAGGCGGAGGAGGCGATTGACACACTCTACCATTTGGCGGATGGGAGGGATTTAACCGCGAGGGAGGGGGGCGATGATGATTTTGCGATCTCCGTCCCGGGTGTGGGGCGTTTCCGCGTCAATATATTCCGCCAGAGGGGCACATGGAGCGCAGTGTTAAGGAGTGTGGCTTTCGAGCTGCCGGATGTGGCATCGATGGGGATACCGGAATCGGTGATACGCATGGGCAGCCAGAAGAAAGGGATTATTCTTGTGACGGGGACGGCGGGCAGCGGGAAGAGTACCACCCTTTCGTATATTATCGACCAGATCAACAGTACAAGGAATTGCCATATACTGACACTTGAAGATCCGATTGAGTTTTTGCATAAACATAAGAAGAGTATTGTAAGCCAGAGGGAGATTAATATTGATACGGCGGATTACGGCAAGGCACTGCGCGCGGCGATGCGCGAGGCTCCGGATGTGATCCTGATCGGTGAAATGCGCGATCTTGAAACTATTGAGATCGCGATGACGGCGGCGGAAACGGGGCATCTGGTTCTCTCCACACTGCATACGGTCGGTGCGGCGAACACGATTGACCGTGTGATCGATGTCTTCCCGGCAAACCAGCAGCAGCAGATCCGCGTCCAGCTTTCGATGGTGCTCAATGCGATTGTTTCGCAGCAGCTACTGCCACAGGTGGGCGGCGGGCTGGTGCCGGCGTTTGAGATACTTGAGGCCAACAGTGCAATACGGACTATGATAAGGGATGGCAAGGTGCACCAGATTGATTCGGTTATTTACTCGTCTGCGAAGGAGGGGATGAAATCGATGGATGCAAGTATTCTAGAGCTTTACAGGGCGGGGCGCATCGATGGGGAAACAGCACTTAATTACTGTATGAACCCGGATGCGATGCGGCGCAATGTAAGTTAGCCAGTCTTTGAATGTTTCCGCAAAATTGCCTGCTTACTGCGGTTACAGATATATTGGTTGACTTAGGAGAAAAGGGACATGGGACATGACCTTTGTGCAGAAAGGAAGTGATTGCATGGAAAAATGGAAATGGAAATGGCTGATGGCTGCCGCGCTGGTGCTTTTGCTGATGCCGGTTATGGGAGTGCACACCATTATGGCAGCAAAGGAGAAAGAGAAGACAGAAACTTCGGTGACCGACAACGGGAACGGGACTTTTGATGTTGTGTATGACAATACGGAAGGTGCGGGGATTGTTGTCATGGTGTCTAAGGATGAAGTGGATTACAAGTATTTCCTTAGTGAAGGGATTGTGACGGAAGTGATTCCACTTACACTTGGCAACGGGGAGTACAAAATCCGTATCTGCAAGAACATTACGGGAAACAAATACAGTGTGATCTATTCGACCACCCTCGAGATTGAGATGGAGGATGAAACCATTGTATTTACAAACCCGAATATTATTGTGGATTATGAAACGAAGGAGAAGGCGGTCAAAAAGGCTGGGACACTCTGTAAGAGCTGCAAGACTGATATAAAGAAGATTACGGCAGTTTACAAGTATCTGGTGGAGAACTATTCTTACGATTATGCGAAGGTGGAATCCGTGCGCTCAATGAGCGGTTATATCCCGAGTGTCAGCAAGACCTATGCGGATAAGATGGGGATCTGCTACGATATTGCTTCCCTCTATGCGGCGATGCTTCGCAGCCAGGGGATCACGGCTAAGGTCGTAACCGGCTACACGCCGGCAATCAGCACGCTGCACGCATGGAATGAGGTCTATGACGAAGATAAGGATAAGTGGTATGTGATCGATGTAACTTCCGATATTGTGTACTATCAGGCAGGCGTATCGTACAAGATGAAGAAGGATGCAGAGGATTACAGCGCGGTAAAATACTATCATTAAGATAATTAAAATGCTTCCGGATAGCGGAAAGTAAAAGCAAGGGAGCTGTTGTAAAAATTCGGCAATTGTGCATATGCCGTTTTGCAGCAGCTCCCTTGCTTTTATTTGCTGATAGTCAAAGGAAATTTTCATATCCTTAGCTGTTTCGCATCTTGTTTTTCCAAATCATTATTGTGGATATTATTTTACATCTTCTTCCAGCAAATCAAGGAAATGTTTTGCGCTTTCCGGCAGCGGGAGTGTGCCGTCACAGGCGGCGATCAGCTTGCGTTCCGGCAGTGGCTGTTCGGTTTCCAGGATGGTGAGCCCGGCTGAATTCTCCCCTGCAATACAAAAATCGGGCACGAAGGCGATGCCGAGTCCGATGCGCGCAAAGTCTATCAGGAGATCGTTGCTGCTAAGTTCGACTGCGGGGGCAAGCTCGAGCGAGTGTTCCAGAAAGAGATTATGTAAAAACGTGCTTGTTGTGGAGGGCTTGCCAAGCATCAGGATCGGAAGTTTTTGCAGGTCATTCAGGGAAAGTTTTTTATCCGCAGGGGCAAAGTACTGGGGGTTGGCGACGAAAACGTCGCAAAAGCGCCTGACTTCGGTAAGTTTCATACCGTTTGTAAGCGCGGGGTTCGGGGAGTTCGCAATAATAAGATCTGCTTTGCCCGCCTCCAAAAGTTCCGCGCAGCGCAGTGAAGTGCCGTTTAGTACGCGCAGGTGTATCTGCGGGTAGAGCCGGTGGAAACGGCTTAGATAGGGAAGGAGATAGTATCGGCAGATTGTGTCTGAAGCAGCGATGCGAAGCTGTGCGCTTTTGCTTCCGGTACAGGAGCACAGTTGGTCTTCCCCGCGGCAGATCAGATGGATTGCGGGTTCAATATGTTTAAATAGGATTTCTCCTTCTTTTGTGAGGCTGACCCGCTTTGTGCTTCTGGTAAACAGCGTTACGTCAAGTCTTTTTTCGAGTACCTTGATGGATTGGCTGACGGCTGACTGCGAGATAAAGAGTTCTCCCGCCGCCTCGGAAAAGCTCAGTGTCCTCGCAACATGGTAAAAAACCTTGTACAGTTCATAATTGATATCCATAAAACCCCCGTTTTGTTATAAGAGCCATTACAGAACCGCATACAGGTATGCGCAGGAGAGTACTGCCTGCAAAATCAGGAACCGGAATACTGTCTGCGTGTCGGACCAGCCTGCATTTTTGCGGGCGTGGTCGTGCAGCGGTGTGCGCGTGTTCTTCAGGATGTGGATTTTTAAAAAGCGCAGCAGGGAAACTTTTACCAGCCCGATTCCGCCGTCGATTAAAAAGACCAGGCAGAAGATAAGGAAGAGGAGCGGGCGGCCTGATTTCAGGGAGAGCAGGGCAAGTAAAAGACCGATTGCGCGGGAGCCGGCATCCCCCATCAACAGTTTGCTTGGCGAGGCGTTAAACCACAGGTAACCGAGCAGACAGATCACGATCATCAGACAGAGCTGGCTGTATACCAGATTGTCAAGTGCCCCCTTAAACAGGGCGAAATATGAGAGGAAGGAGATGATCGCCACGCTGCCGCACAGCCCGTCAACGCCGTCCGAACAGTTGGTGACGTTGATGGAAACCCAGATCAGTATCATTGCAAGTACGATGTAGACAGCCTTGGGCAATGTGAGAGTGTAATCTGCAAGCATAATGGTCATGTCCGTACCGTTATAGTTGACGTAGGAGAACGCACAGACAAAGGCGATAACTAAATCGATCAATCCTTTCTTGTATTCCCCCCACGGCGTTCTTGAGCTGTCGTCAAGATAACCGCTTAACATGGCGGCGATAATCATAATCAGGTAGATTAAAAGTTCCTTTTCAAACGGGATGAAAAGCAGGGCAAAAATGCAGAACACCAGGATAAAGACAATGCCCGCACCGCGGGGCTTGCCCTGTGAGAGGGCACCGTTGACCGCGAAAGCACGTCCACCGTCACGCGGCAAAATATTCTGCATTGTTTTCAGTAAAAAACAGGTCAGCAAAAAGGCCAGGACCAGTCCGATAAAGGCGATCCATTTAGCGGCAGAATCAGGAAATAATAAGTACAGCATAAAAAGCCTCCGTTTTTCCCCATGGATTTTGTAAGACTTACCCCACTGGATACTAAAGCCCCGGTTTTATGCAGGGTGTATCCAACATTAAATAAGGTGTATCCGAATTGGAAATAATGAGTGTCCAAATGGGATATACTACTTATCCATAGGTTATGTTATGTTGTCTATTTTACTACAGAATCTTGGATTTGTATAGCGAGGATTTTCGTTTTTTCTTTATAGAATATTACAAAGCGGGCAGAAATACTGGTGATTTATGGAAATTTGTGCGAAAGAAAATCTTAAAAAGCAGACAGAAAATCGTAAGATTTTTAATTTGTCGTAAGATTGAATATTGTGTCGGGTTATGCTATGATAAGTTTCGGTTCGTTTCCGAGATATTTTACCTGTTTTTGTTGGTTAAAATAACAGGATAGGCCATGCGGATAACAGGAACAACAGAATATAGAACTGTTTACGGGCTGTATGGTGGATATAAAAGAGGGAAACGGATGGATTTTTTATATACGGGGGTAAAAAGAATGGAGCGGAAAGAAGCGGTAGTAAGATTGGGAAAAAATGGGAAAAGATCCCGGGCGGAAGTTTTTGCAAACACCATGGCACGCGGGGGATTTATGTCCGGGGTGTTTGTCTGGTGCGAGCTTGTTTTTCATATCTGTGTTTTCGGGAAGGTGGACGGGAACCTTATTTTCCCGGTGTTGTTTGCGGTGGCAGCGGGGTTTTTGCTGTCCATACCAGGAACGATATTCCGCGGTCATATAAATAAGATTATCACCATTGTAATTACTGTACTTGCAGCACTCTGGTATTCGACACAGACAGTTTATGAACATATTTTCAAGGCGTTTTTGTCCGTCAACTCGATTAAGGAGAATGGTGCGGATGCGGTGGGGGAGTTTTATATGCAGGCGCTAAAAGGGATTGTTTCAGAACTTTTCCCCATTTTCCTGTATTTTCTGCCGCTTGTTTTGCTTTTGTTTTTGCTTAGGAATAAAAAGATTGGCTTCTGGCGCTCCGTGTGGGAGGCACCCTTTGTGCAGACGGCAATGGCGCTGTTGTTTTATCTTTTAACCGTACTTTTTCTGCGTATTCCGGGAAGGGAAGCATTTACACCATATGATCTTTATTATAAAGATTTTGTAATGGATTTATCAATGCAAAAGCTTGGTGTGCTGACTTCCACCAGGAAGGATATTTTGCAGGTATTTGGCAGGAATCAGGATAATACGCTTGACGATGTAGTTTTTATCGGTTTGGATGGGACACCGACCCCGGTGCCAACCAGTACACCTTCTGAGATGCCAACTATAACAGAGCAGCCTCCTGCCCCGACAAGCGCTATAGATGGGGAACTTACCCCGGCCCTAAGTCCCACGCCGACACCTTCCCCCACTCCGACCGTGCCGCCGGTTGACACTTCGCCGAATATGCTTGATATTGATTTTGGGATGCTTGCACAAAATGAGTCGAAAAAGACGATCAAAAACCTGCACAGCTATATGGCGAATTCCGTGCCGACCAATAAAAACGAGTATACGGGAATGTTTGAGGGCTACAACCTGATTATGCTGACGGCGGAAGGGTACTCGCAGTGGGCGGTCAACGAGCAGATTACACCGACACTCTACAAGATGGTGCACGAGGGTTTTTACTTTGAGAATTATTATACGCCGCTTTGGTGGACAAGCACAAGCGACGGTGAGTTTGTGGAATGTACGGGGCTGATTCCGACCGGGACAAACAGTTTTTACAAGACTGCCAACCATTATATGCCACTTGGTTTCGGCTGGCAGTTCTCACGTCTTGGCTACAGCGCCAGGGCGTACCATAACCATTCCTACACCTATTACCACCGCGATGAAACGCACCCGAACATGGGGTACGACTATAAGGGGGCAAAGGGCGGTGGGCTTGAGGTGAAGCTTACCTGGCCGGAGTCGGATCTTGAGATGATGGAAGTTACAATACCGGAATATATCGGCGATGAGAAGTTCCACACTTACTATATGACGGTCAGCGGGCATATGGAGTACAACTGGGGCGGCAATTCCATGTCGGCAAAGAACCGCGACTATGTGAAAGATCTTGCACTTTGTGAGGAAGCTAAAGCGTACCTTGCGGCGCAGAAAGAACTTGACCTGGCGCTTGAGTACCTGTTAGCACAGCTTGAGGAAGCGGGTGTCGCCGATAAAACAGTGATTGTGCTTTCCGGCGACCATTATCCATACGGTATGGAAAAATCTTCGATTGACGAGCTTGCAGGGCATGAGGTGGAAGAGAATTTTGAATTGTATAAGAGCCATCTTATTCTGTACTGCCCTGGTATGGAGCCTGTGACTGTAACGAAACCTTGCTCGGCACTTGATATTGTGCCGACCGTGCTCAACCTTTTTGGCGTTAAGTATGATTCCAGGCTTTTTATGGGGCAGGATATTTTCTCGACAGCGGCACCGCTTGTTATGTTTTCAAACAAGAGCTATATTACGGACAAGGTAATGTACAATTCTAAAACCGGTGAGGTAACTAAGCTTGTCAGTGAGGAACTGCCGGAGGATTATGTAAAGACGGTATCGGCGGTCGTGAAGAACAAGTTTAATATTTCGGCGGCGATAATTACGGAGGATTACTATTCGTATTTAAAGGAATATCTGCCGCTCAAATAGAGTGGTTAGAAATTAAAGTAAAAAAATCTGCATATTGACTCATTATACAAACTTCTGTATAATGGGAGAAAAGGCTGAGGGGAACAGTGATATAAGACCGCCCCTTTACCATGGAAGAAAGGCAGGTAAGTTAATGTATTCATTCGACGAGATTAAAAATTTTGACCCGGAGCTTGCGCAGAGCATTGAACTTGAGATTGGCAGGCAGAACGACCATATTGAGCTGATTGCTTCGGAAAATTTTGTAAGCAAGGCAGTTATGGCGGCGATGGGCAGTCCGATGACAAACAAATATGCGGAGGGGTATCCCGGCAAGCGCTACTATGGCGGATGCCAGTTTGTAGATATCGCGGAGAACTTAGCGATTGCCCGCGCGAAGGAATTATTTGGCTGCACCTATGCAAATGTCCAGCCTCATTCGGGCGCGCAGGCGAATATGGCGGTGTTTTTCGCACTCTTACAGCCGGGGGATACCGTGATGGGCATGAATCTTGCTCATGGCGGGCACCTGACACATGGAAGTCCTGTTAATTTTTCCGGGACATACTTTAATATTGTACCTTACGGTGTGAACGATGAGGGTTTTATTGACTATGGCGAGGTTGAGCGCATCGCGAAGGAATGCCGCCCGAAACTGATTGTGGCGGGCGCGAGTGCATACGCGAGAAAAATCGATTTCAAGCGCTTCCGTGAGATTGCGGATGGCGTGGGGGCCTACCTGATGGTGGATATGGCACATATTGCGGGGCTTGTGGCTGCGGGATACCATGAAAGCCCGATCCCTTATGCCCATGTCACAACCACGACAACGCACAAGACATTAAGGGGACCTAGGGGTGGTTTGATTCTTTCGAGCGAAGAATTTGCGAACGAGCACAAGTTAAACAAAGCAGTGTTCCCTGGAATCCAGGGCGGTCCACTGATGCATGTGATCGCCGCGAAGGCGGTCTGCTTTAAGGAGGCGCTCGACCCTTCGTTTAAGGCTTACGCGGGGCGCATTATCGACAATGCACAGGCGCTTTGCAAGGGGCTAATGGAGCGCGGCTTTAAGATTGTTTCAAACGGCACGGATAATCATCTGATGCTTGTGGATTTACAGAATATGGGAATTACGGGAAAAGAAGCGGAGAGAGTGCTCGACGAGGTGAATATTACGGCGAACAAGAATACTGTCCCGAATGACCCTGCCTCCCCGTTTGTGACAAGCGGTCTGCGCCTCGGCACACCTGCGGCGACAACGAGGGGATTAAACACGCAGGATATGGATGTGGTAGCGGAGGCAATCTCCCTTGCAATCCGTGATATTGAAAAGAATAAGGAGCAGGTGATTGCCATGGTAAGGAGCCTGACGGATAAATATCCGTTATACTGATTGGCGCAGGTCTGAAAATAGTTTCATTGCTATCCATAATAGAAGAATAAAAACAAGCGGACAGTATTTCTGTCCGCTTGTTTTTATTATCAGATTGGAAAAAATATGTAAATAAGAAATTATATCCCTGGTTTGTTAGCGAATATCAGATGGGGCTTATCCCTTAGCTGGCATAACTGATAGGTTAAAATACCAAAACTGCAAAGTATACCCAAAAAGCAGCATTCTATTCCATCCTACTTATATGGGAAGAGCCTTTTTGCTATAATAAAATCATTCGTTGCTCTGGAGCCGGGCAGGGAAGAAGGACGGGTTTTTTGTGGCGGAGTCAGGGCGCTGGTTCACCGCAAATAAACCAAAGAAGTCTTTTCTGGGGTTTTTGTTTTTATCCCGGCGGGTGCTTCGGAAATTTATGGCATTATGGAGGTTAATAATGAAGAAACGGAGAAAAAGGTGGCTGGGCGCAGTCCTGACAGTGCTGATGCTTGTGGTCAGTATCTGTACGGATGCCGGTCTTTACGCCAATGCAGCCACAAAGAAGGGGGCTGGCGTGTCAATTGTCAATTTGCCACAGGACAATACGTTAAGCCTGGACCCGGAAGATAAGGATACCTGTTCGTATCGTTTTAAAGCGAAGACAAGCGGGGCTGATGTTGTTTATTTTGAGGTAAAGCAGGATACGAATACCGCTGGGGTAAACTCTTCAAAGAGTGGCAATGTCTACCCGGCGACCGCGGGAAGTTTTGAGATCCGTGCCATTGCCTTTACTTCGGCAAAGAACCGTGATAAGTGGCTCGATGCAAGAAGGGCGAACGGCAATGTCGCAGACCCGGAGGCGGAAAAATATGCGGCGGCAGCCACCGATTGGACAACAATCACTGTTGTAGTTGGCGAGGAGAATGAGGGGATTGGTATTGCGCGCAGCCAGGGCGGTTTAAACAAGGTACTTAGGAATAAGAATGTGAAGAATGTGGTGATCTTAACAGATGCTGAGCGCGAATTTACGATAGCGGATAAAAATTATAAGAGCAAGACACTCACAGTGAAAGCTCCCAATGCGGAAGTAATCAATGCGGGAAGGTTTGCAATGATTAACGTGGAGCAGATTAAGACTTCCACCTTTTTTGAAAAGGCGAAAGGTAACCGGTTTCATGTTAGTACCCTCAATGCCAGAATTGTTGTAGAGAAGGAGGCGAGGGTTTTAGGTCTTACCTATCAGCCAAAGGTGGGAAAAGGAGATGTCTTTGCAAATGACTTTTTCAATTTTAATCTTGTTGTCCGCGGGATATTAGGAATCTTTGATATTGCGCCGCAGAAGGAAGAGAGTGCGGATAAGATAGCAAAACCTGCGGTTAAGATGGAGGTGGAGAAAGACGCGGCGGTTTCCCAAGTCAAAATCAGCGAGCCGAGCGATGTAACGGTTGCCGGGG
Organism: uncultured Lachnospiraceae bacterium; assembly: GCA_910577675.1. Lineage (GTDB taxonomy): Bacteria > Bacillota > Clostridia > Lachnospirales > Lachnospiraceae > RGIG4057. Next base: position 25,588 of record CAJTOR010000019.1, read on the forward strand.
AGAATGAGGAACCTGTTAAAGTGACGGTTGATGAGAATGCGGCGGGGACTGTGCTGAATGCCGAAACCCCGGTAAAGGCGGAACTTTCCTCGGATACTGTAGTCAATTTGGCGGAGGGCGCAAAAAACAGTTCCCTTTCCGTTACAAAGAAGGCGGATGTTGAAGTTCGGGCAGAGAACCCGGTTAGTGATGTTACGGTTAAAGTTGCAAAGACAGCGAAGGGAGCGAAGATATCACTTTTTGTTAAAGTTGTGATTGAGATTTCCGCCGATATAGTCCTGACCGGTACAGCGGTGGAAGATTCCACGGTGGTTGTTACGGATAAGGATGTAACAGTAACGGATGAAAATGGAAATGTGATTGAGGCGGATAATACTGCCCAGGATACTACAGGGGAAGATTCGTCTGCCCCGGTAACACCGGATACACCTGTGCCACCACTTCCTGCAATACCGGAGTTTTCCGGCAAACTGATCTGGACGGTCGGGGACAGTGAGAACGGCACGATCACAAAGGATTCCCCGAATCCGCTTACGATTAAACTTTCTGAGGGTACGGTTTCCGGTTCTGCAATCGATTTTTCGCTGTTTGCCGCGGACAAAGCAAATTTTAGTGTAAGTGCGGACAAATCACATCTTGATGGGGCAACCACCGAGGTGAAAGTGACGGTTAAATATATTCATGAAACGGATCGCGTTGTAGCAGAATATACGATTTTGTTTACATTGGAGCCAGTTGAAGAGGAACCTTCAGAACAGGATGGTCTGCCGGTTATAAAGATTGAGAATAATGGGGATAATCCGATTACTGCGGATTTTGATTCGATTACGGTTAGCAAGATGGAACAAACGGCACCGGACGAGTATGAGGTTACTATTACCGTTCCGGAGTTAAGAAAGTTTGGTGAGTTGTGGTATACAATTTCAGCAAAAGGATATGGGACATGTCAGAGTACTATAATCGCACAGCTATTTAATGGGGCAAATGGACCGGAGCTTATCTTCCCTGACTATACTGTAAAATTGGAAGGGCAGGAAGATCAACCAGAAATCACTATAACGATACATGTTGTATTTCATAAACTTTCAGCGGATTCCCCGGAGTGGGATGTACACTCTCGTCCGAACCTGAAGGGGTCTTTGGTGGTAACTGGTTCTGCGGTTACAGTAAGCGGACCTGCAATTACCGTGATTATCGGGGATTTTGGTAACGAAGATCAGACAATGGAATTTATAACAAACGAGGATGGCAGTATTACCGGAGAGTTTTCGCTAAAGGTCTGGCAGGCACCTCAGGTATTAAGGGTTACACTTGGGACTGAAGGGATTACATCGAATAAAGAAGTAGAGTACATATGGAAAAGAGACGGGAAAGTTATAAAATATGATATGTTTAATTTGGAGGATATGGAAGGTCTGAGCCCCGAGGGGGAGAAGATAATAACATACTCCGTTACCATTAAAGCGAAACAGACAGAATAAAGGAAAAAACACGCGCTCTGTGCAGAAACGCCAGAGCGCGTGTTTTGTGTTACTTAAAATTTATTAAAAGTAGATTTGATATTTTTGGAAAAAAATAAGCCCCCGTCAATTTATTTGATAGGGAAAATATATTTACTAACAAAAAAGTGTAAAAACGATAAATCTGTGTTTTAACCACACTTCATGATATATGATACCACAGATAAAAATAAAAGTCTAGTGTTTTTTTTGATTTTTGATAAAATATTTTTTGGCAGGAGCGCGCCTGTGGGATGGACAGCGGTTCGTGTCGTTAAAAATCATATGGAATGGCATAGGATGCCAGAAACGGAGGAAAATATGACGAACCAGAAAGGACATGGACAGGTGGCAGAAACAGAAACCGAGTCAAAAAGGAGGGGGGAAGGCGGATCGCCTGAAATGGGTTTGGATGGGCGATCCGCGGAGGAAGCGCATCTTGCAGAGTGCCTTAAGGTGATCAAGGCGAATATTGCCGTCTACGAGGAAGAAGTGAAACGCATGAATGCCGAGATCAAGCAGATGTATGACCAGTACCGCGATGATGACCCGGAGATTTTTACGGAGTTATCCAATACCATCACAATGAACGAGAATATGAAGACCGCGCTGTCAAAGAATTTAAGGGCGTTAAAAAAGCCGTATTTCGGGCGGATTGATGTGGCGGAGATAGTCTGTGGTGATGTGGAGGAGGATTCTTTAAAGAAGGGTGGCAAAGAAGATCAGGGGGCTTTTGCGGGAAGTCATAATGCCTTGTCGCAGGAGGAAAATGAAGCCGTGGCAGATGACAGGAAACTTGTGCCGTCAAAGAAGCATACGGAAGTTTTTTATCTCGGCAAGGGTGGTGTGATGAAAGACAGGACACATATCCTCGTAGTGGACTGGCGTGCACCGATTGCAAATGTCTACTATGAGAATGGTCTTGGGGAATGCAGCTATCTTGCCCCGGCAGGAAGGAAGTATACCATTGATTTAAGGCGGAAGAGGACATACGAGATTGAGAAGGAACGGCTGATTGATTATTATGATTCCGAGGTGGTTGCAAACGACGAATTATTGACAAAATATCTCGCGAAAAACAAGGAGGCGGTGCTCGGGGAGATTATCGCGACCATCCAGAAGGAACAAAATGACATTATCCGAAAATCACCGTACCGCAGCATGATTGTGCAGGGGGTGGCGGGCAGCGGGAAGACCACGGTTGCGATGCACCGGATTTCCTATATCCTTTATAATTATACGAAAGATTTTAAGCCCGAGGATTTTTATATTATTGGCAGCAACAGAATTTTGCTTAATTATATAACGGGGGTGCTGCCGGAACTTGATGTGTATGGCGTGAAGCAGATGACGATGGAACAGTTGTTCGTGCGCCTGTTGTATGAGGACTGGGACGAAAAGAAATTTGAGATTATTTCCCTTTCAGAAAGTGCCGGGCGGATCGTGAGCGCCGGGAAAGCAGAGTCAGAAAATGAAGCGGAGCACATGATTTGCCGAAAGGGGACAAAGGAGTGGCTTGAGGAATTGGTGGCATACTGTGAAGCGATGGAGGAGGAGATAATACCGCAGGAAGATATTTACTTAAAGGACGAAGTACTCTTCTCAAAAGAACAGATTAATCGTTACCGCTCAAGCAATGCCATTCTTTCCATACAGACAAAGATTGACGGGCTGAATGAGCGCACTTTGGTTAAGCTTAGAAATGAACTGACGGGGCATGACTTAATCTATACGCCGGAGGAGCGCAAAGCGCTGGTTAAGAGCCTTACGGGGCGATTTGGACCAAAGAAATGGAAAAAGCCGATTTTTGAGATTTATGACGAGTTTTGCCAGGCGCAGAAATTGCCATATCAGAGGACGGCGGTACCGGATTTGGATGTTAAGGGCTCTTCCTTTCAGGCAGGAAGTGTGCAGGGGGGAAAGAAAGCGGTATTAGAAAAGGTGCTGGAAACAGGCGGGGAGAAAAAGGGTGTGGGGCGGAATAACCGGAAAAAGAAACCGGAAATTATCGGCTATGATGTGTACGATCTTGCAGCGCTCGCCTATATCTATAAGCGCTGCAAGGAAACCGAGCGCATCCGCGAGGCGCATCATATTGTGGTGGATGAGGCGCAGGATTTTGGTCTTATGGCTTACGGGGTATTATGTTATTGTATCCCTGCCTGTTCCTTTACCATTATGGGCGATGTATCGCAGAACATTCATTTTGGCTTTGGGTTAAATGACTGGGAGGAGTTAAAAAAACTGGTACTCCGCGACCCTAAGGACACCTTTGCTGTGCTTTCAAAAAGTTACCGCAACACTGTGGAAATTTCGGATTTTGCACAGAATATCCTGCGGCACGGCTCCTTTGCAGGCTATCCGATCGAGCCGATTATAAGGCATGGAAAGCCCGTGTTGGTAAGGGAGTGCGAAGACCATGAGAAGGCGCTGTGCGACGCGGTAAAAATTCTTTCGGGATGGCAGCAGGAGGGGCTTGACACCATTGCGGTAATCTGCCGGGATGAGAACGGGGCGGTACGGATTGCGGCGGAACTTGGCAGCAGGATAAGGATAGAGGAGAGCGATTTAAATCTGGCTGAATTTAAGAAGGGCATTATGGTGCTTCCGGTCAGTTACACAAAGGGGCTTGAGTTTGACGCGGTGCTTTTGCTCGAGCCTACCGCCGCCCAGTATCCCGAAGATGACGGGAACGCAAAGCTTCTGTATGTGGCGGCAACCAGGGCGCTGCATGAACTTGCAGTACTGCATACGGGGGACATTACAGGGTTACTTTCCTGATAGAGGGGGTGCGCTGTAAGCGCATCCCCTAAAGGTGTAATTTATTTGGTGAACTTCGGGTTTGTAAAATGGAAATTAATAGAATTTAATGGGAAAGAAAGGAATTTACTATATGAGTTTGATTCAGGAAATCAAAAATTATAAACCCTTTAATGAACAGGAGGAGTGTGACCGCGAGGAAATGCTTTCTTATATGGAGAATAACGCGGATTATCTGGAGAGGGAAAACCGTATTGCCCATTTTACATCCTCTATCTGGACGATAAATAGGGCGCGCACAAAAACTTTGATGGTATACCACAATATCTACAATTCCTGGTCGTGGGTAGGCGGTCATGCGGACGGGGTTGAGGATCTGTGCTCGGTCGCCCTGCGCGAATTAAGGGAGGAAACAGGGGTCGCCAACGCGCACCTTTTAAGTCCCGATATTTTCAGTCTGGAAATACTGACTGTGGACGGACATATTAGAAAAGGGATTTATGTGCCGAGCCATCTGCATATGAATGTTACATATCTGGCGGAAGCGGATGAAAATGAGAAATTGATCGTAAATGAGGCGGAGAACCAGGCAGTTAAATGGTGGTCATTTGAGGAGGCATTGAAAGTATCAGCGGAACCGTGGTTTGTCGAGCGGATTTATAAGAAGCTGATTGAAAAACTGGCTGCCTCAAACCTGGTGGGTTAAGATGGTGGGTTAAGGTAATTGAAATAAGGCTTGTATTATAAATTTGTTGTGGAAATTTTGTGGAAGTATGGCTGTAGAGTGAGGAAGTATATGAGTTGGAGGAATGTTGATGGAAAATTTTAATGAAACGAGAAAGTCAGAGTCAGACAATGTAGTGTTACAACTTGCAGAGCTTTTGTCGAACCAGCACCCGGATGTTATCAAAGAAGTGTCGGCATGTACGGAGGATACAAAAGAGTATTATATGGGAAATTCTGGGAGTAAAACGGATTTGAAAAATGGCGTGGAGGACTTGGAATTTACTGCGGAGGACTGCTCTTGTATCCAGTGGATTGTAATGGTGAAATGTCTGTTGGAACATGGGATTGCCATAGAACTTGACTGGAAATGTGAACTTAATGATTTTTACTGTTGTACTGGACAAATTGCGGGCAATCACAGCAACCACCTGCCGTTTTGTATGGAATGGTTTGATGAGGAGGATTCTGTCTGGGAGTGGTGCGGAATACTGAACGCGAAATGGGCGGAGAATCAGTGTGCAGGAAAAGATGCCTGCCTTGTGCAGTTGGATATGGAAAGTGATTCCTATGTGCTTCTTGTTATTTCACCGGAACAATTTAAATTGGCGCAAAAGTATGCGCGGGAGGCGGGACAGAATCTTTATCTGGCAGGAAGTGGAAAATCTGTGGATGCGCCGCATACACTGAATGCATTTATGAAAAAATGGCGGATGGATTTCTTCCTACAATCCTGTGAGTTTCGTGTTTCCATGGATTGTGAAAAATGTTTTTCATCGGATACCATTCCCGCTGTACAGCGCCCCTGCTATCTGCTTGAGAGATGTGATTATACAGTGGTGTTAAAGGTGAAAGAGCTTTTGGTTCGGCAAATCGTAGCGATTGGCAGGTCATTTCGTATGGGGGCGATGGAAATAAAAAGGCGGCTTGATGCGGGGCGGGAAATCTATGTTAAAAACAGGCTGTATGATACCCTGATATTGATGGAATTGTTGGAGGGACAAAAGATTGCATATGAGGTACTGCCAGAAGCCCCCAATTTTCCGCATTTTAAGGAGTGCCCAAAGCGGGTGGCAGCCTCTGCGGGAAATGATTGGCTGTATCATCAGTTTGACAGGGAGCGGGAGGGGTTAATTTAATTGTTGTCTGTGTAGGGAGCCCATCTTGATTTTTAAGGGGGAGGATGTCATAGGTTAAGCTTTCAAAAACGCAAAAAATAGGCGAAATCCTGCAATAAATAAGGAGCAAATATCAACCGCTCTATGGTATGATAGTGTTATAAACTGTGGCGGCTATTTGTGATATTCTGATACAGATTTATTTTGGGATGTCACAAATTTGCGCTGGAGTGTCACAAATAAATGCTGATGGATACGCAATATTTGAGATTTGCGTCGCTTTATCGCGCAAGCGCTCCAGAATAAGGATTAATGTGAAAATAAATTTTCACACGGCGATTTGTGTCTTTGCGCTGCCTGCCACAAAATCGCTTATACGTAACAGCAGCGCAGAAACGGGGTGTTTTATGAAAAAAAGATTGATTGCAGGTATTTTGGCGGGGATGATGATGATTTCCCTCGCTGCCTGCGGGAACGAGGGGGGAGAGTCGGCGGAACCGACGGCGGCGGTGATGCCGACGGGTGAAGTGAGTCCGACAGAGGAAGTAAAGCCAACCGAGCCCGAGCCGACTAAGGAGGCGGAGCCAACCAAAGCTGAACCGACCAAAGAGGCGGAGCCAACCGAAGCTGAACCGACCAAGGAGGTTGTGAAACCGGAGGATATCCCGGCGATCCAGTCCGTATTTTCGGAGCACAATATGAAGGTGGGAACATGCCTTACCACCCAGATGATCGAGAAGAGTATGCTCGCCGAGCTGATTAAGAAAAACTTTAACAGTGTGACCATGGAAAACTCGATGAAGCCGGACTATATTCTTGATAAGACGGCAAGTATCGAGGCGGGGGATCTGGTTGTGGAGTTCAATACCGACATTGTTAAGATGCTTGACTGGGCGCGCGAGAACGGGATGGCGGTGCGCGGACATACGATTATCTGGCACAGCCAGACCCCAAAGTGGATCTTCCACGAAAACTTTGATACAAACGCGCCGTTTGTGACCCGCGAGGTTATGCTTGCCCGCATGGAAAGCTATATCAAACAGGTGTTTGAAAAGCTTGATGAATATGGTTATACCGACCTTTTTTACGCGTATGATGTGGTCAACGAAGCGTGGATGGAGGATGGGAAAATCCGCGAGGAGATGAATTTCTGGTATCAGATTATCGGTGAGGATTATCTCTGGCATGCATTTAACTACGCGAATAAATATGCACCGGAAAGTATTGATTTGTATTACAATGACTACAATGAGCAGTATAAGACCGATGCACTTTTAAAGTTTGTGGATACGCTTGTGGACGAGGAAGGCAACTACTTAATTGACGGGATTGGTTTGCAGGCGCATCTTTATACGGGCGATGACCTGAAAACTTATCTGAATACCGTGGAACAGCTTGGCGCGACAGGGCTTATGATTGAACTGACGGAGCTTGATGTGTCGCTTGGCACCTGGCAGAACAAGCTTATGGATACGGATGAAAATTTGAGGGCGCAGGGAAGGTATTACTATGAGCTGGTCGAGGGTTTGTTCAAACTGGCGGAGGAAGGAAAAGTCAAGATGGATGCCCTGACATTCTGGGGCTTTGCGGACGGTCTTTCCTGGAGAAAGGACGCGAGCCCTCTGCTCTACGATACACTCTACATGCCGAAATACGCGCTTTACGGTGCATTGCAGATAAAAGAGAAAGCAGGGTATGAATAGCATCTGAAACGACAAGGAGGATGGTACCATGCAGGATGCTGTATTGAAAATACAAAAGTTAGGAGTGCCACCGGAGGGTTTTGAAGGCGGCGGTGGTTCGGGGGATGATGCATTTCCATCGGATGAAACCCTTGATTTGTGGGATGAATATCAGGATGCTGTGGTAACCATCAGCCAGCCTGTTACATGGGAAGAAGCCGAGATTCTGATAAAGTGTTGTCCTACTGACCGGATGGCCGGGGTGGAATGGTCATTATTGCATTGTATTGAAAGCTGTATATCAAACCTCGATTTGTCAGGAAGATCGGGTGAATTAGAAAAATATAGGAGCTTAATTAAAAAATGCAATTCAGATATGATGAAAGAAATGTTGTTGGAACGCTTGGAGTCCTATTTGTCAAAGCATAATTAGATTTTTGATGGCAAAACCCCATCCGGTGGAATTTATTTCCGTCGGATGGGGCTTTCTATATCTGTGGGATGTGGACTATTCGGTATCCTGCCCAAAAAGTGCCTCCCCGTTTACGCAGGCATATTCGTTTTCCTCGACTGGGATCACAATACAGCGCCTGCCGTCTATGACCTGTGTGGTGATCTGCTCCGCTTTTTGTGGCGCGACGCGCAGGATGATTTTACAGTCCGCGTCATCGGCAGGAGGCTGGGTGAGGGCAAGTTCATTTTTGGTTTGTCCAAGCTCGTCCTTTAGCTGCTGCACCTCAATCAGCAGTTCTTCCTCGCGGCGCTCGTGAGCGCCCGAGCTCAGGATTTTTTTGTCCACCAGCAATTCGGCAACCGGAGGTTCGATGGAAAATTTTTCCACATAGGACTGGCCAATGCGCTCGGCAATTTCTTCCGGAACTTTGCTTGTGGCAAGAACATCTTTGATTGCCTGCGGCGTGAGTACGATCGGGTCAGGTTCCTGCGCCGGTTCGGTAAACAGCGCTTTCTCATCCACCATGCCCTGCAATGTTTCATGGATATCGTACAGGACGCGGCCGCGCCTGCGCTCGTCCGGCACGGCTCCCGAAATAATATCCGTAAACATGTTTTTCTTTTCCGTTGCAGTCTGGCGCGCCGTGCAGCCCAAGATAAATTCCATAAATTCATCATGCGGTTCTTTTGTGTCCCTTGTGTAGAACATGACGGAGTGGATGTCCGTGCTGCGCCCGGTAAAGGCGGGGAAGACAAACCCCGCGTCCGGCACGCCGACCACCCAGTCGCGCATGCGCGGTCCGATCCGGTTTTCTGTTTCAATATAGCCGAGCGCGGCTTTTGAGAGAGTTACCGGGCAGACGGCACCAAGCAGGTACTCGTAAACTTCCTCGGATTCATCGAGGGTGCGGTTGTCGCTGGTCTTTGCCATAACATCATATACATCGTGGAACAGTATAATCAGGTAATTGCCCGCATAATCGTAATTATCGATAACAAGCTGGTAAAAGGTTTGTGACAGTTCGTCGTTTTTTAACTTGCTCTCTTTTAATCCCATCAGAAACTGCTGCTTGCCGCCCGCTTCTTCCTGCTCTTTTGGGAAAGTAAGTTCAAGCAGGTTGTTTCCCCGCGTGCCGGACAGTGTTTTGGCGGCAATCTCCAAGTATTTATGTAGCTCGTCCTCCGAGAGATTTAAAAAATTCTCGTTAAAGGTCAGAACAATCTCTTTTTCTGCATTGACATAGCAGCCGCACATACGCGTGAACGTGCAATTTGTTTTTGTCATGCGGCGCTTGAGTTCAAGGATCTCTTTTTTGTTCATGGGAACTCCTTCTTTCTGTTTATATCTTTTCAGTCTGGTCTATCTATCGTATCACATCGCAGCATTTTTTTCCAGCACAAATTTCTGTGCGAAAGCTGTCGGTTTTGAACCCGATTTTGCTCCCATTCCGTTGACAAGGTTGTATAATGTTGTTATACTTGAGCAAAATGAAAAGAAAAAGGAACATATTTTCCATCTTTTTGCGGCGGAGGGGATATCATATTATGTTAATTACGGGTAAAATAAAAAATATTTGTTTGAGCTACCGATTAAAAGAAGAGGAAGTGGCAAGACTTTGCGTAAAGGGCAGGAATCTTGCGCCGCAGGAAGTGGAGTACGGCCATTTTAAAAAGGGTGAGGAGAAAATTTATGCAAAGGGGAACAAACAGTACCGGCATACGGGCTGGTTTGACATTTCGGAGGAGGGAAAATTCCTGGTGATGGGCGGGGATGCCTACAACCGCGCAATCTGGCAGTTTATGTTAGAAAGCGGGGAGATTCTCACGGATGTTCCCTCGGAAAAAAAATACCGGATGGTAAGCGGGAAACTGACCAATGTGACATTCCCAAAGGTTGCAATTCCCGCGGGGGCGGTGCGCGCCCGCGTCTATTATGCGAAGGACGGGGATGAGGAAACCCTTCCGCTAGGCAGCCGCCTGCAAATCGAATACGGATTAATACCGACATTTTATGAAGCGCAGTATAAGAAAGATATTTTGCTCCCCGCTTTAGGTAAGGGGGAGGAAATTATTTACAGTGCCAGCGGATGGTATGTCAGGAAGAGTGCGGAGGAAGCGGAAAAGGGAAAAAACGTAAAAGAAAAGAAAAAAATGGAAAATATGCCCCGGCTGGAAGCAAGTGCTGGAAATAGGCTTACATTGGAGATAGTTAGGGCGGACGGTACAGTTTTGGAATATCCGGAAGATGGCATAAAAGTCTTTTATGAATCCACCAGTCAGACGGGCTTTTCCGGGGAAAAATACGAAAAAAGTGTTTCTGGTGGTTTTGTGCCCGTCCCGGAATACGGTGTCAGGATTTACCACGGCGACCCCGTCCCGGTATGTGAGCGGATTGGGGATGCGGCTGGGCTGCATTTTAATTATCGGCTTGGCGAAAAAGATGCCTGTCCGTACAGGAATGATTTCGATAATATTTATCCGTGGTGTGCGATTCGCCGGTGTGCGGTATCCTTTGCGGGCGGGGAGCGCAGGATTATTTACGAGGGGGATGAAGGTTACGCGGCGGACGGCACGGCGGGCGAAGTGATGGTTGAGATCCCAAAGCATTATGTAGCGCGCCGGCTCTCTGAGGGATTTGAGGAAATCCTGATATCACCGGAAAAAAAGGAGGGCTTTGTGCCCGACCCGTCCTTTGTAACTTCGCAGGGTGAGGTGGATGCCATCTATGTGGGCGCATACTTTGCGGCGGAGGAATTTGAGGGGGGCGGCGGGATGGCGTTAGAACCTGCCCCAAAGAAAGATATTGACGGTCTGATGCTTGTGTCAAGGGCGGGCATGCAGCCATCCCTGTACCGTTCCGGTGAGGAATTTCTTCTGATGGCGGGGCGCAACAGGGGATTTGAGGAGATTGATCTTTTTGCTGCACTTACGCTTTTGCGCCTGTTTCTGGTGGAGAGTGCAATCCTTGATTCCCAGTCGGTTTTTGAGGGCAATGTCTATATGCCGTACCTTATCTGGGACAGGAAGGCAACTTATTATTCCTCGGAAGATGTGCCGCAGACAAACAGCATCCGGATGAGGGACAATTCCATTTCAAGGCGCTACCGCGTGGGGGATGCCGTGGCTGTGATGGACACATGGAAAACTTTTTTTGAGCCGGGAAGCGGCAATATGATGCGCGTTATTACGGACAGGAAAAAGGAGGAGGACGGGCGGGTATGCATTACTTTTTCCGGTGCACCCATCAACCTTACGGCAAACAGCACCGGGATGTCGGAACTTCCGGAACATACCGGCTCGACGGATGCCGCGCGTTGTGTTTTGGGGAATTTGGCGGATATATATTCCCGCGAGGATTTCGGGGGACAGCGCGCGCATGACGCATTCTGCTACCGGGGTGTGGAAAATGTCTGGGGCGGGATATGGGTGGTGCTTTCCGGGTGCGCGGTAAAGGATAACCGGCTGATGGTATGTTACCCGAATGGGCGGCGCGCCCTGATTTCCTACGAACTGCCCGTCCAGAATGTGAACCTTTCAAGCAAACAGTTTGGCGATCCCGACCGGATGTATGTAAAGCGCATGGGGTATGATAAGGAAAACCCGCTTATCGCGCTGCCCTCCGAGATCGGGGGCGGTGCCGGGAATTGCAGCTATTACTGCGATGCCTGGTTTAATGAAGCCGCCCCGGGCGAGGAGTATATCGTCACTTACGGCGGGGCGTGGGATAATATGGCGTATGCCGGGCTGTTTTCATTCCGCGCGTCATTCACACCGCAAAAAAGGGTGACATTTAACGGTGCGCGGCTGATGTGCCGGTAAGTTGTTAAAGCTTGATGGGGAAGAAGAACCAAAAAAGTGGGCTTTATGGGTGGATAAATTGTAATATCCAAAATTTGGAAGGAGGCAGGGAGGGTGTTTGTCGGACTGATTTCGGATGTGGGAGGGAAGGATGCCCATAAGGAGGCGGCGCTCTGGGCGCTCGGCAGGGCACTGCGCGAAAAGGGTGTGTTGTCCGTGATTTTGCGCGAGCCGGCTTATTCAGGTAATGTGTCGGAGTTTCTGGCGGGGCAGATGGCGGTTCTTTCGCATGAGCGTGAGGTTTTGCGCCGGTACGGCGTATTTGACCAGCTATCGGGGTTTGCCGGTGTGGAGGAAGCATCCTGCCGCTCTTTTGAGGATTCGGTGTGGGCGGGAGGAAAGAAGGTGCCGGTCTATGACAGGGCGCTCTTTTTGCTGCCGCAGCTCAGGTACCACGGGATTTCGCAGAAGCCTGAAACGGAGGAAAAATATATTTTTGTGGATGTGTCTGCCATGACAGATGAGATTGCCCGCGTCATCGGGGAACTGGCAAAACAGCGTGGAATCTCAAGTGTGGTATTGGTCCGGTATGGGGAGGGGGATAACAGGATGCTTTTTGAGGGCACCGGTCTGACCCTTCTTGATGGGATTTCCGGGGAGGATACAAAGGGGTATGTGGGAGCGCTCTGGATGTCCGCCGGCGTAGTGACAGACCGCTATGTGGGGGTATCGCTTGCACTGATCCACGAAAAACCCTTCCTCGCTGTTAAGACTTCCATTGCCGAGGACGGACAAATCCGCGCACTTTTGGAGTTTTTTAACCTGGTTGAACATATATATAATTCGGGGGAGAAAATTGGGGATTGTTTTGAAATCCCAGATCAGGATAGCCTGCACAAAGGATTGCGTGCGCTTCGCGATAAGGAGGGAGGGCGCGTGGCAGGGGAACTTTTGTTTGAGGATGCCAACATGCTGGTTAAATGCCCTGTGAAGATACCGCTAAGCCAGTGCAGTGCCTGCGGGGCGTGCGAGGCGGTCTGCGCTGAAAATGCCATTCACATGGAGGCGGATGAATATGGTTTTTTACATCCGGTTGTTACCGAATCGCTCTGTACCGACTGTGGCAGTTGCAGTGAGGTATGTATCAAGAGGGGACAGCGCCAGCTTGTGCAGTTTCCGGATGAATCCTACCCAAGGTTTTATCTGGCGCAGTCAAAGGAGAGGAGTGGGGCTGCCTATTCCGGCATTTTCGGGCAGATGGTGCGCTATCTTATCAAGGAGCGGGATGCTATTGTATTCGGGGGGATTTTGGATGAGGAACTCAGACCGGTTGTTATCTATACGCAGGATGCGGATATGGCGGAGCGCTTTGCAGAAAAGCGCTATCTGGTCAACGATACCAGACAGGCTTTTCGTAAAGTGAAGGAGTTTCTTGATGCCGACCGCTTTGTGGTCTACACCGGGAGTGCCTGCGAATGCGCGGGTTTAAGGGGGTATTTAAAGCGTCATTACCCAAAACTTTTTCTCTGCGAACTATTGTGCCACGAAACAATTTCAAACAAAGCGTTCGGGATGTATGTCGATATGCTTTCGCGCCGGAAGGATTCAAAACTAAAGAATATCCGCTTTGGGGATTTTAGCGCGGGGACAAAGGCGGAAAGTGCTGTTTTGTACACGGAGTATGAAAACGGCGAAAACGGGCGCGTAAAATTTTCAAAAAGCAGATACATGCAGATGATAGAGCAGCAGCTTGCGGTGAATGAGGCATGTGCAAACTGTTCGTATCTTGGAAAGAAGAGGGTGGGGGATATCACGCTTGCCGATTTCCAGAAAAATACAGATGACCTTCCAAGGGCATGGGCGGATGCCTGTGTGGCTGTGGTCAGCACCGCAAAGGGCGGCAGGGTGCTAAGGCAGCTTGAAGAAGCGCAGGTCACTCCTGTGGAATTTGATTCCCTGCTTCGCCATTTATACAAGAAAACAGCGGCGATGCCAAACGAGCGCCCGGCGATGTTAAAGCTTTTGCAGGCGGGTGATCTGGCAGGAATTTTTAAGAATGTGACGAAAAAGTGAAAGTTTTGTTAAAAAAACATTGCGAAACGGCGAAAGAGTGATATAATAATACATTATTATAGCATCTTGTTATTTGTAAAAAATTGTAAACTACACAAAAATATAACTTGTATGCTGGTTGTACGAAAAGGAGGATCTATCAGTGAAAGATTTGAAGGATTATGTGAGGAGCATCCCGGATTTTCCGGAGAAAGGAATTATATTCCGGGACGTGACAAGCGTTTTGCAGGATGCGAAGGGACTGCGCGCGTCGGTGGACGCGATCCAGGAGTGCCTTGCGGACGTGGATTTTGATTTGGTGGTAGGACCGGAGTCCCGCGGTTTTATCTTTGGGGTGCCGGTGGCATATAATCTTGAAAAGCCTTTTGTGCCGATCCGCAAGAAAGGGAAACTTCCGTGCGAAACGATTGAGGAAGAGTATGATCTTGAATATGGCACCGCGGTAGTTGAAATCCATAAGGATGCGATAAAGCCGGGGCAGAAGGTCGTAATCATTGATGACCTGATTGCGACCGGCGGGACGACCAAGGCGATGATAAAGCTTATTGAGCGGCTCGGCGGCAAGGTGGTAAAGATTGTGTTTTTAATGGAGCTTTCAGGGCTTTGCGGCAGGGAGAAGCTTGCGGGCTACGATGTGGCTTCCGTTATCTGCTATGAGGGAAAATAAAAGGATTTAACTAATTTTAGAATGTGCAAGGCAATTGGAACTTACATAATTTTGGAGGCGGGTCATGGACGAAAAGGAAAGGACACAGTTGCAAAAACATAATATGGAAGAAAAGATGCCCTTTGCTACCCCTAAGGATTTTACGAGTGTGGAGGAACTGCATGATCTTCTGATGAAGACGATCAGGAATTATCATCCCTCCACGGATCTGTCCATGGTAGAAAAAGCTTATCAGGTCGCGTACAAAGCGCATGAGGGGCAGCTTCGCAAATCGGGGGAACCCTATATTATACATCCGGTCTGTGTCGCTATTATCTTAGCGGAACTTGAGCTTGACAAGGAGTCCATCATTGCGGGTATCCTGCACGATGTAGTTGAGGATACGGTGCTGACGGTGGAGGAATTGAAGGAGCGCTTCGGCGAGGAGGTTGCGCTTTTGGTGGACGGTGTCACAAAGCTGACGCAGTTAAACTATTCGAAGGATAAGGTGGAGATCCAGGCGGAGAATCTTCGCAAGATGTTCCTTGCGATGGCAAAGGATATCCGTGTAATCCTGATAAAGTTAGCCGACCGGCTGCATAATATGCGCACCATGCAGTACCAGACACCGGCAAAGCAGATTGAAAAATCCCGTGAAACCATGGATATCTACGCGCCGATCGCACAGCGGCTTGGCATCTCCAAGATTAAGATTGAACTTGACGATCTGTCGCTAAAATATCTTGAACCCGAAGTTTATAAAGACCTTGAGGAGCGCCTTGACTCCAAAAAGGAAGTCCGCGATAAGTTTATCGCCGATATAATTGCGGAGGTAAGCGAGCAGATTGAGGATGCTGGCATTGCGGCGAAAATCAACGGCAGGGTAAAACATTTTTTCAGCATCTACAAAAAGATGGTCAACCAGCACAAAAATTTTGACCAGATCTATGATATCTTTGCAATCCGCATTATTGTGGACAGCGTGAAGGACTGCTACGCGGCGCTCGGCGTGATTCACGAGATGTATAAGCCAATCCCGGGGCGCTTTAAGGATTATATTGCAATGCCAAAGGCAAATATGTACCAGTCCCTCCACACGACACTGATAGGACCCAAGGGGCAGCCATTCGAAATACAGATCCGGACTAACGATATGCACCGCACTGCCGAGTACGGGATTGCCGCGCACTGGAAATATAAGGAAGCCCAGAACGGCAAGACACCGGAGCGGACGGAGGAGGAGAAGCTGACATGGCTGCGCCAGATTTTAGAGTGGCAGAAGGATATGTCGGATAACCGGGAATTTTTAAGCCTGCTTAAAAATGATTTAGATCTCTTCTCTGACAGTGTGTACTGTTTTACACCGACCGGGGATGTAAAGAATCTCCCCGCCGGCTCGACCCCGGTTGATTTTGCCTACAGCATCCACAGTGCGGTGGGAAATAAGATGGTGGGAGCCAGGGTGAATGGGAGGTTAGTCACGTTCGATTATGTAATACAGAACGGCGACCGCATCGAGGTTATTACATCGCAGAATTCAAAAGGACCAAGCCGCGACTGGCTTAGTCTTGTAAAGAGCACGCAGGCGAAAAACAAGATTAACCAGTGGTTTAAGGCGGAATTAAAGGAGGACAATATCCTTCGCGGCAAGGAGCTGATGGCGGCATACTGCAAGTCGAAGAACCTTGTGTTAAGCGATCTGCTGAAAACCGAATTTATGGAAGTCTGCATGCGCAAATATGGTTTTAGGGACTGGGATTCCATCTATGCAGCCGTCGGGCATGGGGGACTTAAAGAAGGTCAGATTGTAAACCGCCTTTTAGAGGAGTATGAAAAGAAACACAAGAAGGAAATAACCGATGAGCAGGTGCTTGAGGCGGTTGCCGAGATCAAAAATGACAAGGTGGCGCAGGTTCACGCAAAAGGCGGGATTGTGGTGCAGGGTGTCCATGATGTGGCGGTACATTTTTCAAGATGCTGTTCCCCGGTGCCGGGCGACGAGATTGTCGGCTTTGTGACGAGGGGGCGCGGAGTTTCCATCCACCGCACGGACTGTATCAATGTGATGAACCTTACCGAGGAGGAGCGCAGGAGGCTGATCGATGCGGAGTGGAGCGCGTCGGGGGGACATGGGGATGGCATCCGCTATAACGCGGAGATCAAGATCTATGCGAACAACCGCAACGGTATCATTTTAGATATTTCCCGTGTGTTTACGGAAAATAAAATTGAATTGAACAATCTGGTTGCGCGCACCGGCAAGCAGGGAAGGGTGACGATTGATGTCGGGTTTGCAATTGACGGGAAGGAGCAGCTTGCCGCACTGATTGCGAAATTGCGCGGGATTGAGAGTGTGCTTGATGTGGAAAGGACAACGGGATGACGGTGGATAGGCTTACGGTGGGAGCCGTAATGACAAATTGTTATATTGTTTCCGACCGGGAAACGCGGGATGCGGTTGTGATTGATCCGGGTGCATCAGCGGAGAAAATAGCGGGGAAGATCAGGGAAAAGGGGCTTATCCCAAAGGCTATTTTGTTGACGCACGGACATTTTGACCATATTATGGCGGCGGAAAAACTGCGCCAGGAGTTTGCGGTAAAACTTTATTGCAGCGAGGCGGAGCGGGAAATCTGTATGGATACGGAGCTGAATATGGGGAGGGCGTTCGGTTTTTTATCAAGCGTTGTGCCGGATGAAACATTTAAAGACGGGCAGGAACTGATATTTGGCTCTCTTTCCTGCAAAGTGATTGCAACGCCCGGGCATACGAGGGGTGGCGTGTGCTTTTACTTTGATGGCGAGGGTATTCTGTTTTCCGGTGACACCCTGTTTTTTGAGTCGGTGGGGCGCACGGATTTTCCCGGGGGGAATGCGAAAGTACTTATTGAATCCATAAAAGGGCAGCTTTTTGTATTGCCGGATACAACAAAGGTATATCCGGGGCATGGATCTTTTACGGATATCGCCTATGAAAAAATGAACAATCCATATGTTAATGAAGAAGGATATCTGTACTGATGTTTGGAATGATGATCTGGGGCGCGGATTTTGAGCAGGATTTAAAACCGCTGATCAAGGCGTTTTATCCCGGCTGTGAATTCGTGGTCAAAAAAGAAGAAATACAGGAAGAACTCTGCGGTATAACAGAGTGGCTCCGGTTTTTAAATGATGCTTTCCCGGCAGAAGAAGAGGGGGAATTTTTCCCGGACTACGCCTTTTATTTGATGGAATCGGATGGTTATTTTGCGGTAAGGAATGGGGACTGCTTTATTGCGGATGAATTCCACATCAAAAAAGGGATGGAGCTAACCCTCTCAAAAGATGCCCGTCACAGGGAATACCGGAATAACCTGATGCGCCCGCTCTATCTGGCTCTTTCTAAGGTGAGCGGCGTGCGCCTGCCGTGGGGGATTTTAACCGGAATCCGCCCGACCAAACAGGTTTTGGAGAGGCTTGAGAATAATGTGCCCGAGGAGGAGATCGCCCGCTTTATGCGGGAAGAATATTTCTGCACGGATGAAAAGATAGCGACAAGTCTTTCGGTTGCAAAGACGGAGTGTGAGATTTTACGGGGGATGGATTACCGGGCAGGCTACAGTATGTACATCGGCATCCCGTTCTGCCCAAGTACCTGTTATTACTGTTCTTTTCCGTCGTACCCTCTTGCCATCCACGGCATTTGGGTGGAAGAATACTTGCAGGCACTCTTTAAGGAAATACGCTATGCCGGGAGCCGGGGGGCGATAAAGGGGAAACACTTGCAGACCGTTTATGTGGGCGGGGGTACGCCGACCACTCTGTCCGCGGGGCAGCTTGACCGCCTTTTTACCTTTATGGAGGAGAACCTCGACCTGTCTTTTTTGCAGGAAATCACGGTGGAGGCAGGAAGACCGGACAGTATTACGAGGGAGAAGCTTCTTGTTTTGCGCGATCACGGGATCAAGCGCATTTCCATTAATCCGCAGACAATGAAGCAGGCGACACTTGATTTGATCGGGCGAAGGCATACGGTTGAGGAAATTTGTGAAACTTTTTATATGGCGCGGGAACTTGGCTTTGACAATATCAACATGGATATCATCTTGGGACTTGCAAAAGAAACGCCGCAGGACGTGGAGGAAACACTCTCGCGTATCGGGGAACTTTCACCGGACAACCTGACGGTACATACACTGGCAGTAAAGCGGGCTGCCCGCCTGAATACGAACCGGGATGAATACGCGGGTCTTGAAGCCTGCGGTGTGCAGGAAATGCTGCGCGTAAGCCGCGAGTTCGCAAGGGAAAATAATTATCATCCATACTACCTGTACCGGCAGAAGAACATGGCGGAGAACCTTGAGAACATCGGGTACGCAAGGCGCGGCAAGGAGGGGCTCTACAATATTTTGATAATGGAAGAGCGCCAGACAATCCTTGCGCTCGGCGCGGGGGCAACCTCCAAATTTATCCTGCCGGGGGGCGGGAGGATGGTGCGGGTGGAAAATGTAAAAAGCCTCAGGGATTATATAGGGAGGATTGACGAGATGATTGCGCGCAAGGAGAACTTCCTTTGTGAGTATGGGGATGAACTGTAAAATATTGGAAGAAAGGGTGCAGTGGAATGCAGCAGGATTTGGATGAGCGTTTATGGTCCGTTTTCGGAACGGAAAATGCGGTGGAGAATGATATGTTCGATGCGGTTGACCATGGTATTCTGGTGGGAAACCTTGCGGGGCTACTTGCCATTGAGCTTGGCTGCGACGAGATATTTTACAGGGAAATCATGAGGGCGGGGATACTGCATGATATCGGAAAACTCCAGATTGGGCAGTATCTGTACGGGCGTGATAACGCTGTACTCCAGGTTGAGGAGATGAAATATGTCCGCATGCATCCGAAACTTGGCTATGATAAGTTAAGCCAGTTCGGCGGTTTCTCCGAGCTTTTGCTGCAAGCGGTGCTCCACCATCATGAAAACTATGATGGGACAGGATATCCAGACAATATGCGCGGCGACAAAATTCCCTTTGCCGCCAGGATTCTGCGCATCTGCGATGTGTACGCGGCGCTGATTTCCGAGCGGCCTTACCGGGGGGCTTTTGACAGCAGCACCGCGGTGGAGATGATGATTGACGAGGCGAGGCATTTTGATATGCGGGTGTTCCTGGCTTTTTTAAGTCTTGTGCACTCGGAGGAAATCGGGGAGATCTGGAAGTTTGCAGGCGATGTAAATGCCGGGTTCAGAAAGCGCGGCGATTGCATGTTTGCGGGGGGAAAGGGTGCGGATATGGGCACTGGAAAGCCCGAAGGAATGGAAAAGCTGCGTGAGGATGTGCGCGGGAAGTGGAAATTCCGGGTGGGGGAAAGATACCGTTTATCAGAATATCGAAGGAATGCCGAGGGGATTCCCGCGGTATGCACTGGAATGGAAATGAGGTAGGAAATGATTACACAAAGACCAAAGGGAACACAGGATTGGTACGGGGCGGACATGCAGCAGCGCACCCTGATTGAGGAGAAGGCGAGGAGGCTGTGCAAAGCCTACAATATTAAAGAAATTATCACACCGGTGCTCGAGCACACGGTGTTGTTTTCGCGCGGTGTGGGCGAAACGACGGATGTAGTACAAAAAGAAATGTATTCTTTTGTAGACA
Source organism: uncultured Lachnospiraceae bacterium (assembly GCA_910577675.1). GTDB lineage: Bacteria > Bacillota > Clostridia > Lachnospirales > Lachnospiraceae > RGIG4057. The sequence goes on from CAJTOR010000019.1 coordinate 45,976, forward strand.
AGGGTGGCCGCAGTGTGACGCTGAAGCCGGAGGGGACGGCGGGGGCGATCAGGGCGTACTTAGAAAACGGGATGCACTCGCAGCCGCAGCCGGTCAAACTATTTTATTTTACGCAGGCGTTCCGCTATGAGAAGCCGGAAAGTGGCAGGCTGCGCCAGCACCACCAGTTTGGCGTGGAGTTTGTCGGCTCGCCGGACCCGCTTGCGGAAGTTGAGTTAATTACGCTTCTTACAAGTTTTATCAGGGAGCTCGGATTAAAGGACGCGAAGCTGCATATCAATAGTATCGGGTGCAAAAACTGCCGCAGGACTTACAATGAGGCGCTGCTCTCATATCTGAGGGCGCACGAGGACTGTCTTTGCGAAACCTGCCGCGAGCGGATGGCAAAGAACCCGCTGCGCGTCCTTGACTGTAAGGTGCCAGAGTGCAAAAAGGTGATGAAGGATGCCCCGCGCACAATTGATTACCTGGATGGGGAATGTGAAGAACATTTTGCTAAGCTGCAGGGGCTGCTTGCGGAACTTGGTATTCCGTATGAGGTTGATACGGGCATTGTGAGGGGACTTGATTATTATACGAGAACCGTGTTTGAATTTGTCAATTCCGAGGGTTTTACGCTCTGCGGGGGCGGCCGGTATGACGGTCTGGTACATGAGATCGACGAAAAGCAGGATATCCCGTCGGTGGGTTTTGGCATAGGGATCGAGCGAATCCTCTATTTCCTTGAAAGAGAGAAGGTTGCGCCTGTTAAACCGGAACCGGTTGCACTTTATGTCGGCATCCTTGGGGAGGGGGCGAAAGCGAAGGCTTATCAGCTTGTGACCACCCTGCGCGCGGCGGGGGTTGTGACGGAAACGGACTATCTTTCAAGGAGCGTAAAAGCGCAGATGAAGTATGCGAACAAGATCGGGGCAAAGAATACCGTGATACTGGGCGCGGACGAGCTTGCGGGGAACAGGGCTTCCGTGAAGAATATGGAAACCGGCGAACAGACCGAGGTGGAGCTTGATAAGCTTGTGGAGTATATTGTGGGAAAAATATGATGATTTTTAGAAATTTATCCCAGAATATTGTGAGAGGTGGGTTGTTTTAAAGGATGGAATATTATGTTGAAAGAGGAGGCCGGGTGAGATGGCAGAGTCAATGAAGGGATTGCACCGGACGCACCGCTGTACGGAAGTGACCGAGGAGTGTATCGGAAAGACCGTGACGGTGATGGGATGGGTGCAGAAAAGCAGGAATAAGGGCGGCATTATATTTGTCGATTTGAGGGACCGCTCCGGGATTTTGCAGATTATATTTGAGGAGAACGATATTGGAGCCGAGGGCTTTATTAAAGCGTCAAAACTTCACAGCGAGTTTGTTATCGCGGTGGTGGGACGCGTGGAGGTGCGCTCCGGCGCAGTCAATGAAAATCTTGCGACTGGCAGGATTGAGATACGCGCAAATGAACTACGCATTCTTTCGGAGGCGCAGACACCGCCTTTTCCGGTTGAGGAAGAATCAAAAACAAAGGAGGAGCTGCGGTTAAAATATCGGTATCTTGACCTGCGCAGGCCGGACCTGCAAAGAAATCTGATGATGCGGAGCAAGGTTGCAACGCTTACGCGCCAGTTCCTTTCCGATGAGGGATTTCTTGAGATCGAAACCCCGATGTTATGCAAATCAACGCCTGAGGGGGCGAGGGACTATCTTGTGCCAAGCCGCGTGCATCCCGGGAATTTTTATGCCCTTCCCCAGTCGCCGCAGATATTTAAGCAGCTTTTAATGTGTTCCGGATACGACCGCTATTTCCAGCTTGCGAAATGTTTCCGCGACGAGGATCTGCGTGCTGACCGCCAGCCGGAGTTCACGCAGATTGATATGGAACTTTCGTTTGTCGATGTGGACGATGTGATTGATGTGAACGAGAGGCTTTTGCAAAAATTGTTCCGTGAAGTGCTCGGCGTTGAGGTGAAATTGCCGATACAGAGGATGACCTGGCAGGAAGCGATGGACCGCTATGGTTCGGACAAGCCTGATACAAGATTTGGCATGGAGTTAAAGGATGTAAGCGGGATTGTAAAAGAGAGCGGTTTCTCCGTGTTTTCCGGGGCGGTTGCGGCGGGCGGCTCGGTCCGGGGTATCAATGTGAAAGGACAGGCGGGCATGCCGCGCAAGAAGATTGACGCGCTTGTGGAATTTGCGAAGGGGTTCGGCGCAAAGGGGCTTGCATACCTTGCGATCGCGGCGGACGGCACCAAAAAATCTTCATTTGCCAAGTTCCTTACTGATGTGGAAGTGGATGAACTTTGCCAGGCGATGGGCGGGGAGGCAGGGGATTTGCTTCTCTTTGCCGCGGATAAGGACAAGGTAGTATATGATGTGCTGGGAAACCTGCGCCTAGAGCTTGCGAAAAATCTGGAACTTCTTGATAAGAACCAGTACAATTTCCTGTGGGTAACGCAGTTCCCGCTGTTTGAGTACTCGGAGGAGGAGGGGCGTTTTGTGGCGATGCACCATCCGTTCACCATGCCGATGGAGGAAGACCTTCCAATGCTTCTTACAGAGCCATCAAAAGTCCGCGCCAAGGCATATGATATTGTGCTGAACGGGACGGAGATCGGGGGCGGCTCCGTGCGTATCTACCAGAGCGATGTCCAGGAACAGATGTTCGAGGCGCTAGGGTTTACCAAGGAGGACGCATACGCCCGCTTTGGATTTTTGTTAAATGCCTTCAAGTACGGGGTTCCGCCGCATGCGGGGCTTGCATACGGGCTTGACCGCCTTGTGATGCTGATGGCAAAGGAGGATTCCATCCGCGATGTGATCGCCTTCCCTAAGGTAAAAGATGCTTCCTGCCTGATGACGGAGGCACCAAATCTGGTGGACGAGGGGCAGTTGACGGAGCTTTCCATTGCACTTGTAAAGGAGGTCGAAGAGCAGCCATAATCCAGTTTTTGGGAATCTTTACAAAAATATTAAGAAAATATAAAAAAGTGTTTGACAATAGCTGGGAAAGATGGTATGATAATGGTGTTGTAACAAAGGGTTGCAACCAAGAAATATTTTGTGGAGGAACTACACATGAAAGGTACAGTTAAGTGGTTTAACAACCAGAAGGGATTCGGTTTCATCTCCGATGAGGAAGGCAACGACGTATTCGTACATTATTCCGGGCTGAACATGGAGGGCTTTAAGTCGCTCGATGAGGGTCAGCAGGTTGAATTCGATGTCGTACAGGGCGCGAAGGGACCGCAGGCAACAAACGTAACCAAATTATAATCACCAAGTTTTTAGCGTACCTTTTTCTTATATATAATTTGAGAAAAATTTATACAGAAAATTGTTTTATTGTTAGAAACGCAATGATTGGGGGCTATCCGAGAGGATGGCCCTTTTGGTTTTTTGGCGTTTTTTTACTGTACAACAGGGCACGGAAATGGTATAATGTCGCAAGATGATATAACATCAGGAGATGATAACATCTTTGATGTTATAACGTTCTGCATCATTGCGAAATCATAAGCGCCTTTCGCGGCGCAGAAACGGGGGATCTATGGGCATAACAAAAAAAAGTTTCGGAGTTACAAAGGCCGGGGAGCAGGCAACGCTCTATACGATGGAGAATGCCGCTGGCATGAAAGTTTCGGTATCGGATTTCGGTGCGGTGATTGTTGATATCATTGTGCCGGACCGCAACAAAAATTTTGTGGATGTTAACCTGGGTTATGACAATGTGTCGGGGTATGAGGGGAATGCCCCGGGGTACGGTTCTTTTTTGGGGCGTGTTGCCAACCGCATTGCGGGGGCAAAGTTCAGCGTAAACGGCAAAACCTATGAGGTGGCGAAAAATGATGGGGAAAACTGCCTTCACAGCGGGACGAAGAGCTACAATAAATATATGTATGAGGTCAAAACTTCCGAGATGGAGGGGAGTATGTCCGTGGAGTTTTCGCGTTTAAGTCCGCATATGGAGCAGGGATTCCCGGGCAATCTTGACCTGTCCGTTACATACACGCTCACCGATAACAATGAGCTTGTGATTGAGTACGGGGCAGTATCCGATGAGGATACCGTCCTCAACCTGACAAACCACGCCTACTTTAACTTAAAAGGGGAGGGCAGCGGGACGGTGCTCGGGCATAAAGTGTGGATTGGTGCGGATAAGATTACGGAAACGGACGCGGGTCTGATCCCGACGGGCAGTTTTTTGGATGTAACCGGAACCCCGATGGATTTTCGCACGATGAAGACAATTGGTCAGGATATTGGGGCGGATTATGAGCCGTTAAAACAGGGCTTTGGCTACGACCATAATTATGTGCTGAACAGGCAGGATTATGCCAGGTCTGTCGAACTTGAGGATGTGACAGAACCGACTGATGAATTTTTATGTCTGCAAAGGGTAGCTGAACTTTACGAGGAGGAGAGCGGGCGTGTGATGGAGGTCTTTACCGACATGCCAGGCATGCAGTTTTATTCTGCGAACCATATTGACGGCGTGGAGAAAGGAAAAGGTGGAAAAATTTACCATTCCCGCGATGCAATCTGCTTTGAAACACAGTTTTTCCCGAACACGGTAAATATCCCATCCTTCCCGGGAGGAAGGCTTGCCGCAGGGGAGGAATTTACTTCGGTAACAATTTATAAGTTTTCAGTGCGATAGGGTTAAAAAGTATTTTGGGGTGGGTTCTGTTCTCAATTTAAGTATAGAATAACATATAAGATGGGGGACGATCGAAATGGATAACACAGGAGAGAAAAATTATTCCACAAACGCAGGAGATTTTCAAGTTAAGGTGCGCCGCTACAGCGACCGCATAGAGCGCCAGGTAAGAACAAACCGGACAGTGGGGCTTGGAATCCTGGTATTGCAGTTGTTTACCGGCGTGATGACAGTGATTGACGGCGCGCGCAGCGTGACAAAGTCCATAATACTTGTGATGCTTGCCGCCACGATATTATGCAATATTTTCAGCCTTGTAAAACTCTCGAAGGAGAAATCATTCCGCTATGTGTGCCAGATACCTTATGTGACCGCATGCATGTTTTTTGCCATAACGGCAAATAATGCGGGTGATGTGTTTATGGTAGTGCCTGTCCTGATCGCATCGATTTTGTATTATGACATGAAAATAGAAAAGATCATATGTGGGATGGTGGGGGCAGCCCTGCTGTTGCGCTTTATGAATCTTTGCAGAATGGGGACGATGAATACAGATCAGTTCAGTATTTTCTTTGTGCTGATTATGATTATAGTCGCCGTTTTGCGTGTCATAAAATGGGTGAAGCGTTTCGACCATGATTCCTATTATACGATGCAGGATGAAAAGAAATTACAGGAGATTATGATGCAGGATATCCTAAAGACGGCCGATAAGGTATCGCAGGGAACCACTGGGGTGACGGAGCTTGTCGGCAGGCTGAAGGATTCCGCAAATGTTGTGTACGATTCGCTTCAGGAAATTGCAACCGGAACGCAGGCGATGGCGAACAATATCCAGGAACAGACCGTTATGACACAGCAGATACAGGATGCGATCGGCGCGACACAGATGCTTTCTACTGATATGGTGGAATTAGCGGAAAATTCCGGGCGGACGGTCGATGAGAGTATGGGTGTCATGAAGCAGATGAGGGAGCAGGCAGGACAGATCAACGCGCGCAATGTCGGGGTTTCGGATTCCATGCAGCAGCTCCAGAAAAAGATGAAGGAAGTGCAAAGTATCGCGGATATTATTTTCAGCATATCCACACAGACCAACCTCCTGGCCTTAAACGCCTCGATTGAGAGTGCGCGGGCGGGGGATGCCGGCCGCGGTTTTGCAGTGGTGGCAGAACAGATCAGGCAGCTATCCGAACAGACGCGCACATCCACGGAGGATATCGCGAGGATTATCGGGGAGCTGGTGGAGAATGCGAGTGCGGCAACCGAGGCGGTGGCGGAATCTGTTAAAGCGACGGAGGAACAGAATGACCGCATTGATATGGCATCGGCAAGTTTTGCGGAAATTAACAGCAATATCACCTCCCTTGCAAGGAATGTGGAGGAGGTTGACGGCAAGATTGCGGCGCTTGCGACGGCAAATGATAAGATTGTGGAAAATATCAGCCAACTCTCCGCCACCAGCGAGCAGATTACTGCGAGTTCGCAGGAGGCGGCCGATATCAGTGAGAAGAACAAACGGGAGGCGGATAATGCGACCAGCCTGCTCGGGCAAGTGATGAATACCATGGAGGGGCTTGAGCGCTTTACCAGTAAAATTAAAGAAAAGAAAGGGGAAATAAGAAAATGACAGGAAATGAAATGTTAACACCCGCTTATGAGCTGGTGTATGAGGAAGAGTTGAAGGACAGCCGCAGCCAGGGGGTTATGCTGCGCCACAAAAAATCGGGCGCGCGCATCTGCGTGCTCGCAAATGACGATGAGAATAAGGTATTTTCAGTCGGGTTCCGCACGCCGCCAAAGGACAGCACGGGCGTTGCGCACATTATTGAGCACACCGTACTTTGCGGTTCGGAGAAATATCCGCTCAAAGACCCGTTTGTGGAGCTGATTAAGGGGTCGCTAAATACATTCCTCAATGCCTTCACATGGCCGGATCATACATTGTACCCGGTGGCAAGCTGCAACACGCAGGATTTTAAAAACCTGATGTCGGTGTATATGGATGCGGTGTTCCATCCGAATATCTATCACTACGAGGAAATCTTTATGCAGGAAGGATGGCATTACGAGGTGGGGGATGACGGGAACCTCGCAATCAACGGTGTCGTTTACAATGAGATGAAGGGGGCATTCTCCTCCCCGGACCAGGTGCTTTACCGCGGGATTATGCATTCGCTCTTCCCGGATAATGCCTACGGTGTGGAATCCGGCGGCGACCCGGAGAATATACCGGATCTCACCTACGAGAATTATCTTGACTTCCACAGGAAGTTTTACCATCCTGTCAACAGTTATATTTTCCTGTACGGCAATATGGATGTGAAGGAAAGGCTTACGTGGCTGGATTCGGAATATCTTTCCAAATACGATGCGATTGAGGTGGATTCCGCGATAGCATACCAGAAGCCATTCGGGCAGACAAAGGAATTTGTTACATTCTATCCGGTTGCCGAAGGCGAGGATATAGCGGGAAAGACCTATCTAAGCTACAATATGATGATCGGGGATAGCTGTGATACGAAGCTGTGCACGGCGATGGGTATTCTTAACCGCGTCCTGCTCTCCCCTGTTGGACCGCTCTACCAGGCGCTTGTTAAAGCCGGTATATCCCCGAATATCATGAGTAATTTTAATGAGGAGGTACAGCAGCCGTTCTTCTCCATTATCGCCAAGGATACGGACGAGGAAAAGAAGGATGAATTCCTTAATATTATAAAGAAAGAACTTACAAGGATTGTGGAGGAAGGTGTGCCGGAGCGCTCGCTTCGCGCGGAGATTAACATTGCGGAATTCAAATACCGCGAGGCGGACTACGGGTACTATCCAAAGGGTCTGATGATGAATATGATGATGTTCGCCACCTGGCTTTACAATGATGATAAGGCATTTGAATACCTGCGCTGCAATGATCTGTATGCGGAATTGAAAAAAGAGATCGGAACCGGGTATTATGAGGAGTTAATCCGCAAGTACCTGCTTAACCCGGAACATGCCACGGTCTTTATTATGAAGCCGGAGGCGGGTCTTACCGGTAAGATGGAAAAGAAATTGAAGGATAAGCTTTTGGCGTACCGCGAGACACTTACTGAGGAAGATATAGCGTTAATCAAACAAAAGCAGGAAGGCTTAAAGAAATATCAGGATACACCGGATTCAAAGGAAGTGGTTGAAACTCTCCCGAGGCTTGAGCGCTCCGATGTGAAGAGGGAGGCACTCCCAATCTTGACAAAAGAGAGGGCGGAGCACGGCACTGTAGCCCTGACGCAGGAAGTGTTTACAAACGGTATCGCCTATGTGCAGCTTATGTTTGATGCGAACCATCTGACAAAGGAACAGGTGCCGTTCCTTGGGCTTCTGACAACGGTGCTTGGATATGTTGATTCCGAAAATTATACCTACCAGGAATTTGACAATGAGATGAAGATCGGGACCGGCGGTGTCTACACAAGCGTTGAAACCTATCAGAAGGATGGCGATGTTTCCTACTACCGCCCGGCGTATGTATTTTCTGCCAAGGCAATGTATGACCAGCTGCCTAAGGCATACGAACTTATAAACGAGATGATCCACTGCACAAAATGGGAGGATGTGGCACGCTTAAAGGATATAGTCTTAGAGCTGCGCTCCAAAAAGCAGATGGAACTTATGAGGACTTCACACAGTGTGGCGGTGCGCAGGGCACTTGCCTGCCAGTATGAGAAATCGGTGTTCCTCGACCAGATAAATGGCATAGCTTACTACCGTTTCCTGAGCGATCTGGCAGATAATTTTGACGGGAAGGTCATGGAGGTTATGGCGCAGTTAAAGAATCTGTGCGCTGCCCTTTTCAGGAAGGAAAACCTGTTTGTAAGCATTACGGCGGAGGAGGAAGGGATCAACAAGGCTCTTGCGGGATTAAAGGGCGTTGCGGATCTGCTGCCTGGAAAGAATCGCGAGGGGGATATCCGCTTCTGCCCGGCAAACTACGGGTTTGTGTTAAAGAAAGAAAAGGAAGCTTTTACCTGCCCGGGTCAGGTGCAGTATGTGGCAAAATGTGGTACCTATGCGGATACCGGAATAAAAACAAACGGCGCGATGAGTGTTATGAACAAGATACTTTCGATGGATTATTTCTGGGATAAAGTCAGGGTGCACGGCGGCGCTTACGGCTGCCTGTGCAATTTCGACGAAATAAGCAAAAGCTATTCGTTAGTTTCCTACCGCGACCCGAACTTAAAGGAAACCATCGAGGTCTTTGACCGTGCATGGGAATACCTGCGCGACTTTGATGCGGATGAGCGCGAGATGACCAAATTTATTATCGGTACTTCCGGCGACCTCGATGCTCCTCTTTCCCCGAGGATGCTCGGACGGCGTTCGTTCAACCTGTATCTTATGGGCACGACTTTCGAGGAAGTACAGAGGCTTCGCGATGAGAGGATTGACGCGACACCGGAGGATATCCGCGCATACGCACCTCTCTTTAAGGCAGTGATGGAACAGGACTGCCTCTGCGTGGTTGGCAGCGAGGCGAAGATTGCGGATGCAAAGGAACTTTTCGATAAAGTGGAAGCTCTGGTATAAAGGGTGGACGAAATGGAAAAAAATTACAAATCCGGCTTTGCCGCCCTGATCGGGCGGCCGAATGTTGGTAAATCGACGCTGATGAACCGCCTGGTCGGACAGAAGATAGCGATTACTTCAAGTAAACCGCAGACCACGCGCAACCGCATCCAGACGGTGTACAGCGAGGAGCGGGGACAGATTATCTTCCTTGATACCCCGGGCTTGCACAGGGCGAAAAACAAGCTGGGCGAGTATATGGTAAATGTGGCGGAGCGCACACTCTCGGAGGTGGATGTGCTGCTCTGGCTGGTGGAGCCGACATCCTATATCGGGGCGGGCGAGCAGGCAATTGCAGAAAAATTAAAAACGGTGGATATTCCGGTTATACTTGTTATCAACAAGATAGACACGGTAAAAAAAGAGGAAATCCTGAAATTTATCGAGGCATACAGGAATATACTGGATTTTTCGCAGATTGTGCCGGTTTCCGCGCTGAAGGCGGAGAATACGGACAGGCTTATCGATGTTATTTTTCAATATCTGCCAGAGGGACCGATGTACTATGATGAGGATACCGTGACAGACCAGCCGGAGCGCCAGATTGTGGCGGAGCTGATACGCGAAAAGGCGCTTAGGCTGCTTTCCGATGAGATCCCGCACGGCATTGCCGTACAGATTGAGCGGATGAAGGAAAGACCGGGGGGAAAACTTATTGATATCGAGGCGACTATTATCTGCGAGCGGGATTCCCACAAGGGAATAATTATTGGCAAGCAGGGAGCAATGCTAAAGAAAATCGGTATGCAGGCGCGTGCGGCGGCGGAAAGCCTGTTAGATGCGCAGGTAAATCTAAAACTCTGGGTAAAGGTCAGAAAGGACTGGCGCGAGAGTGAGGCTATGTTGAAAAACTTTGGGTACCGCCCGCCTAATGAGGAGTAGCTGCCAGTTTTAGGCAGTTTAAAATCGCCCGGATGCGGATAACCTATCTATGTAATCCAAGGAGGCTTTTTGGTAAACTGACAGGAAAGACAGGGAGGCGCAGTTATGGGAAAGCAGGAGAATTACTGGAGAAGGTTTGAGCAGACGGGCGGTGTGCTTGACTACCTGAATTACACGGCATGTGCGAGGGAACCTTACAATGCGAGGGAATCCTATGGTTCGCTTGAATCCTACGGATCGACAGAGCCGTATACCTATCCGGAGGAATATGGTATGCCGGGGGTTTTTAACATGGCAGAATCCTACATTATGCCGGGTGCGAATGGGCTTAGGGATGTGGAGCCCTGCGAATACGATGAGGAAGATGAGGTAGATTACAATGATTGGGACGCTCACCGTGAATGGGATGGTTCTTTCGGCTATGCCGATGGGAGAATACGATAAGCGGCTGACAATACTGACGGTGGAGCGCGGCAAGATCAATGCGTTTGCGAGGGGGGCGAGGAAACCGAACAGCCCCCTTCTGGCATGCAGCCAGCCCTTTTCTTACGGGGAGTTCACCGCTTATGCAGGAAGGGATTCCTACACGGTTTCGGGCGCTCAGGTCAGCAATTATTTTCCGGGGCTTAAAGAAGATCTCGCGCGGCTCTACCTGGGGATGTATTTCTGTGAATTTGCCGATTACTTTACCAGGGAGGGCAATGACGAGCGCGAGGTGTTAAAACTTCTGTATCAGTCGCTCAGGGCTTTGGAAAGCAAAAAATTCCCGCTCCCCCTTGTCAGGAGGGTCTTTGAACTCAAGCTAATCAGTATTGAGGGTGAGGCACCCCAGGTATCCGCATGTGCCGTGTGCGGCAAAAAAGATGAGGGGAACGGGGAATTGAAACATTTTTTTATCGGCAGGGACGGCGTGGTGTGTGATTCCTGTGCGTGCAGGTTTAAACAGCAGACGGGCGGGGATGGTGAGGGAGTACTAACAGGGGTAAGTCCTGCCTGCCTTTATGCCATGCAGTATGTGGTTGGTACACCGAGTGCTAAGCTTTACCGTTTTTCCTTAAAGGAGGAGGCGATGGCGGAGTTTGGCATGCTGGTGGGGCAGTACATAAAAAAGCATGTGGGGCGGAAGATGAAGAGTCTTTTGGTGTTAGAAACAATGGGTTTTGCACAGGATTAGATGGTATGCGCCAGGGAAGGAGGAAAAAGATGCTAAATATGATTCAGGGAGCCGTAGTGCCCGATAGAGCCCTGCTTTCGGAGGGGTACGAGGTGATAAGGGCAATAAGGGGGCTTATGGCGATTGATGCCAATGTCGGAGCGGATAAGTTTTTGCCACTGTTTACGACATTTTTACATGCACATAGAAATGAACCGGTATTTTTTATTTTGGAAGTGCCATGTAACCAGGAGGAGGAGAGGCAGGCGCGAGGCGATGAAGCGTGTCCGATGCACAAAAATATCTATTATATGGACGGTCTGGACGAGGAGGCGGCACTCTCAATTCTCAGGGAAAAAGGGGAACTTCTGATTCATGACGGGCTATCGAGCTTTGGCTTTGGCGGGCATATCTCGCAGGATGAGATGATGAAGAGCAAGTATAATGTCTGCAATGTTTTTACAAAGAACATTCCCGCAGCATGCAAAATTTTTGAGGCACATGGGATACCGCGCACGGATCATCTGGTTACGGCGTGGGAAACTTTTACATTGGAACATCCAGGGAGCTGCACTGCCCATATAGTAAATGGGGAAAGTATATATGACCTGGTTCCGTATTTTGTGGAACGGGGGATGTATCTGGCGGAAAGGCGTGAGGACTAAAACCCGGTTTTGGTGTGGAAGAAAGGGGAGGGTGCGGATGGGAAAGAATCTGGCGGAGATGACCTTGGAGGAACTCTGGCAGCTCTTCCCGGTTTTTTTGACCGGGCATAAGGCTTTTTGGGCGGATTGGTATAAGGAGGAAGAAGTTTCGCTAAAAAGGATACTGCGCGGGGAAGAGGTAGTGCGTATCAGCCATATCGGAAGCACTTCGATCGCAGGAATATGGGCGAAGCCAATTATTGATATTCTTGTGGAAGCGGGCGGTGGTTTTGGCAGGATCGCTAAAATCCTTGAAAAGAACGGGTATCTGCTTATGGCGGATGAGGGAGGGCAGATGTCCTTTAACAAGGGGTATACGGAAAATGGATTTGCCGAAAAGGTATATCATCTGCATCTGAGAACTGCGGGGGATAACGATGAATTGTATTTCAGGGATTACCTGATCGATCATCCGGAAACAGCGGCGGAGTACGAGCGCATGAAAATCAGGCTCTGGAAAAAGTATGAACATGACAGGGACGGTTACACGGCAGCGAAAAATGGTTTTGTATCACAGTACACGGGATTGGCAAAGGAACTGTACGGGAACTGTTACGACAAAGAATAGTGTGGGGATTTTGGTGGCATAGTTTGAAGAAAACCACTTGACAAGCGCGTCCATATACTGTATATATTATTATATACAGTATATGGACGCGCTTTGGTGTTTAACCGATCAGAGAAGTCCCCCGCTTCTAAAATGTAAGGATGAAAGCGGTGGGGAAGGCGGACTTCTAATCAGGTGGGGGATAAGCGCAATGGGTTCTCTTGGCGGTTGAGTGGGGGGACTTCCGGTCAGATGGGGAGATAAGCCCTGTCTTACTAGCGGGAGCAGCATAGGGATATGAAATTTCTTTATGACACGGTGACACAGTGAAACGGTGACAGGATGACAGAATGGTATGTTGGACAAAGATTGTCCTGAGAGGGGGATATGGGTGTGATACGGCTTGAACATGTGGAAAAGAAACTGGGTAATTTCAGGCTTTCAGATATTTCTTTTGTGCTGCCAGAAGGATATATCCTTGGGCTGGTCGGGGCAAACGGGTCGGGAAAGAGTACGCTGATACGCCTTATAATGGGACTGTATGGGGCGGATGCAGGGGAAATCTCGGTGCTCGGGGCAAACCCGAAAACGCAGGAGGCGCAGGTAAAAGACCAGATTGGTTTTGTGCTTCCCCGGGAGATATTTGCGGGGGGATGTACACTTAAAAGCAATGCGGACAGGTACGGGAAATATTATACCGGATATGATCCGGGCGTTTTTAAGAATTACTGCGGGCGTTTTGGATTGTCCATGGAGCGGCCATTAGGGAAACTTTCACGGGGGGAAAAACTGAAATTCCAGCTGGCTTTTGCACTTTCGCACGCGCCGAAACTTTTGCTTCTCGATGAGCCCAGTGCGAATTTTGACCCGGAATTCAGGGAGGATTTTTTCAGGATTATCAGGGAATTTATTTCGGACGGGGAACATGGGGTGGTGCTTGCCACCCATCTGATTCCTGATCTTGAGAGGATTGCGGATTATGTTGCGATGCTTGATGGAGGGAAGCTGGTTTTTTGTATGGAGCGCACAAAACTTGAGGATTCCTACAGGATTGTTTCCGGGGAGGCGTACAAATTGCGCCTGATTCCGAAAGAAAGGGTGATTGCCATGGAAAGCTATGAGTACGGCGCACGCGCTTTTGTAAAGCACAGCAAACATGCAGTCTATGACCCGGAACTTTGTGTGAGTGTGCCGACACTTAAAGAAATTATGTATTACCATGCGAAAAAAGAGGGAGGTAGGCATTTATGATGTGGAGGATGGTTCTGGATGACCTGTACTATGGGCTTAAATCCGGATTTAAGTATATTTCAAAGTATTTTATGTGTTACTTATTTATCTATTTTCTTGGTATTTTACCGCTGACAATGAAGGTTCCGGGGCGGTATCTTCCGCTTTATTATGCGGGTATGGTGCCAATGATACTTGCAATTTTTCTTACAATTATATATGGGGAGGATGTAGGGGCACTGTTTTTTTGTCCATTTTCTGAATCTGACAGAAAGCAGTATTTTTTGATTTCCTGGGGGATGCGAGTTTTACTTCCCACCCTGTCCTGCCTGCTATTTGAGGGTGTATTCTGTGTGATGGGTTTCATTTCGCCTAAAAGTGCCTTTCTCTGCCTGCTTACCGTAATGTTCTTTTCAGCGGTTATGGGGTTGCAGAGAGGTTTTATGAACCGCAGTGCGGCAAAGCAAAACAGGATATCGTCCGGTTTTTTGGTGTGCGAGGTTGTAATCCTGTTCCTTGGAATTATTACAATGTGTTTTCTGGGAGCGGTTGTTGGCGATATGGAGGAGCCGAGGTTTACGGGGATGGAAGTGGAAATTATGCTGGTATTGTTTTTTTTGCATGGAGTGGCGGCGATTTTTGTAATATTGAGATATGTTAAGCCTGCAATGGAGTATATTATCTATTATGAGAAGGTGGAAAGGGGAAAAGAATCCAGTGCGGATTGAACGGTGATAAAGGGACTATGAAAATATTAATTCGGACACAGGGGACGCTCGCAATTTATGAACAGATTGTGGATCAGCTTAAAAATGCCATTGTAACCGGGGAACTGAAGGCGGGTGAGGCACTTCCTTCCATCCGGGCGCTTGCCGGGGAATTGGAGGTCAGTGTGATTACAACAAAGCGGGCTTATGAAGAACTTGAGAAGGAAGGTTTGGTTCGAGCGGTGCCGGGCAAAGGGTTTTATGTATGTGAGCACAATAAAGATTATTTAAAGGAAAAACAGTATGTCAGCCTTGAGCGGCGGATGGCAGAAATTTTGGCTGACTGCCGCAAGGCGGGGATGGGGAAGGAGGATGTTCTTGATATGGTGGCGGCACTGTTTGAACCTGTTTAAAGAAATCCCCCGCTTCTAAGCCGTAAAGATGAAAGTGGGGGAAGGGCTGGGGCGCTGTTTTATGGGGAAGGGAAAGATAATATGCTATTGGAATTTAAAAATGTTACCGGGATAACAAAAGGTTTTAACCTAACAGATATCAGTTTTCAAATACCGGCAGGGTATCTGGTCGGGCTGGCAGGAAAAAATGGTTCGGGCAAAACAACGCTGCTGCACTATATTGCGGATGGGAAAAAACAATATACCGGTTCCATCCGTTTTCAGGGGGAAGAGCTGCATAATTCCCATACAAAATTTTTGAACCAAATCGCTTTTGTGGCGGATGAAGCACCGTTTTTTAAGCAGTACAGCGGCAGGCAGAATGCAAAATTATTAGCGCCCTTTTATCCGGAATGGGATTGGGATATTTTTTTTAGGGCATCGGAGGAGGTAGATTTATTTTCGGGAAGTAAACAGAAACTGGATATTCCGCTTGCAAATTTGTCGCGCGGGGAATATCTGCGTTTCCAGATGGTCATTGCGATGGCGCACTGCACAAAACTATACCTGCTCGACGAGGTGACTGGTGGGATGGATCCTGTTTTCTGCAGGGAATTTTTCCGGCTGCTTTCCGGTATCCTAATGGGGGGTGACGCTTCTGTTTTGATGGTAACGCATATAGTGGAGGAGCTAAAGGAGAGGGCGGATTATGTCGGGATTTTGGAGGGTGGGAGACTTAAATCATTTGGGGAAGCGTTTGATGCAGTATTGGTCTAAAATTCCGACGGAAGGAAAAAGAGGGGGACTGTGAAAAATAATGTGGATACACATATTTTTTACAGGGTTTATTTGTATCTGGAACATAAAAAATAAGTCTTGATCTGACAAGAGAAATGGAATCGCGGCGTTCTATTTCGTTTCTTAACGTTTTTGGAATGGAGGACTTTATGGGGAAGAAGGCTGTGAAAACAGGAAGGATGGGGCAGGTGGCAGTGGGGGAAAATTTTAGGACGGGAAAGAAGAATAAAAAGGGGGAAGAAGAAAGCCTGGCAAGGGATAAGATTATGGCATTTGACCGCGAATGGGTGAAAATAGATGAGGACTCTAAACTTGCGGCAAAAATAGTGTATGTTATTTTGGGTGCCCTGGGATGTCTTATGATGTTTTTTCCAGTGGGTTCTTCTATTTATCAGGGTTCCCCGATATTTTTTTTGTTCACATGGATGTTTCTTTATGCGGCTGTGGTTTTTAAGATGCAGCCGTATATCTATGCACCCGGGGAGGGGAAGAGGATTGTTACGCTGCTTGCCTATGTTCCGGTGGATAAAAAAATGCTGTGCTGTATCCGGCGGGAAATTCTGCGCCGCTATCTGTTTAAAGTCGGCGCGGTATGTTTCGTGTTTCAGCAGGCTGGCGCGCTGCTTTGGGGTGGATGGACGGTAGTGAACCTGCTTTATCCGTTTGGAGTGGTTTTGTCGCTGTATCTTTTCGGGGCACTCCATATTGGCAGCGGGGCATGACCGGATGGGAAGATTTTAGATTTTCCTGTACTTATTGTTTAAAATATGCTACAATAATTTGACAAACAGGTTCTATTCTAAAGTCAAAGGCGGTGGTGTAGCTGATAATACGGAAATATTTCTCAATAAGAAGGGTTTTACCGGGAATGATAATTGACCAGTCCATTATTGATCGGGCAGGACGGGTGCTGATTGCAAAAAAAAGTGTCCTTGATGATTATGCAATCGAAGCGCTGAAAAAAATGGGGGTGCCGGGCATTTATGTCCGGGAAGGGGAAGAAAATGCCAGGGATATGGTGAAAAACGTACCACTTTCTATGGCGATGCAGGAGAAGTTTGAAAAAGCATACAAGAAGGATCTTGCGAAGGTCAAGCTTTCGGAGAGCGTGAGAAAGCGCGTTGAGGAGGGGATTAAGTATCTTTATCAGGATGTGAATTCCCCGGATTTTACTGACGCGACAAAGACGGTTACGAACGATTTAATGCGGGCGATCGACGACAATGATGCGGTTGCGGTCGATATCAGTGCACTTAAAGTAAGCGATGAATATACATTTAAGCACAGCGTGGATGTTGCAACCATGTCAATGATTGTAGCTAAACGTTACGGCTTTGATGAGAAGCAGGTATATGAGATCGGTATCTCGGGACTTTTGCATGATATCGGAAAGTCAAAGATTCCTGACGAAGTACTAAATAAGGCAGGTAAACTTACGGACGAGGAATTTGCAGTGATGAAAAAACATTCCGTGTTTGGCTATCACATCTTGACGGACAAAGACGATTTGTCAGGTGATATCAGGCTTGGAGTGCTCCAGCACCACGAGAAATTAAATGGCAAAGGTTATCCGCTCGGTATTGAAATGCCGAGGATAAGCCCGTTTGCCCGGATTATTTCGGTGGTTGATATTTATGATGCACTTGTGACGGAGCGCCCGTACAAGAAGGCATTTTCGCCGCGGGACGCGGTGGAGATGATTATGTCCATGACAAGCGAACTCGATGTGGATGTGATGCGCTGTTTTATGGAGAGTGTCATCCTCTACCCTGTGGGAACGGATGTGGAGCTAAGCAATGGGGAGAATGCCAGGGTTGTCGAGAACAGCCCTTTCACCGTGCTGCGCCCGAAAGTGCTGGGGCTTACAACGGGAAAGGTGTATGACTTAGCGAATGATTTGGGGTGCGCGAATATTATTATCTTGTAAGGGGTAAGGGTTACTGGACCGGGAATAGTCAATGCAGGTGGGGATATGAAAATTTCTTTGACAACTCAGTTTAAAAACCCCCTTGACACTTTTAAGATTGCCCGCTATAATATCCTTACAGAATGTAAAAATGCATTGATCGGAATTAGTACATGTGCAGCAGTGGTTCAGAGAGAAGGCAAAAATGGCGGTGTTGATACGGGGAATCCCACCCGCCGTTTACGGTGAGAGTCTTCCCACAATGGCATGGAAGGCATCCGGGAGCATTCCTTTTGAAAAGAAAAATCCTGATGATTCTTTGGCAGAGGCATCGCCGGATTTTTTTGTGAGTAGAAGGGAACGGTTTCCACCGTTATATGGAAGCGGCTGTATGGCTGGTCGGAGTGCAGAGAAATCTGAATTTAGGTGGTACCACGGACTTGTGTTCGCCCTAAGCGTTGAGCTTGGGGCGTTTTTTTATGCACAGACTGGTGCAGGGAACGATTCTTACAAGGTTATTTGCAGGCTGACCACCCAGGAGGACTTAGAGATTTGTTGTACACGGCTATTTGTGCTGGGAACGTCACAAATAAGCCCCGATCTGACATAAGGAAACTGTACTCGAAAATTTTCTTGCGGTTCCTTAAATGTAAACGTTCTCAGAATGGAGGATTATTATGGAAAAGACTATGGAAAAAATCGTGGCGCTTGCAAAGGCAAGAGGGTTTGTGTACGCGGGTTCCGAGATTTACGGGGGGCTTGCGAACACATGGGATTACGGCAATCTCGGTGTGGAACTGAAAAATAATGTGAAGAAGGCATGGTGGCAGAAGTTTGTGATGGAAAGCCCGTACAATGTCGGTGTGGACTGCGCGATTCTGATGAATCCGCAGACATGGGTGGCATCCGGGCACCTGGGCGGTTTTTCTGACCCATTAATGGACTGCAAGGGCTGCCACGAGCGTTTCAGGGCGGATAAACTGATTGAGGACTGGTGCGCGGAAAATAATTTTGAACTTTCCGAAACGGTCGATGCATGGAGCAACGAAAAAATGCAGGACTTTGTAAAGAACCATGAAATCTGCTGCCCGAGCTGCGGCAAAAGGGATTTTACGGAGATCCGCCAGTTTAACCTGATGTTTAAAACATTCCAGGGTGTGACCGAGGATGCAAAGAATACAGTTTACCTGCGCCCGGAAACGGCACAGGGAATTTTTGTAAACTTTAAAAATGTGCAGAGGACTTCCCGGAAGAAGGTGCCATTTGGTATTGGGCAGATTGGGAAATCTTTCCGCAACGAGATTACTCCGGGCAATTTTACGTTCCGCACAAGGGAGTTTGAGCAGATGGAGCTTGAATTTTTCTGCAAGCCTGGCACGGATCTCGAATGGTTCCAGTACTGGCGCGGTTTCTGCCGCGACTGGCTGCTTTCCCTCGGCATAAAGGAAGATGAGATGCGCCTGCGCGACCATTCGCCGGAGGAACTCTGCTTCTACAGCAAGGGTACGACCGATATTGAATTCCTGTTCCCATTTGGCTGGGGTGAGCTCTGGGGGATTGCTGACCGCACGGATTATGACCTGACACAGCACCAGAATACTTCCGGGCAGGATATGTCTTATTTTGATGACGAAACGCAGGAGAAGTATGTTCCTTATGTAATTGAGCCGTCGCTCGGCGCGGACCGTGTGACGCTTGCCTTCCTCTGCGCGGCATATGACGAGGAGGAATTGGAGGGCGGCGAGATGCGCACGGTGCTCCATTTCCATCCGGCGCTTGCCCCGGTAAAGATCGGTGTGCTGCCGCTTTCCAAAAAACTTAACGAGGGTGCGGAGAAGATTTATGCCGAGCTGTCGAAAAAGTATAACTGCGAGTTCGACGACCGCGGGAATATCGGCAAGCGCTACCGCAGGCAGGACGAGATCGGCACACCATTCTGCATCACCTATGATTTCGATTCTGAAACGGATCATGCGGTGACAGTGCGCGACCGTGATACGATGGCACAGGAGCGCGTAAAGATTGAGGATTTAAAAGCATACTTCGAGGATAAATTTGACTTTTAAGGGGGATGTTATTGGAGTGGAAACATTATCGGCTGTCCTTGGCTATCTAGAAGAAACCCTGGACCGGTACAGAGAAAAGATCACGGGGGAGCAGTATGATACTGCTCTCTCTGTGATACAAAAGTTTAATTCCTGGCAGGAAGGACGGGTATTTTCTGCCGAGGAGCTTTATACTTTGATTATCTGTGATGATGAGGAAGAGGGAATTTTCGATTATGCGGAATCAGGATTTATTCCTGGGGAAGAAGAAATCCATATTATGTGGGAGATGGTTCTGTCCGTCCTTATGACCGTGGTGCGGGTTGCATTTGAGGAGGAGGATTTGCCGTACCAGCAGGATTTAGAATGTATCCAGATAGAACAGCTTAACAGTTTTTACGGGCATATTCTGGATGGAAAAATGGATACAGTGCAGTTGTATGACTATTTTTGCAGGCAGGTATGTTTATAGGGGGCTTTCAATCTTTTATTTTCCTGTATTTCGCAAATTTTTTGAGGAAATGGAAAAAAGGTGTTTCCAAGGAAAAATTTCTATGTTATAATAAGTTTTGACGACTGGGAAGGCGTTTCTTTTGGCATGTCAGGAGAACAGTAGTTCGGGCATTTATGGATTAGGATATTCGCAGCCATCTGGTGAGGATGGCGCGGCAGGACAGGCCGTAAGGCGCAGGGCAGTCAAAATTCATTAGGAGGTAATTTTTCAATGGCAAAGAAATGGGTATACTTGTTTACCGAAGGTAATGCGAGCATGCGCGAGCTGCTTGGCGGTAAGGGCGCGAACCTTGCCGAGATGACCAACATCGGTCTTCCGGTGCCGCAGGGCTTCACGATCACGACCGAGGCCTGCACGCAGTATTACGAGGACGGGCGCAAGATCAACGATGAGATCATGGGTCAGACGATGCAGTTTGTTGCGGAGATGGAGAAGATCAACGGCAAGAAGTTCGGCGACCTTAAGAACCCGCTCCTTGTTTCGGTTCGTTCCGGTGCGCGCGCTTCCATGCCTGGTATGATGGATACCATCTTAAACCTCGGCTTGAATGACGAGGTTGTTGCGGCGATGATCGCAGGCAACCCGGATCCGGCATTCGAGCGTTTCGTATACGATTCCTACCGCCGTTTCATCCAGATGTTCTCGGATGTTGTTATGGAGGTCGGCAAGAAGTATTTTGAGGCACTCATCGACAAGATGAAGGAAGAGAAGGGTGTTCAGTTCGACGTTGAGCTGACCGCTGCTGATTTAAAGACATTGGCAGAGCAGTTTAAGGCAGAGTACAAGAAGCAGCTTGGCAAGGACTTTCCGTCCGACCCGGTAGAGCAGTTAAAGCTTGCGATCGAGGCAGTATTCCGCTCCTGGGACAACCCTCGCGCGAACGTATACCGCCGCGACAACGATATTCCGTATTCCTGGGGTACCGCTGTCAATGTAATGCCGATGGTATTCGGTAACCTGAACAACGAGTCCGGAACCGGCGTTGCGTTCACCCGCGACCCTGCAACCGGCGAGAAGAAGCTGATGGGCGAGTTCTTAAAGAACGCGCAGGGCGAGGACGTTGTTGCCGGCGTGCGCACCCCGATGCCGATCGCGCAGATGGAACAGGAGTTCCCGGAAGCTTACACAGAGTTTATCAAGGTCTGCAAGATGCTTGAAGACCACTATCATGACATGCAGGATATGGAGTTCACGGTGGAGAACAAGAAGCTCTACATGCTGCAGTGCCGCAACGGTAAGAGAACCGCTCAGGCTGCTCTCAAGATCGCATGTGATCTTGTGGACGAAGGACACAAGACCGAGGCGGAGGCAGTTGCGATGATCGATCCTCGTAACCTTGACACATTGCTTCACCCGCAGTTTGACACGGCTGCATTAAAGGCTGCAACACCGCTTGGCAAGGGTCTTGGCGCTTCCCCGGGAGCAGCCTGCGGCAAGGTTGTATTTACGGCTGAGGATGCGGAAGCTTGGGCTGGCAGGGGCGAGAAGGTTGTCCTTGTGCGTCTTGAGACCTCCCCGGAGGATATCACAGGTATGAAGGTTGCCCAGGGTATCTTAACCGTCCGCGGCGGTATGACCTCCCACGCTGCAGTTGTTGCGCGCGGTATGGGTACCTGCTGTGTATCCGGCTGCGGCGATATCGCGATGGATGAGGAGAACAAGAAGTTCACGCTTGCTGGCAAGGAGTTCCACGAGGGTGATTTCGTATCCATCGACGGCACGACCGGAAATATCTATGCCGGTCAGATTGCTACCGTTGACGCTACGATCGCAGGTGAGTTCGGCCGTGTTATGGCATGGGCGGACAAGTACCGCAAGTTAAAGGTTCGCACGAACGCAGATACGCCGTCCGACGCGAAGAAAGCCCGCGAGCTTGGCGCTGAGGGTATCGGTCTTTGCCGTACCGAGCATATGTTCTTTGAGGAAGACAGAATTGCTGCATTCCGCGAGATGATCTGCTCCGATACCGTGGAGGAGAGGGAAGCAGCACTCGAGAAGATCCTGCCGTACCAGCAGAGCGATTTCGAGAAGCTTTACGAAGCGCTTGAGGGGAACCCGGTAACGATCCGTTTCCTTGACCCGCCGCTCCATGAGTTCGTTCCGACCGACGAGGCTGATATCGAGAAGCTTGCAAAAGCTCAGGGCAAGTCTGTTGAGACGATCAAGACGATCATTACCTCCCTGCACGAGTTCAACCCGATGATGGGTCACAGAGGCTGCCGCCTTGCCGTTACCTATCCGGAGATTGCGAAGATGCAGACAAAGGCTGTGATCCGTGCGGCGATCAACGTACAGAAGGCTCATTCCGACTGGACTGTAAAGCCGGAGATCATGATCCCGTTAATCTGCGAGATCAAGGAGCTTAAATTTGTGAAGAAGATCGTTGTTGAAACTGCGGACGCGGAGATCGCGGCAGCAGGCGTCAAGCTGGAGTACGAGGTTGGTACGATGATCGAGATCCCGAGGGCAGCTCTTACCGCGGATGAGATCGCAAAGGAAGCTGATTTCTTCTGCTTCGGTACGAACGATCTGACCCAGATGACCTTCGGTTTCTCCAGGGATGACGCAGGCAAGTTCCTGAACGCTTACTATGACACAAAGATCTTCGAGAACGATCCGTTTGCAAAGATCGACCAGACCGGTGTCGGCAAGCTGATGGAAATGTCGATCAAGCTTGGCAAGCCGGTAAATCCGAACATGCATATCGGTATCTGCGGCGAGCACGGCGGGGATCCGTCCTCGGTTGAGTTCTGCCACAAGATCGGGCTTGACTATGTATCCTGCTCACCGTTCCGCGTGCCGATTGCGAGACTTGCGGCAGCACAGGCAGCGATTGCCAATGTAGGAAAATAGAGGAACGCAAATATTTTTATTTCACAACGCTTGTTATTACGAGGAAAGATGTGCAGGAGTACATGAAACACCATTCTGAGTATACAAAGGCGAACCGATTTAAAGATATTATTTGCAAAATCTATATATAATTATCGAAAGGGAGGCTTTGGCTTCCCTTTCGTGTATCTGAAAAAGATACATTCTCTCGATTAGGACTAAATCCTAAAAGCTATGGCTTTAAAGGACTTAGTCCTTTTTATATGCAAAAAATAATTTAAGGAGGTTCATGTATGA
>CAJTOR010000020.1 GCA_910577675.1 uncultured Lachnospiraceae bacterium
TCAACCATGCCGGGAGAGTGATGTTTGTTTTGATGCGTTCGTTATCTTTTTTCATGCGGAATAAATCAGGGTGGATTGTAACGGGCATTACAACATTTCCCTCTGTATCTTCTTTGGAGAGGTTCACGGATGGAGTGGGAATTTCCTCATTGTCACATTGCATACTGTAAACATGGAGGGTTGCGGCTTCTGCTGCCATGCGTGCAGCTTCTTCCAGATTATTTCCAATACTGATACATCCGGGTAAATCAGGGAAGTAGATACTATATGAGCCGTCTGTTGATGGTTCAAAGACTGCAAGATAAGTTAAATTCTGCATAGATTATGCTCCTTTCTATGATAAGCGCAAGCATTATGGTTCTTCGAAGCAGGCTATTTAAGCCCCGCCTGCTTGTAAATGCTGTTTAGTGTTCCCGGTTTCAAGTCCCCGCTGTGATTTGGTACTGTGACTTTTCCGGGCTTTGTTGGGTGCTTTAGGCTTATGTGGGAGCCTTCCTGATTGGTGGTGTACCATCCATCTTTGCGAAGCATCTTTAGTATTTCCTGAACCGTCATATTGTGTTCTCCTTATATTATGTATTATACGCCTTTTTTATGCGTATGTCAATAGCTTTTTGCGTATAAATTATGCGCATTCTTACAGAGGTTAGGATAGAAAATGGACTGGCAGCAGCTTTGATTTGGTCGTATTTCTCTTTTTGTACATCTAAGGGAATGCGTTTTAGGTTGGTTTTTGCATAGTTGGCATTGTAATTTTTTTTGTTCGGACTATTAGGCATATAAGCACCTTCTTTCAGTTGATATATTCCAATGGGGGCGCAAATTATAGATGCACCTTCTCCACTGTACATGATAAATATATTATAAATCAAGTGCCACGTACATGGTACAATAAATACATCAACATGGAAGGAGCAATACCACATGAAACAGATTACCTAAGTAAGAAAGAGCATAACCATTTGATGATAAATGCAGTTCCCCTTTAAAGCGGGAGAGAAGGGCTACAATAAGAAGCATACCGAAACAAAATACAGTGTAAATTTTTGGAAGTCTTTTTGTCATATTATTTTACCGTTTTTGTCCATTATACGGATATATCTTTTTCGGGTTATTTTGTAAATAAGAATTGACAGGGCATGCAGGAAATATTAATGCTATATGCCCTGTTTCATCGACTTTGTTTTCTGAACTCTAATTTTATGTAGTATATTTTATGGTGAATTGCGTCGTAAATATCGTATATATCTGTAAAGTAGTTTCATGTACTTCGGATGATTCATGTTTTAATCCGACTATCTCAAAAATAATTTAGTTATCGCTTTCTTCTTCCTGTTCAGGAGAGATATTTTCTGATTGAAATGACTCGATTTTTTTTAGATATAACTCATATGCGTATTTAGTCATTGCATAATCCGGTATTTTTATTTCCTCATCGTAGTATTGGACAATGAGATTACAATTGTCAAGGTTTTTTCCTGAAAATACTTCGTGCAGATTTTCAACAAATACTCCATATCGGCTGTTATCCGATCCAGGAGGTAAAAAAGCGGGAGTTTGTTGTTCTCCACGAAGTTTTGCAATTAAATTTTCAAAAAAATTATTATCATCATATTCTTTTAAATAGGAAGTTATATCAGGTTCAAGGGATGAAGAGATTAAACGTTTGAATGGTGATAAGTCTTCAATTTCATTTTTCTTGTAGCTGCTGATATACTCTTTACCGTTTACAATTAATTTTCCGCTGAATTTAGTTGGTCTGAAAAGGCTTCTGTGGGCATAGATATCCATTTGGATATTTAGGGGTGTTTCCTGATACATTGTAGTGAGAGTGATATTGCCGTTGTAATGTTTGGGTTGATAATATCCCCTGATAAGAATGGCTAAAAGGATTATAGTGATAGCGATGCAGGGGAATATAAAAAAAATCTTTTTTGGTGGTTTTGGCGATTTATAATTTGCTTTTTTGTCCATTATATCTTCACTTCTTTCCTGATAATATTTTGTTGATAATAACCAACAAGGCGTGTAGGAAATATCAATTTTACACGCCCTGTTTAATAAATTCTGTCAGTTGAACTATTTATTTTCTGTAGTATACTTTATAATAACTTGCGCCATAAATGTTAAACATAACTTGTAATGTAGTTTCATGTACTTTTGATGACCCATGTTTAAATCCGACTATCTCAAAAATAATTTAGTTATCGCTTTTTTCTTCCTATTCAGGAGAGATACTTTCTGATTGAAATGACTCAATTTGTTTAAGATATAACTCATATGCGTATTCAGTCATTGCATGATCCGTTATTTTAGTTTCCTCATTGGCAGTATGGACAATGAGATTACATTCGTCAAGATTTTTTCCTGAGAATACCTCCTGTAAATTTTCAATAAAGAAGCCATATCGGGGATCTTTCGATTCAGGAAGCAAAAAAGCAGGAATTTGCTGCTCTCCATGAAGTTTTGCAGTTAAATTTTCAAAAAAATTGTTATCATCATATTCTTTGGAATAGCCAGTTAAATCGATCTGCGCAATTGAACTGAACATATCATGTTTGAAAGAGTCTTTTGGTATATCCTTCTTATAACAACTGACGTATTCTCTATCGTTTACAATTAGTTTTCCGCTGAATTTTGTTGGTCTAAAAAGGCTCCTGTGGGCATAGATATCCATTTGTATGTTGAGGGTTGTTTCCAATTGCAGTGTTTTTAAAGTGATACTGCCAGAATAATGTTTGGGTTGATAATATCCTCTGATAAGAATGGCTAAAAGGATTATAATGATAGCGATGCAGGATAGTATTAAAAAAATCTTTTTGGATGGTTTTGATGATTTATGATTTACGTTTTTGTCCATTATAACATTATTCCTTTCCTGATATTGCAAGGTATACTTATCATGACCGGTTACAATGTAATTTGATTCGTGCTATGAAAGGTGGTGATAATCCGTGAAATAACATATTGATTACCCCTTTTCTGATGAGTATTTGTTTGGTGGTTGGTAATATAGCAGCTAAGCTATTAGGGAATAAAAGTCACAAATTGCAGTGTGGCAAGGATTAATATTGTAAATTGCAAAATTGAAAAACTGGTGTAGGTTATCAACCGATAACATTTCATTTTTTTTTCGGATCCCTGCCATTTTTGGATCAGATGCAGACATGGAGAGCGTAACAGCAAAACTAGGACGAGGACAAAAATCATCCGCAAAGGGTGTCCTCCTTCCATTCGTGCATATCCAAAGATGTTAAAATTGTGCCATTGGGCGGTAATGAAGTCGCAGATCATGCGCTGGCTTCGGAGGTACTGGACAGGCCAGTTACGAGGCCAAATATCATAAATTTCGTAGGGTGAATCTCCTGTTTCTTTTATGATATAAAAGTCCATAAAATAGGTATTATCATCCCAAAAGCCAGTTCCCTGGAAGTGAAGTCCTCCTTCAGGGAAGCCTAAATATTCTTCACCACCAGTGTACATCAGGTTAAAGTGTCCACCATTAAGAATCATTTCATGCATTACACTTTGTTCTGCACGTCCCTTTTCATCGATCCCTATTGGATTAAGCAGGTTGTCATTCAACACGGCGTAACCGTTTGGTGAGATATAAACATGCCCCTGAAAATAGGATAATGCCCATATCAGCAGACAGATGCAGATACAGAAGATATTATAAAGTGTATTGGTTTGTTTTATTCCCTTTTCCATAAGTTCTGCCTCCGCAAACTGTCTGTTGATATATGGGTGATTCAAACTGTTCTTATGGTAAAAAATATACATATTTTGACAAGTCCATCCAAAAAACAAGCAACTGCAAAATAGCAAATATAATCTGACAAATGCATCTTTTCAGTATATCATGCTTTTGACCTTCCCTCCAGCGGGTAAGCAAAAGCCGCAGGGAGAAACCTTGCAGGAATAGGAGCAGCCCAAGGGTGAGGTATGTCATTTTTGAGCGTCCTTGGTTGAAATTGCCGTAATCTTCAGTGACTTGATGACCTGCTGGATACCAATAATATGTTGCAATGTATTCTGCAAGGATATCCATGTTGGCATAATACTGGGATGGAGGCGTTCTCTTTTCCTTGGTAAAGATATTGTTGATAATTTTGTAGTTTAATTTTTCAGGGGTGCGCCAAGCATGGAATTCTGTCAGCCCATAATGTTCGCTAAGCACAAAAAATCGATCTACTCGGGAACCATCTATACGGTCAACTTCGAAATCATCCCACCAACTCATCCAATAGATTCGATCTCCATTAATCTTCACTTCAAATGTAGTAGTGTTCGTCCTTCTTGTTTCAGGATTTAGTGCGTCATTATTCGAACCCCCAATTGAACGTTTTAGCAGTAAATAACCATTTGATGATAAATGCAGTTCCCCTTTAAAGCGGGAGAGGAGGGCTACAATAAGAAGCATACCGAAACAAAATACAGTGTAAATTTTTGGAAGTCTTTTTGTCATATTATTTTACCGTTTTTGTCCATTATACTGATATATCTTTTTTGGGGTTATTTTGTAAATAAGAATTGACAGGGCATGCAGGAAATATTAATGCTATATGCCCTGTTTCATCGACTTTGTTTTCTGATATCTAATTTTATGTTGTATATTTTATAGTGACTTGCGCCATAAATGTCGTATATATCTGTAAAGTAGTTTCATGTACTTTTGATGACCCATGTTTAAATCCGACTATCTCAAAAATAATTTAGTTATCGCTTTCTTCTTCCTATTCAGGAGAGATACTTTCTGATTGAAATGACTCAATTTGTTTAAGATATAACTCATATGCGTATTTAGTCATTGCATGATCTTCTATTTTTGTTTCCTCATTTGCAGTATGGACAATGAGATTACATTCGTCAAGATTTTTTCCTGAGAATACCTCCTGTAAATTTTCAATAAAGAAACCATATCGGGGGTCTTTCGATTCAGGGAGCAAAAAAGCAGGAATTTGCTGCTCTCCACGAAGTTTTGCAATTAAATTTTCAAAAAAATTGTTTTCATCATATTGTCTGGAATAGCTAGTTAAATCGAACTGTGCAATTGAACTGAATATATCATATTTGAATGGGCGTTTTGGTATATCTTTCGTATAACAACTGACATATTCTCTATCGTTTACAATTAGTTTTCCGCTGAATTTTGTTGGTCTAAAAAGGCTCCTGTGGGCATAGATATCCATTTGTATGTTGAGGGTTGTTTCCCATTTCAGTGTTTTTAAAGTGATGCTGCCAGAATAATGTTTGGGTTGATAATATATTATAATAAGGATGGTTAAAACGATTATAGTGATAGCGATACCAGATAGTATTAAGTAAATCTTCCTGGATAGCTTGAGAGTTTTGGAATTAGCATTTTTGTCCATTATATCATCATTCCTTTCCAGATATCATTTTAATGATAACAATTAACAAGGCGTGTAGGAAATATCGATTTTACACGCCCTGTTTTATAACTCTGTTTTTTAATATGTTTATTTTCTATAGTATACTTTATAATAGCTTGCACCATAAATGTTAAACATATCCTGTAAAGTAGTTTCGTATACTCCAGCTGTACCGAGTTTTGATTCAACTTTTAACGAATTTTTCCATTCTGTCAGGTTGCTGCCCGAGGATGTTGTCAAGGAACGTACCGAATGAAGTGGTTTACCAAGAGCATTATAAAGAATGATGTAAGCATCACTTTTAGTTACTTTGATATCCTTACCCTCATATCTGAAATAAGTGGTTGCACCCGCGTAGTCTGTTGGATAATTGATTTTTTTATCCAACAGTAAGAGTGACAGTTATATTTTTTAGTTACGCCTGACTTATGTTTCCAGGTTGTATAAAGACCAAGATAGTAACCATCCAATGAACTTGCTTCGACGGGTGTGTAGTCACTATCATAGAACTCGAGGCAAGAAGGGGATTTACCATAAAGATGCCCTATTCCCTTATAATAACGAGCATTATTAAGATCGGAAGTTATAGGGCCGCCGTTGGAGCGTTCAAATCTAAATGTGGTAGCTGAACGGTTGATAGTGATATCTTTTTGTATGTCTTCCGTATTTAGATGTTCCGAAGTACTCTTTTGTTCCTCTGAACTAACACTGGAAAATATTGGTGTGGCGGAACGTTGTTCGTTTTTTTCTTCTGTTATGTCAATAAGACTGGTTACTTGTGTTTCGTCAAATTGCTCAGATATTTCTTCGGAGGCAAGTAATAATTGCAGTATAAGTTCTCTGTCATATTTACTAGCTGTCAGAGCATTTTGATTTTCTGTCACAGCCAGAATATCATAATCAACTTGCAGGGATTCATAAGCGGTTAATAGTACTTCTGGGGCATCTTCCCGTTCAAATAGCTCACGATATACATTTGATTTTTCCTGAAAATGCTGAATTCCTGCCGCATGGGAATTAAAGAACAAGTAATCCATCTTCAGAGGATAGTCCAGAGCCGCACTTACAAGTTCTTCCGTGGAGAGTGTATCCACTACTTCCTGTGGCATATTGCATGCAGCTACCCATTCTCCATAGCTCATCTCGTGCCAGATGGGATCGCTCGGTGTTATAGGATATGTGTAGGAGCCTTCGGAGTCAAACCATTCCTCTACGTCAGCGGTATAAAAATCTGCGGGAGTGCTTTCCGGAGGAATGTTTTCGGCTTTAGTAGTAATGCTACCTGCCTGTAAAAGCATGATACCAATTAACGCGGCAAAAAATAACTTTTTCATTTTATTTACCTCCTTAATATAGTTTTGAGTGTTGGGAACATCGGAGTATTGCAATCTCATCTGTGAATGATCAGTCCACACGCCCGGGATTCCTTGTCCCCTGTTGCTGTAATATATTATACATGGTCTTAAAATTTTCCGCAAACAAAAAAGGGTTCCAATTTACATGCCCAAAAATCCAGTATTTAAGCGGTTTTTCGACAGCAGTTTACAAAAAAATTGGAACCTTTTTTGTTTGACAGGATTTTTGTCTGTCTGGTATTATTGATATGTAAGAAAAAATGTTTAGTTGTATCCATAATAGAGAGAGGAGGATGCCAAGGTGAAGAAATATTTATTATTTCGTAATCTTACAAAGCGAGTAATTGTTCCACTAGTTTTATCAATAACACTAATTTTGACAAGTGGGAGTCCCACGATAAATGAACCGGGGACAGAGTGTTCTGTTTGCGGTGAAGAAAATGATGTGGACGACATTGCAAGCTCTCATCCTAAGCCAACCGGCGGTGGAGGTTAAATCAACATTTTAATAGAATACCTTTTTAAGCGTATCACTTAGAAAGGTATTCTAACTTTTTTACAAAATAATTTTTCTTATAAACAATTAAGAATCTCTTTTGTATCCTTCCAATATTTTATCAGGTATTTTTCGATGTTCATTGTGATAATTGAATCCGGGCGATATAATTTACTTATGGCATATGCGTACCGAATCCAACGAAATATTTTTCTGTTGTTAGGTGCGGGCAACTGCCCCTGGGCTTTAATCTTGTTTATTTCCAATAAAAAGCGCTGTATATGAAGACAATCCAAGCGAAAATCATTCTGTAGGAAACGGATTTGCCGGAGGGCATCTTCGAGTATCCGTTCGGATTCCTCAAAATCATGCTTTAGCATTGCGAATCTGGCGCAACAATAGGCAAGCGACATGTAATATTCTGGAAAAAGGCATCCCAGGCTTTCGTCTTCTTTAAATTTTGAATATTGTGTGTAAAGCATATCTCCTATTCCATCCGAATCCTTTGCATCCATATCCCATGCCAAGTCTTCTAAAATTTTTCTTTCGTATCTTGTCAAGCTGCACTGTCCGCTTGCAATACTTTGATTTGGCAGTGTTTCCAGTAATATTCCCAAAAGATCTGTTCGGTATTGATTTTTTTGTGTTTTGCCACTACTGTAGGAGAGGACAGTATTCCAGTATTTTAAAAACTGCTGGTTGATGCGATCCTCCGTTTTTAATGTTTTTGCAATTTCCTGATAGATTTCCCAGGCTTTCTTATGATCTCTCTCATAATTATACTTAATTATTTCCGTACATTTGCGGTAGAATGAGTAAGTCCTGGTGCTGACTGTACCGCAGTATTTCCAGGTAGAAAGGTTAAAAATCTGAAAAAATTTTATCTTTGTGCGGCTTTGTGGCATGCGTTTGCCTTTTTCAATATCTTTTATGGTGCGCAGGTCGCAGTCCATTTGATCTGCCATGTTTTCCTCTGTAATTTTGTATGCAATCCTCCTTTCCCGCAACATATTGTTGACGTTAAAAATATTGCGTTCCGGATAGTCCGGATAGATATTTTCCAGGTTTGCAGCATGATATTCCGCCATTTCCTGACAAAGCACTTCCAGGCAGGATATTTCCTGCTGTGGTACTGGATTAGGGGAGTTTTGCAATAGTTTAATTTTAAGTTCCATCATCCGTATAAACATACCCTCAAATCCCTGAAGTTCCTGGAGGAGTTTAATGCCCTGGTTTAATGCGCAAAGTGCTGCACATTTATTTTCTATCGCAGTAAAACGGAGTGCCTGATGGTAATACAGCGGTGGCAGGAGGCGGCGCTTGTCCGCAAGGTCACGCGATATGCCGCTGTCCGCTGGTTCAGTCAGGTAGGATATTAATCTCTCATACCAAAGAGCAGCTTTTTCCGGTTTTTGTTCTTCCAATAAAAATGCATAGCGGCTGATTAAAAGCAGCTCAAGTGTTCCCAGAAGATGAGGATGCAGAGTGCCTGTTGTAAGTATGTGGTCGGGAAGTGTTTGCGCCATCCCGCTTCGCAGGTTTTTCATTTGCCTCTGATAAGATTCCCGGTTGCGCCGGTATATTTCAGCGCGTTGCAGGCAGAGGAACTGGATATGTAGCTGTGAGTTTCCCCCTTTCAGGGTCTGATATTTTTGAATTGCATTTTCTGCTTCTGATAGTGCACCATGACGGATTAGCAATTGTATCTTCGTGCGCTCTTTTGCAAGTATGTATTCATCCTGTTCCAAAAAGATTTCGAATTTTTCCATGGATTTTCCAGCGCGTTGCCACAGCGCATCCCCCAAGAGTTTTTCCGGTTTCTTCTGCCCTGTTATGTATTTTTTTAACATGGCGGGGCTGCAAAGACCATGGCACAGCAGATTTCCATCAATATGCGGATTTGCAAGAAGATCACCTAAAAGTATTCCCAGCATATTCTTTCCCCTTTATTTGAATTGCTCCATGCATAGTATACCATACATAATAGGCGAAGTCAAATAATTACTTATATAACTTTAATGGCTTCCCGGTTGAAGTGATAGAAGCGAGGGGGTGTAAGGAGGCTTATAATAATGTTATGGTTCTAACAAATGAATTTTTTCCTTGTTTATGAATGGGTAAGCTTTTATTTATAACTTTTATATATCCACATCCGGATTTCCGACATGAGTATCTGATTTGTCTTTTAGTTTCGCAATCGCTGTCAGGTCTTCTTCCGCGTCCTTAATAATGCATCTAAGTATAATCAAAGAAATAATCAAAAATAAGAAAATACAGCATCCAATACAGAAGAAAAAGAATT
The DNA here is from genome assembly GCA_910577675.1 of uncultured Lachnospiraceae bacterium. GTDB lineage: Bacteria > Bacillota > Clostridia > Lachnospirales > Lachnospiraceae > RGIG4057. Next base: position 9,550 of record CAJTOR010000020.1, read on the forward strand.
TAGGGGAACTATCAACACTTATTGATGACAGACGAAGGGCAAGAAATATCCCCATACATACACAAAATAGCATTAAAGAGCGATATAAGATTTTGCACCTTGTAAAAAACCTCATGGGTATCCTCCTTTTGGTTAATAGTAAGTCAGATATAAAAATATGTATTCGTTGTTATATTAATTTATTGTGAAACAGAAAATAAATTTGGATTCCAATTGTTATATTGGCTTAGTGGTTGGACTGGAAATGTTATATGATAGGGTTTGATGCAGTAATATATTCATTAATTGTATCCGGGTTATATAAATATGTTATGCTTATAATTTGAGTTTTTAATATTATACATATTCTCTTTTTTAAATTCTTCTAGTAACACCATATAATAATCTACTTGATAATACCATAATATGTATGCTACCGTCAAGCAAATGCTTTGATAGTTGGGGATAGATTTATTATGTCCTGACCTGTATTTTTGAAATGGCGGGGTGGTATAAAATTAGGATAGTGTTTTTTTGGTGTGCTTATTAGTGCTAATATTGTCGATGGGTGACAGTGTTGATAGATAGCGGTTTGATTTATTTATTGTGTATGACATATTCCATGCATCTGATGTTATCAAATAATTACACGCAAAGCTTTCATTATTCTTACTTTTTTGCGATATATCTTGAAATTTCCATACGTTGCGGGTATACTTATAAAGTGGAAAAACAGAAGAATGTGACAGTGCAGTTCTGAAAATCTAAAACAATGTTCTAGGAACAGAATGGGGGTATTATGCAAAAAGTAACTGAACAGCAAATTGCGGCGATGGCACCGAATCCTGCGGCGGCATCGAACGGGAAGAAAATTTCTGCAAAGGGCGGCTTTGTACGCCGGGAGTGTTCTGCGGACGATACCTTTTATCTTGGCGAGTGTACCGGCAGTGGGAAGAGTAACTATATTACAACAGTTGATTTTATTGAGCCGGATGCGCCGGTTTGCCGCTGTTCCTGCCCGAGCAGGCAGTTTCCGTGCAAGCACGGGCTGGCACTTTTATATGAGATTGCGGCGGGCAGGGATTTTGGCACCTGCGAGATTCCGGATGATATTTTGAAGAAGCGTGCGAAAAAGACGGGGAAGAAAGAGAATGCGCAGGAAGGTGCTGATGACAGACCGTTGACCGAGGAGGAGATCGAGAAGAAGAAAGCGGCGGCGGAAAAATCTGCGAAATCGGCAAAGGCGGCGCGGACAAAGAAGTTAAAAAAGCAGCTTGAAGGGCTTGGGCTTGCGGAAAAGCTGGTGCGGGATTTAATTAAGGCGGGGCTTGGCACAATGGGCGGAGCGGCGCTTAAAACTTATGAGCAGCTTTCAAAACAGTTAGGCGATTACTATCTGCCGGGACCGCAGCGCCTTTTAAATGGTTTGATGTTGGAGGTTGCGGCGTTTCAGAAAGACGGGGATGAAACACATTATGACAGTGCGATTTCAGTTTTGGAGAAGTTTTGGACGCTGGTTAAAAAATCAAAGCAGTATTTGTCGGATAAACTGGAAAAGGGCGAGGAAGCACCGGATGACAATGAACTTTATGAGGAGCTCGGGGGTGTCTGGAAGCTGACGGAGCTTGAGGCGCTTGGCAAGACGCTTTCGGAGGCTGACCTGATGCAGCTTTCTTTCTGGTGTGTCTATGATGATGCCCGCAAGGAGTATATTGACGCGGGGGCATGGGCGGATTTGTCTGACGGTACAATTTATATGACCTATAATTATCGTCCAATTAAGGCATTAAAATATGTGAAACAGGAGGATTCCGTGTTTGGTGTGGCGCATGTGGCATCGGCGGCGTGCTATCCGGGTCAGGGGAATCTGCGTGTGCGCTGGAACGGCGTGCAGATCAGGGATATTGCCGCGAGTGACTTAGGTGTTTTGCGCGGTATGGCGGTTACAAACCTTGCGGCAGAAACAAAGAATGTGAAAAATACGCTGAAAAATGCGATTGCCGACCCTGTTTTTATCCGTCTGGTTGCGTATTCTGAAATCGGGAAGATCGGCGGTTCACTCTGTCTGAAAAATGCGGCGGGCGAAACAGTGATGCTCGGTGATGCCCCGGGGATTGAGCCATCGCTTGACCGTATCGGGCTTTTGCCGGAGGAGCGGCTGTTAAAAGACCAGGTGCTTTTGGGGGCATTTTATTACGATGGCGCAGCGCGCAGGCTGAAATTACAGCCTCTCAGCATCCTCACAGAAAACGAAGTAGTGCGCCTTCTCTATTAAAAACTCCCCAATGCGGAACTAAAAACAGCATAATCCTGTGACGCACCCGGAGGAATTTATGGGAGCGGAGCGGACAGAAATTGCTCCTGGGAGATGGGTGCGAGTAGGAATTATGCGGAACTAAAAACAGCATAATCCCGGAACGCACCCGGAGGAATTTATGGGAGCGGAGCGGACAGAAATTGCTCCTGGGAGATGGGTGCGAGTAGGGAGTATGCGGAACTAATAATAAGGAGAACAAAATTTATGGATATAACACCGATTTATGATTTGCGTGACCGCCTGCGCACGGCAATGATTGCCGGAACAAGCCTGCTGGCGGAAGATTTTAGGTTAAAGAGGGCAGTCGAAGCAATGGTACCGCTTGAGAAAGCAGCACCGGTGTTTGCAAAGGTGGGCGAACTCTGCCGGAAATTAGTTGCGCCGGATGCTTCGGCGGAAGGCAAGGAAGACCTTTTGCTTGATGCCATCACATTGGTGGATGCGGTTTGCTGCACGCAGGGCGCTGTGGGCGTGGCGGGGGAGATGGAACCGCTATTTGCCGGGGATGAAGTGGAAAGTGAGATGGAAAAAATTGTAAATAAAAACAAAAAGATGCTTCTGTCAAACGTCCCATATTCCGTGCTCCAGCCGCTCAGGGAGGCACTTACAACTTCTGGAAGCGGGCATTATTCATATGTGACGGACTGCCACAATGTAAGTCCGGAACTTTTTAAAGATTACCGTGTTCGCACGGCGATGGTGCAGGCGCTCGGCGCATCCTATGCGGAACTTGCCGATGATGTGCGCGGCTGGCTGCTTGAGGATGGGGAGGATGTGCTCCCGCTTCTGGTGCGGGATTTCAACCCGAAAGGCAAGAAGGAGATGGTGCGCAGGCTGCATATTATTGATAAATGGATGGGGGCTGCGGGCAATGATTTCTACATAAAACAACTTGAGACGGCGGAAGGCGAATTGCGGCAGAACCTGATTTATGCGCTGCGCCACGACCCTAAGAATATTGAGCTTCTTATGGATCTCGGGAAGAAAGAGCGCGGAAATACAAAAAAGGTCGTTTATTGTACGCTTGCCTGTAACGACGATGAAGAAGTGGAAAAACTTTTTGAGGAAATGTATAAGAAGAAACCGCAAACCGTGATGGAGTACCTTGAGATGAGTCCGGAGGTGAATAAAGCTCCATGGGCGGCGCGAAGGGCGGCAGAAGGTCTGAAGGACTGGCTAAAGTTGAGACCGACAGAAAAGACGGGCAATAAAAAGAAGGATGATTTAGCCATAAAAGAATGGGAGCAAACAGCAGCCCGTTTTGTGGATACCCTCTATGGGAAAAGCGGAGCTGAGGTCTGTGATGCACTGCGCGCGGCTGCGGCTTTAAGTGGGAAGTATGGCACTTGGTTACAGAGTGTGATTCTTCAACTGTTGTGCTACACACTGATTACTCAGCCCGGTGAGGAAATATTTTCACTGGTAGATTCCATATATGGGGAAAAGGGCGGACGCTTGCAATATTTTCCGGCGGCATTTCTTGCGTGCTTAATCCGTGAGTGCGGCGCAGGGGCAGAAAAAGCAGGTGCGAATATTGCTGCCTGGCTTTCAGAACAGCTTTTTGATAAAACTCCATGCGTACCGTACCATTTTCTGGCGGGGGCACTTAATTATCTTTATTTTGATGAGGGCAGGGGATATAAACTTGCGCTATCAAGATATGATAGTGTGGCGGAATACCAACGTGAATATGTGCAGCCGCTCCAGCTCGAGATTAAGGGGGAGTTATTGGAAGTTTTTATCCGCTGCCATGATAAGGATATTGACAGGAAATTGGGGGGATTGTTCGATTCTTCGGACAAAGCAGTTTGCGCAAGGCTTGCGGAATATTTTTATAAGCAGGCGCTTTCATATGCGGCAGACGAATATCTGGAGCCGCTAAAACGCTGTGGGGGTACCTGCTGCGAGGGACTTTTGGTTCACTATGCAAAGGCGAGGCCGAGAATTTCCATTTGGCAGATTGAGTATTTTGTCCAAAATATGCCGGGAAGTCTTGAGGATAAGATAAAGGAAGCAGGAAGAATCCCTGAATTGGTAAAAAATGGAAAAGTCACTGTGTATAACTGGAACGAGGCAAACTATATGAAATGGGTTGAGAACGGTCTGTAGGATTGCTTGTTAATATAAAAGTGTATGATATTGCAGGGAAATAAGAAAATGGAAATGATGTCACAGGAAAGAGGTATGGATTATGAAACAGGAAATTTTAAGATTGCCGGCAGAACAATTATTTCAGAAGGAGATTGACGCGCTGATCGCGGCGGAGAAAGACCCAGTGCCGACGGGGTGGAAAATGTCGCCGCGCTCAGTGCGCACCTATATCTGTGGCGGCAAGGTAGGCCGCACCCAGATCACACCGAAATATATCGGGCATGAGCGCCTGGTGGAGATTGCGATCTCAACACTTGTCACGGATCGGGCGCTGCTTTTGATCGGGGAGCCGGGAACGGCAAAGAGCTGGCTTTCGGAGCATCTTTGTGCGGCAATTAACGGGGATTCCACAAAGGTAATCCAAGGGACGGCAGGGACAACGGAGGAGCAGCTTCGCTATTCCTGGAATTACGCGATGCTCTTGGCGCAGGGACCTTCCGAGGCAGCCATGTTAAAAAGTCCGGTATTTACCGCGATGGAAACCGGGACAATCGCCAGGATGGAGGAGATTTCCCGATGTGCTTCCGAGGTGCAGGACGCGCTGATTTCCATTCTGTCGGAGAAGCGTATTTCCGTGCCGGAATTGAACACGGAGATTGCGGCGAAAAAGGGATTTTCTGTGATTGCGACCGCAAACACAAGGGATAAGGGTGTAAACGAGATGTCCGCGGCGCTAAAGAGGCGTTTTAATATTGTGGTTCTGCCTGCCCCGGCGGACTTGGATTCTGAGATGGAGATTGTGCGCACGAGGGTGGCACAGCTTGCGGCGGGGTTGGATTTAAATTCCGCTTTGCCGGAAGATGAAACGGTGGAGAAGGTATGCCGGATTTTCCGAGAGTTAAGGTGCGGCGAAACTATTGACCGCAGCCAGAAGGTAAAGGGGACGAGCGGCGTGCTTTCCACGGCGGAAGCAATCTCGCTTTTGTGCAATAGTATGGCGCTGGCCGGAAGTTTTGGCAGCGGAAAAATCAGTGACGAGGATCTGGCTGCCGCGTTACAGGGTGCGATAATCAAGGATGAGGATAAGGATGCCGTGGCGTGGAAAGAATATCTGGAACATGTTATGAAAAAGCGCGGTTTGCATTGGAGCGGGCTGTATAAAGCGTGCAGCGATTTAATGAGATAGGGACAAAAGCCAGCGGTTTTTTTAACTATTCAGATGGAAAACATGGAGGAATTATGAAACATCCGTATATTTTTGGCATCCGGCATCTCTCCCCTGCCGGCGCGTGGCATCTGAGGAATTTTTTGAGGGAGAAGAACCCTAAGTTAGTGCTGGTGGAAGGTCCCTGTGATTTTGATGATACTCTTGTGTGGCTGTCCGACCATGCTGTGCAGCCGCCGATTGCGGTGCTTGCATACACGAAGGATGCGCCTGTGAGAACAATTTTGTATCCATTTGCAGAGTATTCCCCGGAGTACCAGGCAATTTTATGGTGTAAAGAAAACAAGAAGGAATGCCGCTTTATCGATCTGCCGTCGGAGGTTTTTCTTGCGCTGCCGGAGTATGGGCCGGGCGGGAAATCCGCCGATAAGGGCGAGGAGGAGCGCATGAACGTCTACGAATTGCTTGATAAGCAGGCGGGCGAGGACGGGCATGAAACATTCTGGGAGCGCACGATGGAGCATACCAGTGAAACGGAAGGGTATCGCCGCGGGGCGGAAATTTTTGGAAGTGAGCTGCGGGCGCTGGAGGAGGACGGGGCAGTTGACCGTCCGGAAATCCTTGTGCGCGAGGCGTTTATGCGAAAGAAGATCGAGGAGGCTGTCGCGTCGGGGGTTGCGCCCGAGGAAATTGTCGTGGTCACAGGTTCCTACCATGTCGCGGGACTTTTGGATGAGCGGGCGGCTGCAATGACGGACAAAGAGTTATCCTCCCTGCCGCGCCTTGAGGCGAGCCATACACTGATGCCGTATTCATATTACCGACTGTCAACGCGCGCCGGTTACGGGGCGGGCAACAAGGCTCCGGCTTATTATTCGCTTTTGTGGGAAGCTTTTTCAAGGGGCGATTTTTCGTATACCGCGCGCTGTTATCTGAGCCGGATTGCGGGGTATCAGAGGGAGCATGGCAATCCGGTTTCCTCGGCGCAGGTAATTGAGGCGGTGCAGCTTGCGGCGGCGCTTGCGAAGCTGCGAGGGGAAAACCCGGTTCCGGCGCTTCGTGATCTGCGGGATGCCGCGGTTACCTGCCTTGGGGGCGGGAGCATCTCCGAGCTGACACTTGCCGCAGCCGATACGGAGATTGGCACTGCGATTGGTTTTCTGCCGGACGGTGTGAGCCGCACCAGTATCCAGGATGATTTTTACAGGAAACTAAAGGAGCTGAAGCTTGAAAAATACCGCGGGGCAACGCAGCAGGAATTATCGCTCGACCTGCGTGAGAACCGCAAGGCTTCCACACAGAAGGCGGCATTTCTTGACCTGAACCGCTCTTTTTTCCTGCACCGGCTGCGGGTGCTTGGCATTAGCTTTGCAACGCAGGCTATGACAAGGCAGGACAATGCGACCTGGGCGGAGCACTGGAGTGTGCGCTGGACTCCGGAGGCGGAGATTGAGCTGGTGGAGGCAGCCCTAAAGGGCGATACGGTCGCGCAGGCGGCATCATTTTGTATGAAGGAGCGCGTGGAGCAGGCACCGAATATGGGCGAGGCAGCGCGTGTCATTGAGGATGCTTTTGACTGCGGGATGACGGAGGCAGCGGCTTACGCGACTGCCGCGCTGCAGGCGATGGCAGTGGATGCGGCATCCGTCGTCGATCTTTCCGCGGTTGCGGGGAGTCTTTCGGTGGTTTTGCAATATGGCGATATCAGGCAGCTTGATTCCGCGCCGCTCGTGCCGATTTTGCAGCAGATTTTTTTCCGGGCGTGCCTGATTCTTCCGGGGGAATGTGTCTGTGACGATGAGGCATCCAAGGCGATGGCGGCGGCGATCGAACGCCTGAATAGCGTGGCACTGGCGCATGACTTTCTTGATGTTGCGGCGTGGAATGAGGCGCTTAGGGAGGTTGCGGAACGGGATGATTTAAATACAAAGCTTTCCGGTTATGCAATGGCAATCCGGCTAGAGCGCAGCCTTGCGGATGGCGAGGCGCTGCGCCTTGAAGTGCGCCGCAGGCTTTCTAGGGGTGTTCCTGCGGATCTTGGCGCGGGGTGGTTCGAGGGGCTTGCCATGAAAAACCGCTATGCGCTGATTGCTAGGCTTTCGCTCTGGGAGAGCCTTGATGAGTATTTGGAAACGCTTGATGACGAGGAATTTAAGCGCGCGCTGCTTTTCCTGCGCCGCGCATTTGCTGATTTTTCAGCGATGGAAAAGGATTCGATTGCCGAAAATTTGGGTGAGATCTGGGGCTATAATGGTCAGGAGGTCAGCGAGGCGCTCAATGCGGAATTGAATGTGGAAGAGAAGGAACTGGTGGAGAGTCTTGACGAGTTTGATTTTGACTTTTAGGCGCGGTTTTTATGGTGCCGGGAATGACATGCTTGGGAGAGCCAGCATGACCTTTCCGGTAATCCGGTATTACAGATGATTTTTGACTAGAAGTTTTGTGCGGAAGTTTACGGTGAAAAATAATGCTGATTTGATTATTTTTACATGGATTCAACAAGAGAAACTGCATTTGCAGTTTTCTCTTGCGGTTCCTTGAACGTAAACGTTTTCGGAATGGAGGATAACTATGGAGAGCGTGACAAAAAAGGATATAAAACAATCTATGACAAGATGGAGGCTGATTTTAGGCCAGGACAGCGAGGATCGCTTTGAGAAGATGGGCGGTGGGGGGCTGAGCGGTGAGATGGATATGATGGACCAGGCGCTCGCCGCCATCTACAATCTTAATTCCCCTGGAAGTTTTGGCACTGGGGGCGCGGGAGCAGGCAGAGGGCCTTCAAATCCGCAGATTACAAGGTGGCTTGGCGATGTGAGAAGTCTTTTCGACCCGGAGCTTGTAAAGATTATCCAGGGCGATGCGATGACGCGCTGCGGTTTAAAACAGTTGATTTTTGAGCCGGAGCTTTTGGAAAACCTTGAGCCGGACGTAAATCTTGCTTCCACCATCCTGATGTTAAAAGACCAGATTCCCAAGCGTTCCAAGGAGAGCGTGCGCGAATTTATCAAGAAGATTGTCGAGGAGATCAACCGTCTTTTGGAGCAGGATATCAGAAGGGCTGTGACAGCCGCGGTCAACAAGCGCAAGCATTCCCCGATTCCCTCGGCGGCAGCGCTCGACTATAAAATGACCATCCAAAGGAACCTGAAACATTACAATCAGGAATTAAAAACGATTGTGCCGGAACATTTTTATTTCTTTGACCGCACCAGTACGACGGCGGCGAATAAATGGAATGTCATCCTTGATATTGACCAGAGTGGTTCGATGGGCGAGTCCGTTATTTACTCGTCAATCATCAGTTGTATCCTTGCCAGCATGTCAAGTATTTCCACGCGGATTGTGGCGTTTGATACGAATATTGTCGATCTGACAGAAAAGAGTGATGACCCGGTTGATTTGCTTTTCGGGTTCCAGCTCGGCGGCGGGACAAATATCGATCAGTCGGTGGCGTACTGTGAGAAATTTATTGAGAATCCGAAAAAAACTTTGTTTTTCCTGATTACTGACCTTGAGGAGGGGGGCAACCGTGCTGCGCTCTTGCGCCGCCTTGGGGATTTGAAGGAGGCAGGTGTTACATTGGTGTGCCTGCTCGCGCTTGCGGAGGGGGGCAGACCGTACTATGATACGCAGATGGCGCAGAAGGTCGCGGCGCTGAAAATTCCGTGCTTTGCGTGCAGCCCGCAGATGCTGCCGCAGCTTTTGGAGCGCGCTTTAAAGGGGCAGGATCTCGATCAGTTTGTGAAGGAGTTCGAGAAAAAGAAGAAGTAAGGACATATGCGCGGGAATCAATGCCAAGGAGTGTTGTGGACAGGATTTCTATTTGGGCAGTAAGCTCAGATTGGGAGGAAGGGATGATACGGACAGAACATTTGGTTAGAATTGAGGAAGTGCTGGAGTTAATTAATGAGCAGACCTATGACAGTTCGATTGGAAGATACCGCTCGTCCTATCTGTACCGCGGGATGCCGAACGAGGCTTATTATCTGACAACGAGCCTGCACTTAAACTGTAAGGAAAAACATAAGGAACTGGAAAAGAGTATTCTGCGAAATTTTACGAAATATGCGGCGAGTGAGGAGCCGCTTCTCGATGAGTCCGTCTGGCGGCAGTTGATTATCGGGCAGCATCATGGACTGCCGACCAGGCTGCAGGACTGGACGTACTCTCCACTTATCGGACTGCATTTTTCTACGAGCGGTGAGCGCCTGGCAAATATGGAGATGCACGGGGGAATCCTCTGGAAGATTGATGTGCATGAGATGAACCGACTTTTGCCGGGGCGCTACCAGGAGAGCCTGCGCGGGGAAAAAACAAATTTATTTACGGTGGAGATGTTAAATGAACTTGCGTGTGACCTTGATTCCTATGATGCGGATATGGGGGAGAATTCCATGGTGCTGTTGGAGCCGCCTTCCATAGATCAGCGCATTATCAATCAGTATTCTTATTTTGCGATTATCCCAAGTGGGATGAATGATATTGAAAAGTTTTTGTCGGAGAGAACCATGCATACTGTAAAGTATATTATTGATAAGAGTCTGCGCTGGAAGATACGGGATATGCTTGATCGGATGAACATTAACGAGCGCATGATCTATCCGGGGCTTGACGGGCTTTCGGCGTGGTTGAAGCGGCATTATTATGTAAAAGATATGTAAGGTGAATATAATGTGGGCGAAAGTCGAATAACTGTATATAGGTGGTTGTGCCGAGAAATTTTATGTGAAAACCAAGCTTTCCTTCGGCACGTAAAATATACAAGGTACGAATGTACGGTATAAACCGTTATAGGGCAGGGGCTGCCCGAATTAACGCCTGTGGAGATAGTAGGTTACGAGGTCGATGAAAGCAGGAAGCCCATTGGCTTTAGATAATGGGTAGTTCACCGGGAGGATTTAATATGAAGCTTGTATTTGTAAGGCATGGAGATCCGGATTATGTCCATGATTCGCTGACGGCGAAGGGGAGGGTGGAAGCTGAAATTCTTTCCGGGCGGATTGCAGGGATGCAGGTGCGGGATTTTTATTGTTCCCCGCTCGGGCGGGCGCAGGAAACGGCGGCGTACTCGCTTGAAAAAATCGGGCGGACGGCGGTTACTAAGGATTGGCTTAGGGAGTTCCCGGGGTATGTGATTGACTCCCAGACCGGGAAACGCCGTATCCCATGGGATTTAATGCCGCGCGACTGGACAGCATGCAGGGGCTTGTACGATAAGGAAGCCTGGCTTTTGGAGCCGGTTATGAAAAGCGGTGATGTAGCGGAGGTGTATAAGCGTGTATGCGACGGGATTGACGGGCTGCTTGAGGATTACGGCTATGTGCGCGAGGGCAGCATGTACCGGACGCAGGGCGGGAATACGGATACACTTGTGTTCTTCTGTCACCTCGGCATAACATTTGCGATTATGGCACATCTGATCGGGCTGTCCCCGGTTATGTTGTGGCAGGGCTTTTTTGTAGCACCGACTTCCGTTACAACGCTGGTGAGCGAGGAGAGAATACCGGGCGAAGTATTTTTCCGCTGTGTGGGACTCGGGGATATCTCCCATCTCTATCAGGCGGGGGAGGAAGCGTCAAAGTCAGGATTTTTTGAGGAGATGAGATAGAAAAGACCGCGGGCTTTAATCGGTAAAGCCCGCGGTCTTTTTGTTTATTCCTCCGCAGTTATATAGTTTTTTGGAGCGGCGGCTGCCGCGGCGGTGGAAGCTCTCTTAATAAATTTTGCGCGCAGCAGCATCTTGCTTACCGAAACATTGTGGATCAGTCCGTCTAAAAGGAGGAATGCGCTTTTGCCAAGGTCGGTTCTGTCCTGGCGGATTGTGGTGAGCGGCGGGGTGAGCGCTGAGGCGAGCGGGAGGTCGTCAAATCCCATGACGCTGATATCTTCCGGGACATTCAGCCCGCGCTTGGTAAGTTCAGCTATCACGCCCGATGCGATCAGGTCGCTCGCGCAAAGGATTGCGGTCGCCCCGTTCTCGAGGAAGGTCGGCACATGGTATTTCGCGCAGTCCGGCACGTAATAACCGTATTCCATCAACTTTTTGTCGGGGGTCAGACCCTGTTCTTCCATACTTTGTAGAAAAGCTTGGTAGCGCTCGTCGGATACCATGGAGTTTTTGGAGCCGTTAAGGAAGGCGATCTTTTCGTGCCCAAGTGAGTGGAGATGTTCGACGGCGATTGATATGCCCTCTGACGAGTCCGTCCCGACATAGCCGACATGCGGGTTTACCGGGATATAATTATCGAGCAGAACCGTGGGCACCGTTGTTTTGTTAAGTTGTTTTACCCAGTCATCGTGCAGTGAGAAGCCTAATAAAAATGCACCGGAAAACCCGTTTTTCAGCATGTAGGTATCATATTTTTCAGCGGTCTGCATATTCAGGTCGGCGGGGATAACGGATACTTCCCAGTGCCTGCGCGCGGCGGAAAGCTTAAAGCCCATGATAATCTCATAGCCGAACTGGTCAATATTCTCGTAATCCATATTTTCAATTAAAATACATACTTTTCTGGTTGATCCCGCCTTTAGTTTTTTGGATGCATACCCCATCTCGACAGCAGTATCAAGCACTAGCTGCCGCATATCGTCGCTGATATCGCTGGCCCCGTTCAGGCCCTTTGATACAGTGCTGACGGCGATACCGAGACGATTGGCGATATCCTTAATCGTAGCCATGTTTTTGACCTCACATTCATTTTGTTTCTTGTAGACTTTTTTATAAGTATAAACCGAATAGGCTTGTTTTTCAATGAAAAATGCAAAAAAAATCTTTAATAAAATAAGAAAAAGACATTGTGGGGACAGGATAGGGGTGGGTATTTCGGATGAATAAAATAGGAGGAAAATCAACAGAAAATTATGTAAAATGTGAAAATGTACAAAAAAACTTGAATAAATCGGGGCAAAAGGAAGAAAAATAACCAAAAAAAATTAAAAACCATATTGACAAACTGTCGATATTATGTTATTATTTAGTCAAGATTTCGAAACTTATCGAAAATTCCATAAACTTAATTGAACTGGAATGGGAAAAGTATTGGAAGTATCAGGAGGGAACCATCATGGGTGTGACAAAAGCGAATCTGGGGCGCGGGGCGGGTATTCTGATGCCAATCAGCGCTTTGCCCGGTCCGTATGGGATTGGTACTTTGGGAAAAAGTGCGTATGAGTTTGCGGATTTTGCGGCGGATGTCGGGTTTAGGTATTGGCAGGTGCTCCCCGTTGGACCTACAAGTTTCGGTGACAGTCCGTATCAGTCGTTTTCCGCATTCGCAGGAAATCCATATTTTATCGACCTTGATTTCCTTATAGAGGAAGGGCTGCTCCTTAAAGAGGAAGTGGATGCAGTTTCTTTTGGGGAGGACGAGGCGGATATTGATTATGCGGCAGTCTTCCACAACCGCTTTGAGATTTTGAAAAAGGCATATGGGAGAAGTGGACATAAAGAGAAGAAGGAGTACAGGACATTCCTTGAAGAAAATGCCTTCTGGATAGAAGATTACAGTTTTTATATGGCGCTCAAGTTCCATTTTGAGAACCGCTCGTGGAAGGAGTGGGACGAGGATATCCGCTTCCGCAAAGAAAGTGCGGTGGAGAAATATCAGAAACTTCTTGCAGAGGAGATTGATTTCTGGAAGTTCTGCCAGTTTAAATTCCGCTTGCAGTGGAACCGGTTAAAGTCCTATGTAAACGGAAAAGGGCTGAAATTTATCGGGGATATCCCTTTGTATGTGGCGATGGACAGTTCTGATGTCTGGGTACATCATGATCTGTTTGAATTGGATGAGGATTGTGAGCCCATCCATATTGCGGGGGTTCCGCCGGACGCTTTTTCGGATGACGGGCAGAGGTGGGGAAATCCGCTTTACCGGTGGGATGTTATGGAAGAGCGTGATTTTCTTTGGTGGCGTGAACGCATGAAGGCGAACGCTTCTCTCTATGATGTGATCCGCATCGACCATTTTATCGGAATTGTCAATTACTGGTCGATTGCGGCGGATTGTCCGACCGCGATTGAGGGCGAGTGGAAGATAGGTCCTGGCGAGAAGCTGATGAAGGCAATTCTTGAGGTGATCGGTGAGGCGGGGATTATCGCGGAGGATCTCGGGGTTCTTACTGAGCCGGTGAAAAACCTGATTGCAAAGCTTGGCTTCCCGGGCATGAAGATTATAGAATTCGGGCTTGACTGTAAGCCAGACAACGATTATCTTCCACATAATTATACGACCGCCAACACGGTTGCCTATATCGGGACACATGATAACGAAACATTGGTCGGTTTCCTTGGTGGGTGTGACAAAGAGCAGTTTGCAAAGATCAAGGAGTATTTCGGCGCGAAAACAAAGAAGGAACTGCCCGTGCAGATTATCCGCAGCCTGATTGCCTGTGTTGCCGATGTGGCGGTGCTGCAGACGCAGGATATGCTGGGACTTGACAATTCCGCCCGCACCAATCTTCCGTCCACCGTCGGCAAAAACTGGCGCTGGCGCGCTGTAAAAGAGCAGCTTGAGGGGATTGATAAGGTTTATTACCGTGAACTTTTTAGAATGTATAACCGTTTGCAGGGTGAAACTTAAATCGCAGGTATTTATGTGATGGACTTGTGTATTGAACTGGAAGGATACTTGTAACTTGTAAATTCGGTAACAGCAGGTGGATTTAAAAATGTAAAATAATGGAAATCACTTGCGGATTGATTGACAGAAAGGAACGAAGTATGAAAAATGGTTTTAAGCAAAATGTGGAGGAAATCCTCAGGCTCGACTATGATAAGGATGTAAAAACAGCGGGCACCATTGAGATTTACAATGCGGTGTCGAAAGCTGCCATGGTGGCTGTCGGAAGGGATTTCGCCTCAAAGGCAAAAACGGCGGAGGGAAAGAAAGCATGTTATCTTTCCGCGGAATTCCTTATCGGGCGCATGGTTTACAACAATTTGCTGAACCTTGGATTGTTCAACCAGTTTTCCGAGCTGATGTCCGAGAACGGCGTGGATATCCGTGTGTTTGAGGAAATTGAGGACGCTGCACTCGGCAATGGGGGGCTTGGAAGGCTCGCGGCATGTTTCCTCGACTCCGGCGCAGCGAACGGCATCACGTTAAACGGTTATGGAATCCGCTACAAATACGGTCTGTTCAAGCAGTATTTTGAGGACGGTTTTCAGAGGGAAACCGCGGATGACTGGATGAAGATGGGAGATCCGTGGTCGGAGCGCACGGAGGCGGATGCCGTTGTTGTGGAATTTAAAGGGCAGTCCGTGAGAGCAATCCCATATGATTCCCCGGTTATCGGTTACGGCGGCAAAAAGGTCAACACCCTGCGCCTGTGGCAGGCTGAGCCGATGGAGAATTTTAAATTTGATTTGTTCAACGACCAGAAATATGATAAGGCGGCGAAGGATAGGGTGGAAGCGGATGCAATCTGCGCCGTGCTTTACCCGAATGACACTACGGACGCGGGCAAGAAGCTGCGTTTAAAGCAGCAGTATTTCTTTTCGAGCGCGACGCTTCAGGATGTAATCCGCACCTATAAGGTAAAGTACGGAGATGATTTCAGCCATTTTTCCGCGGAGTATGCAATCCAGCTTAACGATACGCATCCAACAGTTGCCATCCCTGAATTTATCCGTCTGATGATGGAAAAGGAGAATATGACTTTTGCGAAAGCATTAAAGCTTGCAAAGGAAACCTTCGCCTACACGAACCACACGATTATGGCGGAAGCGCTGGAAAAATGGAGTGTTAATTTATTTAAGGCAGTGCTCCCGAATGTTTATAAATATGTTGTGATGCTGCAGAAGGCACTTGTTAAGGAGCTTGCGGCATTCAAGGTGGCGGAAGAAGACCAGAAGCAGTACTATATCGTGGATGGCGGTCTGATCCACATGGCGCGGATGGCAATATTTGCAAGCCACTCCACCAACGGCGTGGCGCAGATTCACACCGATATCCTGAAGAATGATGCGCTAAAGGAGTGGTACGCACTCTATCCGGAGCGTTTCAATAACAAGACGAACGGCATTACGCAGAGGCGCTGGCTTGCACTTGCCAATATGGAGCTCGCCGGGTTTATCACTGACAAGATCGGCAGTGCCTGGGTTACGGATCTTGACAATCTGAAAAAGCTTGAGAAATTTAAGGATGACAAGGCAGTTATCAAGGAATTTGGTGAGATTAAGCATTTAAAGAAACGTCAGCTTGCCGATTATGTTATGGAACGCGAGGGTATTAAGATTGACCCGGATTTCATTTTTGATATCCAGGTGAAGCGCCTTCACGAGTACAAGCGCCAGCTTTTAAATGCATTCTCCATCCTCGATATTTATTATGGATTAAAGGATGGCAGGATCAAGGAATTCAACCCGACCGTATTTATTTTCGGGGCGAAAGCGGCACCCGGTTATATGCGGGCAAAGGGTATTATAAAATATATCAATGAGATTGCAAAGATGATCGAGGCTGACAGCGAAGTAAATGATAAGTTAAAGGTGGTCTTTGTCCAGAACTACAATGTTTCCTACGCGGAGAAATTAACGCCGGCGGCCGATGTTTCGGAGCAGATTTCAACCGCAGGCACCGAGGCATCCGGAACGGGCAACATGAAGTTTATGCTAAACGGCGCTGTGACGTTAGGAACCTACGATGGTGCAAATGTCGAGATTGTTGCGGAAGCGGGCGAGGATAACAACTATATCTTTGGTGCCAGGGTTGAGGATATTGAGAAGATAAAGAAGAGTTATGACCCTAAGAAAATCTATAAGGCGGAGCCACGTATCAAAAAGGTAGTTGACACACTTGTGGATGGCACGTTTGATGACGGCGGGACGGGGATGTTTAAGGAGCTGTATGATTCGCTGCTTGAGGGCGCGAGCTGGCATAAGCCGGACCACTATTTCCTCTTGCAGGATCTGATTCCGTATATCGATGCGAAACTTCGCGTAAATGCGGATTACTCCGATGCGCTAAGCTTCCGCAGAAAATGCTTTATGAACACGGCGAATGCCGGGAAGTTCTCAAGTGATAGAACCATCCGCGATTATACGAAAGAGGTATGGAAGCTTTAATGAAATGGTTTTCAAAGGCTCTCATGAGGAGGAGGACTTTTGAAAATAAATGCGCGGAATATGCGCGGCGCAGGGAAAACCTGCACGGGCGGATTGCCCATAGAACTTGTTTGCCGCAAAAAGCGGCGGAATGGAGGATTTTATGAGAAAAGGAAAGAAGGCATTAGCACTGCTTATGGCAGCAACTATGACGATGGGGCTTGGGGCATGTGGCTCCAAGGAGAACGAGGGGGATAAGTCCACCCCGACACCTGCAGACTCTGGAAACCAGGGTGACAGCACCGAAAAGAAGGATGTTACGCTTACCGTGTGGGGACCTAGCGAGGATCAGAATGCGGAGCAGGGCAACTGGCTTCCTACGATGTGCGAGAAATTTAACGAGGCACATCCGGAGTGGAATATCACTTTCAAGTATGGCGTATGTCCGGAAGGTGATGCGGGCGCTATGGTATCGCAGGACCCGACTGCATCCGCGGATGTTTACATGTTTGCGAACGACCAGATTATGACACTTATCAACGCGAACGCGATCACAAAGCTCGGCGGTGAAACTGCGGACTATGTAAAGAGCACGAATTCCGAGGCGATTGTAAATTCGGTATCGGTGGACGGCAGTGTTTACGGTGTACCTTTCACTACCAATACATGGTTTATGTATTATAACAAGAGCATCTTTTCCGAGGATGATGTAAAGAATCTTGATACCATGGTATCAAAGGGTAAGGTTGCATTCCCGTTAAGCGACTCCTGGTACTTTGCTTCTTTCTATGTAGCGAACGGATGTACTCTGTTTGAGGACGGTTTTAACGAGGCAGCGGGCATTGATTTCGCGGGGGATAAGGCGGTAGCTGTTACAAATTATCTTATCGACCTTGTAGCAAACCCGAACTTTATAAATGACGCGGACGGTGCAGGTATGGCAGGTCTTCGTGACGGCAGCATCGGCGCGATCTTCTCCGGTTCCTGGAATTTCAACAGTGTTAAGGAGGCACTTGGGGATAATTTTGGCGCAGTTGAACTTCCTAGCATTACAATTAATGGTGAAGCAAAGCAGATGAAGGCGTTTGCAGGTTCTAAGGCAATCGCAGTAAATCCGAACTGCAAAGATCCGCAGGTAGCAGTAGCACTTGCAAAGTACCTTGGCAGCCCGGAGGCACAGCAGTCGCACTATACAAGCAGGAGTGTGGTTCCTTGTAACACCGAACTTCTGGCGCAGGATTCTGTAAAGAACGATGCCTTGGTTATTGCCCAGAACAATACGTTTGACAACACATCCATTATCCAGCCGTTCGTCAGCGCTATGAATGTTTATTGGGATGCGGCTGTGAATATGGCAAACGGTATTATCAACGGCGATGTAACCCATGACAATGCGGCAGAAATGACAGATAGCATGAATGCAGCGATGAACAACAACGGTCTGTAATTTAAATTACAGGATTAAGAAAAAGGGCTGCGCATGCGCAGCCCTTTTTGTGTATATCATTAAAAATTGTATATAATAGGTTTGTAGGACGAAGAAGGGACACTGGAATGGAGGTTTTATCGTGAGTAATGAGGTTGCAAAACCAAGAATGAAAAAGTCAAAGAAGACTGCATTTGACACTCCATACACCGTACAAAACGCAATACAAAAAGGCGGCATGACCACGAAGCTTTCCATGCTGGTGATGGGGTTAGGCAATCTGGCACACAAGCAGATTGCAAAAGGTATTATTTTCCTTGCAATTGAGGTGGCTTATCTCTGGTTTATGATTGCGCAGGGAATCCACTGTATTGCCATGCTGCCGTCGCTTGGGTGGTTGGAGCAGGAGGAAGTCTGGAACGAGGCAAAAGGTGTTTATGAATATACGGCTGGACATAATTCTATCATCATCTTGCTTTATGGTGTAGCCACAATTTTTATAACAATCGGGTTTGTCATCATGTGGCGCGGTACGTTAAAGAGTGCATATAAGGTGGAGTGCCTTGCCCGTGAGGGGAAACATATCAACAGCTTTAAGGATGACATAGCGGATCTGTTTGACGGAAACCTGCACCGCAGCCTGATGACGCTGCCGATCCTCGGCATTGTTATTTTTACGATCCTGCCATTGGTGTTCATGATCTTGATGGCATTTACAAATTATTCGAAGGAAACCTCCTCGGAGGCAGCGCATCTTGTGCTTTTTGACTGGGTGGGCTTAAAGAACTTTGGCACGGCGTTAAGCACGGATAATTCGATCGGACAGAACTTCTGGTCGGTGCTCGGCTGGACGATCGTGTGGGCGATTTTTGCGACATTTACGAACTATATCCTGGGCATGATCCTGGCGATGGTCATCAACCGTAAGGATACGAAAGCAAAGGGCTTCTGGCGTTTCTGCTTCGTTCTCTCGGTTGCCGTGCCGCAGTTTGTGTCCTTGTTGATCATGAGGACAATGTTGCAGCCGGAGGGCGCGGTAAATATCCTTCTTCGCAACCTTGGTTTCCTTGAGGCGGGGCAGAGCCTTCCGTTTTTCACGAAGCCAATCTGGGCTCGTGTGACGGTCATCGTCATCAATATCTGGGTCGGCATCCCGTTTACGATGTTGCAGACCACTGGTATTTTAAAGAATATTCCGGCAGAATTGTACGAGTCGGCAAAGGTGGATGGCGCGAATGCGTTTGTGACATTTTTTAAGATTACACTGCCATATATGCTGTTTGTGACAACACCTTATCTGATAACGACCTTTACCGGAAATATCAATAACTTTAATATTATTTATCTGCTTTCGGGCGGCGGTCCTACGATCAGACCTGGCGATACGGCGGGCAAGACCGATCTTTTGGTTACCTGGCTGTATAAGCTTACCGTTGATAAGCAGTATTACAATATCGGCGCGGTTATCGGTATTTTAACCTTCGTCGTATTGGCAATAATTTCCCTGGTGACCTACCGGAATACCGGCTCTTATAAGAATGAGGAGGAATTCCAATAATGAAAAAACAGGCGACAACATCATACAAGGCAAAGAAAAGGACAGTGAATATTTTAGTCCATGTGCTTTTGGCAGTTTTGGCGGTCATCTGGGTTTTCCCGATCGCCTGGGTCGTGATGATAAGCTTCCGTTCGGAGAAGGGTTCTTATACTTCCTCCTTCCTGCCAAAGAGTTTTACGCTTGATAATTACAAAAAGCTTTTTACGGATACCACGATCTTAAATTTCCCAAAAATGTTTATGAACACGCTGATTATCGCAATTATCGTTTGCATTATCTCAACGCTTTTTGTGCTCGCGGTTTCCTACTGTATGTCAAGGCTGCGCTTTAAAATGCGCAAGAAATACATGAATATCGCCATGATTTTGGGGTTGTTCCCAGGATTTATGTCGATGATCGCAGTGTACTATATTTTGAAGGCGGTCGGCCTGTCAGAAGGCTCGATGATCCGCGTGGCGCTCATCATGGTATACTCGGCGGGATCGGGGCTTGGATTCTACATTGCCAAGGGATTTTTCGACACGATTCCAAAGGCGCTTGACGAGGCGGCATTCCTTGACGGAGCAACTAAGTTCCAGGTGTTTACGAAAGTTACAATTCCGCTTAGTAAACCAATTATTGTCTATACCGTACTCACATCTTTTTTGGGACCGTGGCTGGATTTCATTTTTGCAAAGGTTATCTGCCGTGCGAACGCGGATTATTACACGGTGGCAATCGGTCTTTGGAGAATGCTTGAGAAGGAATATATTGATAACTGGTATACCTGTTTCGCAGCCGGTGCAGTCTGCATTTCAATCCCGATCGCGATATTGTTTATCTATATGCAGCGATATTATGTGGAAGGCTTGACTGGAGCAGTGAAGGGCTAAAATGTAAAAGGGGCGGAGGATGTTCCGTGAGGTTTGGGGCGTGACCTTTTTTACATCGAAGTTTCGAAAATGAACTGTTTGGAGGTTCATTTTCGAAACTTTCGGTCGCCTGCGATGGTTCGAAGGCGTGCGTGTGGAGGTCGCTTGCAGGGAGCGGACATTCTGCGTGTGAGTTTTGACCGTCGTCGGTCGCCGGATGCTGTGCGCGTGGAAGTTGGTCATTGGCGCAGGATATTTGCCCTGCGGCGGGAGTTGGTGTGATACGGTTTTATAGGGTGCTGGGAATGAAGTTGATGTAAAGTGGGATGTTTGTGGTGTTTACGGCAGGGTTCCATAATTGAGGCTTTGTTTCCGGTTCTTTTTATTTTGGGTAAAGGGCAGGCAATTTTGGATGAGAGCTGTACTTCACCAATTGGTGCTGTGTGGCGGAATGTGAGGGATTTATGAAGAAATTTTGGTTTGGCAGGCGGGCTGCGGCGATTGCACTCGCGGCGGTGATGGCATGCGGAAGTTTTTTTGCGGCGGGCTGCGGGAAGGATAAAAACGAAGTTGACTATAGCGATGTAAATTTGGTTGACGATAATTACCGCACGTATTATGAGATTTTTGTTTATTCGTTCTGTGATAGTGACGGGGACGGGATCGGTGACCTTAAGGGTGTGATCTCCAAGCTTGACTACATAGCAGAGCTTGGGTTTACCGGGATCTGGTTCATGCCGCTGATGCAGTCCACAACGTACCACAAATACGATACGGTGGATTATTACAGCATTGATAAGGAATATGGGACAATCGAGGATTTCAAGCAGCTTTTGGCGGAGTGTGATGAGAGAGGGATCAAGGTGATTATAGACCTTGCCATCAACCATACATCGAGTGAGCATAAATGGTTCCGCGAGATGTATGATTATGTCAGCGGTCTGAAAGCGGGGGAGGAGGCGGATCCTTTGGTCTGCCCGTATGTGAATTACTATAATGTCGAAAAAGGAAAATACGGGACATCGAGCTGGCACAGGATTGGAAGTTCGGATTATGGATATGAGGGCTCGTTTTGGAGCGGTATGCCGGACATGAATCTTGCAAATGAAGATTTGCGCGGGGAACTTGAGGATGTCATGAAATATTGGCTGGATATGGGTGTAGACGGGTTCCGCATCGACGCGGCGAAGGAGTTTTTCAGCGGCGCGAAATCGAAAAATGTTGAGGTGTTGAATTGGCTGACGGACTACTGCAAATCTGTGAAGGAGGACGCATACCTTGTAGCGGAAGTATGGGAGGGATTCTCGTCCTACACGCAGTATTACGAGAGCGGGATTGACAGCATATTCGGCTTTGCGCTCGCTGATTCGAGCGGGAAGATCGCAAAGACCATCAATGCGCAGCCGGGTTCCGGTGCGGGACGTTCGCTTGCCGATGCGATGGTGCAGGTGCAGGATACGATCCAAAAATATAATCCGGATGCGATCGACGCGCCGTTTCTAAATAACCATGATATCGCCCGCTCCACCGGGTATTTCAGCGGGAACGAGGCGCGTATTAAGATGGCATCCGCGGTCAACCTGATGTTTTCCGGGAATGCATTCGTGTATTACGGTGAGGAAATCGGCATGAGCGGCAGCGGTAAGGACGAGAACAAGCGCCTGCCAATGTACTGGTCGGCGACCGACGGGACGGGCATGACGGACGGACCGGCAGATGCTGACCGGATCGAGTCGAAATTTGCCCCGGTGGATGAGCAGCAGAAGGATGAGAATTCCATCTACGGCTGTATGCGGCGCGCGATCTGGCTGCGCAACGCGAATCCGGAACTGATCCGCGGGCATGTGGCGGTCATGGAGGAGATTGAGGACGGAGATATCTGTGCGGTTTCAAAGACCTGGGAGGAGGGCACCGTCTATGTGCTGATGAATCTGAATGAGACGGAAGAGAAGGTGATCACCGTGCCGAAGGATGTATATGGCTATAGCGGGCTGCGCGGGGATTACAGCGTGGACGGCAGCAGGGTGAAGCTGAAAGGTGAAACGTTGACACTGCCGCCGTATAGTATCGCGGTGCTGAAATAAGCTAGTCTATACTACGTTTGCAGATGTCCGGCAGGTTTGCATTTACAAATTCCTGTCTGGTGTGGCAAGACTGCAGCCGGGCTTTTCAAGGTCCGGCTGTTGATGCAAAATGTGATTGAGGGCATTTCCGATGATTTGATCCTTTTCTTCCGCTGGATTTCTACAGCTGCGCCGCTGCAGCGGCATCGGTCTCGTCCGATTTTATCTGTCGCAGAAGATATTTGTAGCGCTGCTGGACAGCGTTGACCTCATAGATCGAACTGTCGATCAGATCCGGGTCGGTCACATTTTCAAAATTGGAGTAGGCGGTCTCAAGCTCAATCTTGGTTTTTGCCAGTTCAAGGAGCAGGGGATCGTCTTTTTTTGTTTTCTTTTTGCGGAATATAGACATGGGTACTCTCCTTTTTTGAGGTGGATTAATATGTTTTATGGTTCTATCTTATTCAGAGTATTGGAAAAAATTCTGGAGTTAAACCGGAAATGTAAAAAAATTCCAATAACTTCGAAAAGTTACGTTGAATTTTGGGGGATGCTCCTGTACGGAAATAATCTTGTAGAAAATTTATGCTGGTTTTTATGCATAATTATTTTGAATAATTTCCAACTTGTACGTACAAGCTTGTGAATACCTAACAGAAGATTTAAATGCTGGTTTAACAGAACGCCAAAAAGTGTGCGGGGCTATTGACAGAACACAAAATCTTGCGTATGATGGCACTACCACGACGAAAGGGGTGATGCGATGGAGCATGTGCTTGCGATACTCGACGAGGAAGTGGAGTATGTTTCCCGTCTGCTGCGTTATTTTAACAGCAGGGAGGGAAAGGGCTTTGATGCCGCGGCGTTCACAAATGAGGAAAGTTTTAAACAGTACGGACTAAAACACAGCATAGGTTTGCTTGTGTGCGAGGAATCGCTTTATGCGGCGATGGCGGAGGTACCGGAATGCCCGACGCTTCTGCTTTCTGCAAAGAGGCAGCTAAAGGAGGGTGATGGGCCGCCTGTGCTCTGTAAATACCAGTCTGCGCAGGAAATTTTTGAAGCGATTACTGCATATTACCACGAGATGATGCCGGATTCCACCTGTAAGGGGGAGGGGCAAGGCGCTAAGATACTGGCGGTATGTTCAGCGATGGGAGGGAACGGGGTTTCTACACTCGCCTATATGCTTGCCAAGAAAAAGGCAAAAACTAAAAAAGTGGCATTTCTATCCCTCGATCCATTTTTTATGCCAGAGAAGGCGGAGAAGGATATGAGCGGGGCACTTTCGGAAGCGATCTATTTTATCAGGCAGGATTCTGCAAAATTCAGCGGGAAATTAAAATTTAAGATGGTGGAGCGCATGGATTGCCTTTATGGGGTTGCGCACTGGTCGGATCTATGTGAATGCAGCCGCCAGGAGGCGGTAAAATTATTGCGCGGGATTGAAAAGGCGGGGCAGTATGAGCTTATCGTTGTGGATTCCGGGGCATTTACAGCATTAAGTGCGGGCTGTATCGGTGTTTCGGATACGATTGTCTTTCTTACCGGGGAAGGGAAAAGGGCGCAGGTAAGGGAAGAGGAATTTTTAAGGCAGGCAAAATGCATGGATGCCGGTATTTCGGAACGTTTAATATGTATTTCGCGCCAGCCTGTAGAAAGGGCAGTGGAGGAGGTGTTAGTAAAGATTGGATGAGGAAGTGGGACAGGGTGCAGGAGCGGAAAGGCGCAGGCAGGAACTGTGCGATTATGTTTTGCAGGCGGTGGATTTATCGCATGATATGACGGATGAGGAACTTTACGATCTGATTGATGAGAGTATCTGTGCGCGCATGAAGGACGAGTATATCAGCATTGCTGAAAAATTAAGGCTGCGCAGGGATATTTTTAATTCCATCCGCAGGCTGGATATCTTGCAGGAGCTGGTGGAAGATGAAAATATTTCGGAGATTATGGTAAATGGGGAAGATCAGATTTTTATTGAACAAAACGGAAGGATGGAGCAATGGGGGCGCAGTTTTTCCTCGCGTCAGAAGCTGGAGGAGGTTGTCCAGCAGATTGTAGCGGGCGCAAACCGCATTATCAATGAGTCCTCCCCAATTGTGGATGCAAGGCTTTCGGACGGTTCGCGCGTGAATATTGTGCTCCCGCCGGTGGCGCTGGAAGGACCGATTATCACCATCCGGAAATTCCCGGAGGAGGCGCTCGATATGCAAAAGCTGATAAAACTAGATTCCCTGACCGGGGAAGCAGCCGAATTTTTAAGGAAGCTGGTGGTTGCCGGCTACAATATCTTTATTTCTGGAGGAACGGGGTCGGGCAAGACCACATTCTTAAATGCCCTCTCAAACGATATTCCCAAGGATGAGCGGATTATAACAATTGAAGATTCAGCGGAATTGCAGATTAAGAGCATCCCGAACCTTGTGCGCCTTGAGGTGCGCAACGCAAATGCGGAGGGGCGGGGCGGTATCAGTATCCGCGACCTGATTAAATCATCGCTGCGAATGCGCCCAGACAGGATTATAGTGGGCGAAGTCAGGGATGAGGCCGCCATCGATATGCTCCAGGCGCTCAATACGGGGCATAACGGGATGAGTACCGGGCATTCCAATTCTCCCGCAGATATGCTTTCGCGTCTTGAAACAATGGTACTGTTGGGAACGGATATCCCCCTGGTTGCGGTTCGCAAACAGATTGCCTCGGCAATTGATATCGTGGTGCATTTGGGCAGGCTGCGCGATAAATCAAGGCGCGTGCTTGAGATTTCCGAAGTACTTGACTGTGTGGATGGGGAGATTGAACTTAACCGGATCTATGGATTTGTGGAGGAGGGGCAGACACCGGAGGGAAAAATAGTGGGTAAGCTTACCGGGAAACCGGAAAGTCTGATTCGGCGGATGAAATTAAATCGTGCGGGGATTAAGCTATGAAGGGTGTAAGCAGGGTTTTTGCAGGTAAGGGCAAAGGGAATATGGGGAGTGGAAGGATAAAATATAGATTATGTCTGAGGGAGGAACTTCTTTATCTTGCAGTATATCTGGCGGGAGCGCTGGCAGCAGGGGAACTGCTTTATCAGAATATTGCGGTTGGCTTTGTATTTCTGCCGTTCTATCCGTTTATAAGAAAAGGCAGGGAAACCCAGAAGAAGCAGGAACAGCAGACAGAATATGCAGTGCAGTTTAAGGATGCCCTAATCAGCATAAAAGCCTCGTTGGAGGCGGGGTATTCCATGGAAAACGCAGTTTTGGCTGCGGGGGAAGATCTCTCCTGCATCTACCCTAAGAACAGCTTTATATGTGGTGAGATGGAACGGATTGGCAGGGGAATTGCAAATGCGGTGCCGGTCGAAGAAGCATTCCGCAATTTTGCAGTGCGCAGCGGTCTTGAGGATGCGCAAAGCTTTGCAGAAATTTATAGAACCGCAAAAAGGAGCGGCGGCGATCTTTTTCGTGTGCTTCAATCCGCTGTCACGGTTATTGCGGACAAAACCGAACTAAAGAGGGAGATTAAGACCATCCTGACAGCAAAAAGAATGGAATGCCGTATTATGAAGCTGATCCCGCCGGGGATGCTTTTATATTTCCGGCTGTTTTCACCGGGGTATCTGGATATTCTGTATGATTCTTCCGGGGGGCATCTTTTGATGACAGCGCTGCTCGCTGCATATTTGTTTTTTGTGTGGCTGATGGGACATATTACGGGAATTGAAATCTGATTGGGATTGTTCGGGAATACCGCGCGGAAAAAAGGGGGGCGGGCAGAAAAGGAAATGGGGAAATTTGGAAGTTTTGGAAGGGGTGAATGGGATGAACCGGGAAATCTGCGAGCTGCTAAAAAAGGTTTATCCGTTGGAGAATGAGGAAAAATGCCGGAAGAGGTTTGTGGGCAGGCGTTTTAGGAACACAGCCGCCGCAGCCGTAGCAATGGTGTTTTTTGCACTTGTTATCACGTTAAGGCCTGCGGGGGAAGGTAAGATCGGGGAGGGGGGCAGGGTTGCCCGCCCGGAATTTGGGTCTAGCAGACTTGAGCTTTTAGCCGAGTGTGGCGGAACTGTGAGACCGGTGGAATTCGAACTTCCTGCGAGAAGGCGTTCTCAGGAGGAGGTGCAGGAATTGCTTGACCGGGCGGAAGGAATTCTAGGGGAGCGCATTCTTGGAGATAACCCATCCTTGCAGGAAGTGACGGGAGATCTTGTACTTTTGGATTCCCTGGCAGAATATGACATTGAAATTGAATGGAAGACGGGGAACCGGGAGCTGATTAGCGGGGACGGGAGTGTGCATAATATGGAGCTGAAACAACCGCAGGAGGTGACGCTTACTGCCAGAATGTATTACGGGGAAACCGTGCGCGAGTGTGATTATTATGTCTGTGTGCAGCCATATCCATATACACAGGAGGAATTGCTGCTTAGAGAACTTTATGAGGAGATTGAAACCTGCGGGGAGGAAACAGCAAAACAGCACTATATTAAACTTCCGGAGAGCCTAAATGGAAATGAGATTGTGTGGCAGGAGGAAAAGGGGAATATATTGGGGATTGTCGTGCTGCTTGGCATAGTTTTAATCGCCGCAGTCTATAGCAGGGAATCCGTGGCGCTGCGCAAAAAGAAAAGGGAGCGGGAGGAAGAAATGCTCATTGATTACCCGGAATTTTTAAGCCGCTTTATCCTGTTGACTGGGGCGGGCATGACTGTGCGTGCAGCCTGGGAACATATGCTTTCCGATTACAAGAAATCCGGGAGGAAGCGCTATGTGTATGATGAGATGAAACATACTATGGCTCAGCTTGAGGTGGGGATGCCGGAACTAAGGGCGTATGAGGAGTTTGGCAGGCGGTGTGCACTGCTGCCCTATCTGCGCTTCACTACAATCCTGACGCAAAATCTGAAAAAAGGTTCCGCGGGAATTGCAGCGCTTTTGCGCATGGAGTCGGAGGAGGCATTTTCGGAGAGAAAAAATCAGGCGAGAAGGAAGGGGGAGGAAGCCGGAACAAAGCTTTTGCTGCCGATGGGCGGGATGCTTTTAATTGTGTTTGTGTTGATTTTAGTGCCGGCATTTGCAAGTTTCCCGGTTTAAGACCGGTTAGAAACAGGGGACGGGGATTCAACGGGTCAGCAATTTTAAGATATGAAATTAGGTATTTTAGTATTTATCGATGATGGAATAATGGAGGGATTCACATGGAAAATCAGAAAGTGTTAACAGATAACAGAGGAATTGGTGTAGTGGAAATTATTTTGATTCTGGTTATATTAATCGGGCTGGTGCTTTTGTTTCAGACGCAGATCAAGGATATTGTGAACAGCGCTCTGAATTCTATTAGCAGCGGGGCAGATAAGATTATCAAGCCGGGTGCGTAATATGCGCGGGGGAAAAAGGGAAGAGGGTGTAATCACCGCATTTTTTGCCCTGGTATTCCTGCTTACAATTGCCATGCTTTTATGTATGGCGGAAAGTGCGAGGATTGGTGCCTGCGGGAGGATTTCACAGAGTGTACTCAGGCTGGGGACAAAGTCACTTCTTGGCGGTTATGACCTGGCGCTATATGAAAATTATCATATTTTTGGGAGAAGTGTCGGGGAGGAAGATGGGGCGAAAGAGGAACTTGCAGGGGAACTTTCATGGTATCTGAAACAGAATTTCTCCGGGAGTTCCCTGCTTATGATGCGGGCGGATAAAACGGAAGTTACAGGAATGTCCGCCCTGACAAAAGAGGATGGCGCAATGTTCTATGCCCAGGCAGTACAGTATGAGAAATACCGCGAGATGGAGGAATTTGCAGAGTGGCTAATCCAGGCGGTAAAAGAAACAAAAAAGGCTGAAAGAACAGGGGTGCTGCTCCAGAAGAGCCTAGAAGCAGGAAAGGGGGCGGCAAAAGCGGAGGAAACTATAAACGAGCTTATAGGCTGCCTTGACGGTTTTGTGGTGGAGGATGGGGCGCTGGTGCGCGGATTTTTCGGCAAATTAAAGACTTGTGGAAGTTTTGCTAAAAAACTGGTGCCAAACGGTGCCGGAAGATGGATTTTGGCAGGAAACGATGAACTGTATGAGGCGCAGCGGGGCAATTATACTGACCCGTTAAAGGAGCTTGAAAATATTGCAAAAAAACAGAAAGATGTGGGATTATACGAGGAAAGCATTTACTCCATGCGGCGGCGGTATGAGGAAATGAGTCTTAGTGTGGAGCAGCTTTTAAAGGAGGAGGAAATAGACGAGGAAAAGCTGGCTGAAATTAATATGGAGCAGCAACTTCTTTTAGATCGTATTGGGGAGATGGAAAGGAAACTGGACAAAGAGCGTAAGGCGATACAGGGGCAACTTGCAGGTATCAAGGAGGATATCAACAACGCGGAAGCCGGGGCAAAGAGGGCACTTGAACTTTTAGATCGACTGGAAGCGGAGCGCGCTGAAGCCAGGGCGGGGCTTTTAGCCTACGCCGCTGTTCTGCCAGGCTTTGCAGGGCAGGTGCCGGATACGATATATCAGGAGCTTTCACAGCAAAATACAGAACTCTTAAACCGTTTTGCAAACGGGAACTCAATCGGGATTTTAAAGGATGTCCGCGCGCTGCGAGAAGCGTTGCAGCACAATATAAAACTCTACAACTCGGCGCTTGCATGTATCGCGATGGTGGTGGAATTTCCGGGGGATACCATCAATGTCCTTTCCGGAATAACCGCGGCAGCATCAAACCTGGCGGGACTTAGATTACAGGAGCTTGTACTGGATTATGAAAATGTCAAGGTGCCACAGCGCAGTAATCCGTACATAAAACTGGCGAAGCAGTTTTTTAAATATGGACTGCTCTCCCTTGTGGTGGAAGATGGAAAAGAGATTGGGCAGGGGATAATAACAGGTTCTGACCTTCCATCAAGCCTGTATACTGGGGAGCAGGAAGAGAGTGGGAAGTTTTCTTTTAAACAGCTTTTTAAAGAAACGGGGGAGGAGGAGGCATTTGATATTTCATTTGGGGATAGCGACGGTTTTCTGAAAAAAACGGCGGACGAACTGACAAGGGAGTATTTGTATCTTTCCTATTTAAAACGGCATTTTGCGGCGTATACGGACGGAAATAATGATGATATGCCGGTAAACGGGGAAGCGGTGGAAGGTCTGTTGTACCAGTTGGAGTATATTGTCGCGGGGGAGGAGAGTGACAGGGATAACCTGTCCGATATGGCAGTGAAAATTTTCCTGATACGCTTTGCGATGAATCTGGCAGTGATTTTTGCATCCCATGATTGCAGGGCGCAGGTTAAGGCGGCAGCAACTGCCGTAGCAGGGTTTACAGGGATCGGCGCGCTTGTTGTGTTTGTGGAGCTTTTAGTTGCAATGCTCTGGGCGGCGGAGTGTGCCATTACGGAAACGGGCGGGCTGTTCTGTCAGGGGGAAGTTTCCTTCTTTCCGTCTGCAAAGTCACTCGCCATTTCGTTTGGCGAGCTTACTAAAGTATCAAAGAGCTTCTGGCAGGAGAAGGCAAAACGCTATACACAGTCGGAGGCGGGCGGAATGCTAAAGACCTACCGCGAATATCTGTATCTGTTTTTGGCTCTCAAGAAGCAGGGACTGCGCACGATGCGGACAATGGATGTGGTACAGCAGGTACTTCAGTTAAAGTACGATGAAACATTTCTTATGCGCAATTGCATTTATGCGGTGGAAACGAGGGCGGAATTTGCAGTCCCGTACCTGTTTCTTCCCGTGGTTGGAATTCGTGGCGGCGAGGGGATAATACAGGAGAAAAAAGCAGGGATTTCGTATTAATTTGATATTAGTTTGATAATCTGCTTTACTTGCCTATTTCGGATACAGGCAAATGCGGCTATTATTTTTAATAATTATGCATTGATATTTAGGTTATAATTAAAATTTAATCATTAAAATATTGTTACAGATTAAATTAATCTCTGACCAGTGTTCTGTTCTTTTCAGTTTCCCATGGCTTTGATACCAACAATAATATTTCTCTCCAGAAGGCGGTCATGGATAATTGTCAGGAAAAGAACAGAACACTGGTCAGAGGAAATAGGAATGAGGGGGGATAGAATGGGGAAAAGATTAAAAAGAAGTGTGCTGCGGGGAAGTTATGCGGCATCCCTGACAGTTGAGGCGGCGTTAATTTTGCCGATACTGCTCAGCGCGCTGCTCTTTTTTCTCTCCTTTCTTCAGATCATCCGCGTTGAACAAAAGCTTTATTATGCGGCGGCGGAAATAGCGGAGGAAACAGCATCCTGCGGGTATGTGATGAAATATGCACAACAGGAGTTTGATGCGCTCTGGGAGGATGGCGGGGAGTATGGGGCGGTCACGGGCTTTGTGACCGATTTGTTGCAGGGAGCCGGAAATGCTTTGTGGTTTCGAAGGGCGCTGCGTGCAAAGCTTGCGGATGAGGACTGTATTGAGGCGATGGTTGTCAGAGGAGTGGGGGGAATTGATTTCTGGGGTTCGGAAATATACGCAGAAGATGAGATGTCGGTAATATGTATGGAATTTGATATTTCTTTTCCGGTTTTTCAGAGATTTATCCCAAAGCTTCCCCTGAAAAAATATGTGGTTCTTAGAAGTTTTTCCGGTGAGGGGCAGCTAAGCCAAAGGGAGGAAGAAGGAGGGGATGGGGGTAAAGAGGAGGAGAGCGGTGCGTATGTCTATGTGACAGAAAGTGGGACGGTCTATCATGTGTTAGCAAATTGTTCTTATATACGGTTGAGTGTGGAGAAGGTAAAGAGTGGGGGGATAGCGGACAGAAGGAATCAGTATGGGGGAAAATATTATCCCTGTGATGGTTGTTTAAAGAAGAATGCAGCACCCGAAACAGTTTGGGTTACAAAGTCGGGAACACATTACCATGCGAGCCGCGACTGTGGAAAGATCAAGAGGACAGTCAAAAAAATACCACTCTCGGAAGCTTCGATGTACCGGCCGTGCAGCAGGTGTGCAAAAGGAGAATAATTCGATTATCAGAGTGGAGTTTTGGAGGGGATATGAGGGAAGGAATTGTTTTGGTTATACTGGTCTGCTTTGGGATTGCGGATATACGCAAGAGAAGCCTTTCGCTGCCCATGCTTGCAGCGGCACTTGGAGCGGCACTCCTCTTTCGCCTGCTCTGGGATTTTGGGCTTGTTGCGGCGGGGATGGGATTTATTTCCGGGCTTCTTATCTGCGCGGTGGGCAAAATATCCAGGGGGCAGATTGGTATGGGGGATGGTCTTTTATTGGCAGTGACGGGGATATTATTGGGGTTTTGGGAAAATATGGAATTATTTCTGACAGGATTGTTTTTTTGTGCGCTTTTCTCGGCGGTGGTGCTGGTTATTTTCAGGAAAGGGCGCGGATACCGGGTTCCCTTTGTGCCATTTCTTGCAGGGGCACAGTTATTTCGGATATTGGTTTTGCTATAGAGGAGGTGTGGTATGGGTGGAGGCAGAAAAATAGGAGAGCGGGGAAAGAATAGTGAGGTGCCAGCAAGTATCACGGTGGAGGCAGTCTTTATTATCCCAGTCATAATGTTTTTGTTTCTTATGTTTTTGTGGTTTTGTTTCTATCTTCATGACCGGGCTATTGCGGAGGGGGTAGTTTTTGAGATGCTGGAGGAAGGGGGCGAGTATGTTGTGTACGGAGCACTGCCGGATGACGGCACAATTGCGGAGGAAAAGGGCAGTATGGGAAGCCTGCGCTATGCGCTTGCTGCCCCGTCCTTTGAGGAGAGAAGAAAGTGGGAAAGATCATTTGCCAGGAAACTTAAAAGAAGACTTTTTTTGTATGAGATATGCGGATTTTCGTGTGATAAAACAGAATTGGGAACAAAGCTGAGAGTGGAATTTTGCTGTGCAAAATTTTTCCCGGCAAAATGGTGGGGACTTTCGGAGTTGTTTTATATTGAATATGAGCAGGATCGTTTTATACCAGTGCGCGAGGAGATCACAAGGATTGGGAGCGTGCTGCTTGATATGTATGATAATATCATGAATTAAATGAAAAACTGGGCGGGAGGGATGTAATGTAATCCCTGCAAGAAGGAACTAATTATATGTAGGGTTAAAAATTTTCTTAATATAAAAAATAAAACTGGGGGGAAATATCTTGTCGATGGAAAAGAAAGCGGAAGGGATTCCTGGGGGGATTTCCGTTAAAAAGCAAAGTGATATGCGTGGGAATTATCTGGTTGCGGTGGGCTGTAAGGAAGGTGATTACCGGGAGGAAATGTTAAAAAACAGCAGGATACCGGGGCTGTTAGCTGTGACGGGGCAGGATTTTGACGGCAGGCATGAACTGTGGTATGAAACAGGCAGTATGCAGCCTTTAAGTATAAAATTTAAACAGAATGCACCGGGAGCTGATGAAATTACAAATTTGATGCATCAGATCGGGGACATGGCAGAAAGGCTTGAGGAGTATTTACTTGAGCCGGAGGAGATTGGGCTTGCACTTTCCTGGATTTTTGAGGGCGAGGATGGACAGTATCTGTTCCTGTATCTTCCGGGCTATGCGGACAGCGTGAAAGCTGGGGTTTGCGGGCTTCTGGAAGAGTTGATGGAATACGTGGATTATGAAAATCACAGAGCGGTTTCATTTTTATACTTGCTGCATGCGGGGAGCAGGCAGAAGTCGGGAGGTATATTTGCCCTGCGCCGACTTTGCGGGGAAATTTTAAAGTCGGAGCAGGAGGAGATAGCAGAGCGCAGGGAGGATGATTTTCTTTCTGACTTTGGGGAGGGGATGAAATCGGGGGAGAAGAGTGGAGGAAAAACAGGGGAGAAAAGCAGGATTAAGAAGATAATGGGAGCAAGGGAGGTATTTGAGAAGAGAAATGACTGGGGCAATGGGCAGGGGATAAGACCTGATGGGGCTGCAAAGGAAGGTTGCAGTACCAATCAAAGTGTATGTATCAGCACAGGAAAAAGCGATAGAATTGTTGCAGCCGGGACAGATCAGAAATCAGGAAAGGTAAAAAGCTTCTGGGGCAGGATTCGCAGTTATATCAAAAAGAATACGAAGGTTAAGGAGCGCAGTTTGGGGGAATATACACCGGATTATGAGTATGGGGTATCAGGATATGTTAGCAGTGGGACAATGGATGGGGAGTACCCATCGGGGGAAATAACAGAAACAGTGCTGCTTGCAGGGAACACAGAAACTACACTTCTTGCGGAAGAATTTTGCAGTTTAAAACCAGAGAATGGGGAGTGCGGCGAAATCCGTCTGGGGGTCTTTCCTTTTTGCATCGGGAAGGAAGAAACCTGTGATTATGTGTTGAAGGAGCCGGTAATCAGCCGCCGCCACGCAAAAATATTTCATGAAGGGACACAGTATTTCCTTATGGATACAAAATCATTGAACGGAACCTGCCTAAACGGAAACAGGCTTGCCGCCAACGCAAAAATCGAGATAAAGGATGGTGACCGGATTGATTTTGCTGATATTTGTTTTATCTTTACTTGCTGTAAATCGTGAAATGGTATATAATATCAAAAAACGGTAAGGAGAAGAACCGGTATGCCGGCGATGGAAGCAATGGAGAAGAAATATGTAATGGCGCTGGATCAGGGAACTACCAGTTCGCGCTGCATTTTGTTTACAGGGACGGGTGAGGTTGCGGGTGTGGCGCAAAAAGAGTTTCCACAGCTTTATCCTAAGGCGGGATATGTGGAGCATAATCCCAAGGATATCTGGTCCTCGCAGGTCAGTGTGGCAGTGGAGGCAATGTTGAAGGCGGGGGTATCAGCGAAGGAGATTGCCGCAATCGGCATCACAAACCAGAGGGAAACAACAATTGTCTGGAACCGCCATACCGGGCAGCCGGTATATAATGCGATTGTGTGGCAGTGCCGCCGCACGGCTCTGATGATTGACGAGCTAAAAAAAGAGGGGCTTGATGAGTGGGTCAGGCAAAAAACAGGTCTGATTCCGGACGCTTATTTTTCTGCGACAAAACTAAAATGGATTCTTACAAATGTGCCGGGAGCAATGGAATCTGCAAAGAGGGGTGACCTGCTTTTTGGGACGGTGGATACTTGGCTGATCTGGAATCTCACACATGGGAGAATACATGTTACGGATTATACCAACGCCTCCCGGACAATGCTCTTTGATATCGAAAAACTTTGCTGGGACAGGGAATTGCTTGATTATTTTGGTGTCCCGGAATGTATGCTGCCGGAAGTAAAGCCGTCAAGCTGTGTTTATGGGATGACGGATGCGGCGGTTTTTGGCGGGGAAATTCCGATTGCGGGGGCTGCGGGAGATCAGCAGGCAGCGCTTTTTGGACAGTGCTGTTTTGAGCCGGGGGAAGCGAAAAACACCTATGGGACGGGGTGTTTTTTGCTGATGAATACAGGCAAGGAGCGGATCGTTTCAAGGAACAGGCTGCTGACAACGGTTGCGGCCAGTCTGGATGAAAAGCCGGACTATGCGTTGGAAGGAAGCATTTTTGTGGCGGGGGCTGCGATTCAGTGGCTTAGGGATGAGCAGGCACTTATTAAAAATGCTGCCCAGTCGGAGGAGGAAGCGCTAAAAGTTTCCGATACAAATGATGTTTATGTTGTCCCTGCTTTCACCGGTATTGGAGCGCCATATTGGAACCCTTATGCGCGCGGTACAATTGTGGGGATAACAAGGGGATTTAATCATAAACATATGGTTCGTGCAACTCTGGAGTCGATTGCATATCAGGTTTATGATGTGCTTGATGCCATGAGGCAGGATTCAGGAATCCATTTGGAGAGCCTTAAAGTGGATGGTGGAGCCAGCGCAAATAATTTCCTGATGCAGTTTCAGGCTGATCTGCTTAGGGCAACTGTATCCAGACCAAGATGTATTGAAACGACGGCGCTCGGTGCAGCATATCTTGCAGGGCTTTCTACCGGGTATTGGGATAATACGGAGCAGATCAAGGCGAACTGGTCGCTTGAGCGAAAGTTTGCGAGCCAAATAACACAGGTCTGCCGCGATGAGAAATTAAAAGGCTGGCACCGCGCCGTGCGCTGCGCACTTGCCTGGGCGGAGGACCGGGAGTGATAAGTGGAGACCTATGCTGCTGCAAAGGTTTTGACCCTGTGCGGATCGCTTCTAATATGGGATGTTGGAGGATACAATGTTAGAAAAGGAGTTAGACCTGCTTTTGCAGAAAAGAAGCTATCAGCGCCTGGCACTTAACACGCCAGCGATACGCGTTTATGCCAGGCCGGTTGAGGGGCGCTGTTATGCTGTTGTCTATTATCCGGAAGATGCGGCGAAAACGATTACGTCACAGAGCCAGGAGCATATTGTAAGAAACGTAAGGCAATATTTTTATGATTCGGGCTATGTGGGACTTGAGGTATTAAGTCTTGTGGAAACGGGGGAGCCTGCGCGCATAAAGACAGCGTTCGGGACATATGAGAATGTCTGGTTCCTCGATGGGAGAGCCGGGCGGTTGGTACTCTATGAGGGGCAGGAGGATTTTGATGGTCTGCGTGCCGGATTGGAGGATATCCTCTGTATGCCGCAAGAGAATATGCGGGGGGAAAAAGGAAAATACTTTGCGGTATCACCCTGCAATACCCTGTTAGTTGCCGCAAATATCCTTATCTTTCTTCTGTGTGAGATTTTTGGATCAACATTGGATACAGGATTCCTGCTGGCGCACGGTGCACTGAATTACCAGATGGTGGTGGGGGCTGGTGAGTATTACCGGCTTTTTACCTATATGTTCCTGCATGGAGGGATACAACATTTATTTAATAACATGCTTATTTTGTGGTTTTTGGGGGATAATTTGGAAAGGCAGATGGGGCATGTAAAATATTTGATTCTTTATTTTGTTTCGGGAATTCTTGCAGGGTTAGCCTCGATGAGTTATAATGAAAGTATAGGGAGGTTTGTGATCTGCGTGGGAGCGTCCGGAGCGATTTTTGGTGTGAGCGGCGCGCTTGCGTATATAGTTTTGGTAAACCGCGGGCATGTGGAAAATCTGACGGTACGGCAGATGCTTCTGTTTATTGCGTTGAGCCTGTATGGGGGGTTCAGCAGCCAGGGGGTGGATAATGTCGCCCATGTCGGCGGGCTGGTGGCAGGGGTGTGCCTGGCATTGCTGCTTTACCGCAAAAAAAGAGCCGGGAACGGACCTACGGCAGAAAAGAGGTTGGATTGAAGGTTAATTTATATTATGGTGGAAGAGGGCTTATTGAAGACCCGACGATCTATGTGATGAATCGGATCACTTCCGTTTTGGAGGAATTGCGCGTCCAGGTGGAAAGATTTAATCTGTATGAGCAAAAAAGCAGTATCACAGTGCTGCCAAATACGCTCAAGGAAGCGGATGGCATTATTTTGGCTGTGAATCTCGAGTGGCTTGGGATAGGCGGCTATATGCATGAGTTTCTTGATTCGTGCTGGCTCTACGCAAATAAGGAGAAAATACGCAGCACATATATGATGCCGGTCGTGGTCGCCACAACATATGGGGAGCGGGATGCGGAGAACATGCTGGTGAAGGCATGGGAGTTGATGGGAGGTCTTTCGGCGGAGGGGATTCGAGTTTTTGTGGAGAACCAGGCGGAGTTTGAGACGAGTATGCCCTACCGCTCGATTATAGAGAAAAAATCGGAGGCATTTTACCGGATTATCAACCAGAAGGGAAGAATTCTGCCGAGCAGTAACTATGTGGTAAAGGAGAGTATCCATGTCAGCCAGCCGCTCGATTTAACGCCACAGGAGAGTGAGCAGCTCTCTAAGTATGTGTCGGACGATGCCAGGGTTCAGAAGCAGAAAAAGGATATCGAGGAACTTGCGGTGCTTTTTAAGGGGATGTTAGGGAGTGAGGGCGGCGAGGAACGCTACGAGTTTGAGAAAAATTTCCGGGAGAATTTTAAGCCGCAGGGAAAAGATTTCCATGCGATTTATTCCGTATATTTTACGGATGTGGAGAAAACCCTGATTATCGAGATTATGGGGGAGAGCCTGCGCTGCTATTACGGGGAGAAAAAGGAGAATGAGGTGGATATGGCAGCAAAGACAACAAGGGAGGTTATGAACCGGATAGTAAATGGCAGGACGACATTCCAGGGAGCGTTTATGTCCGGGGAGCTGACCTGCAAGGGAGATTTCAGGACTTTGCGTACCTTTGACAATTTTTTTACTTTCAATATTCTTTCTTAGAGTGCAGTTATGATAGAGTAAGGTGAAATGGATGGAATAACGGGGAAAGTCTTTATTTGCGCAGTTAATGCGGGCGCTTTCCCATAACAGAGATAGAATACAGAAAAAGGAGTTGCCGTTTTGTTTCGGATATGGGCAAAAATATGGAAGGGAAACCGGATGCTGCGGGACATGGTAGTGTGCAATGATAATGTGCAGATGACGCGCACACACAAAATTTTTGCAGCCCTGGATGAGATTTGTAACGAGTTTGACCTCTCGAAACCGATCTGGCTTGATGCTACGGTTGCGGATTTTAAAAAGCATGATCGGACGAGATTCACACAGGATAATTTTATTGATAAGATTGAGTTTGATTTCCTCGAAATCCATGTGATTGAGGAGGACTGACCCGGTTGGGATTTTATAAGATGTCACAGGAGAGCGAAAGCTTTGTGTAACTGATTTTCTGGCGGAAGGAGGGATGCGGTATGAAAAAACTTATAAAGGGCAAGTTTTCTGGCACAGTGCTGCTTGGAGTTTTGTTTTTTGCCGCAGGTTGTGGCAGCAGGGAGGAAGACAGCCCGCCCAACTACGTTGTGAATAGGGTGCAGACTGGGACGACGGCGGGAGATACAAAGGCAGTGGGCGATCTGGCTGATAAAGAAGCAGACAGGGTGCCGACGGGCGGACTTAGTATTATCCAGGAAGATATTGCGGGGGCAAATGGAAAGGACACAGAAGGGGGAGCGGAAGGTGGGGATGCTTACGGAGAAGATAATAATCAGGAGTGTGAAGAACAGGAAGATCAGGTAGGGCAGGAAAATCAAGGAAATCAGGAAGTGGCTCCGGATTTTAAAGTTCCTGTTAAAAATGGGGCTGGGAACGACAGTGCAAAGGATGGCGCTGAAGGGGAGCTATATGTAAGCACAATACAGGAAGACTCTGACGTGGAAAATGTGGAAGACGTGGACGAAGGGGAATTTGACGCGGATAAGATTGAAGTGGTGCCGGCGGATGAACTGGCACTTTTACCGGCGGGGACGAAGGTTGATATTGCACCTTTTACAGTAAAACAGGTGGAAGAGTGTTTTAACTTCGGGGAGATTACAGATTCCGTTTTTTTGCGGATGAAGGGAAATTCCTACGCTGAAGGCGCGACAATAGACCGGGGGGAGCTTAGTTATGTCAGGGTACTGCACTATAATTTAAACGGGGAGGTCTGCATTGGGGAGATGGTTGTAAATTCTACCATTGCGCAGGAGATAAGGGATATATTCCTGGAACTTTTTGAGTTGCAGTACCCGATCGGGAAAATGGTATTAATAGATACATACGGCGGGGATGACAAAGCTTCCATGGCGGATAATAATACATCCGCATTTAATTTCCGGTATGTGGAGGGAACTACTTCGCTGTCGTGGCACGCATATGGGCTTGCAGTTGACATCAATCCGTTGTATAATCCTTATATTCCGGAAAGGGAGGGAGTGGAAAAAGTGCTCCCGGAAAATGCATTGCCGTATGTGGATCGGGATGCGGAGTGTGAGTATTATATACAGCATGGAGATCCATGTTACGAGGCGTTTGTCAGCCGGGGCTTTGAATGGGGCGGTGACTGGGAGGGCAGCAAGGATTACCAGCACTTTTTCAAAGCGCAGGAGCAGGATTGATTTAATCAGGATAAGCAGAAAAGGAGCGCAGCGCTATGTCATATATGGCTTTGTATAGAAAATTCCGTCCGGATAATTTTGATGATGTCAAAGGGCAGGACGCTATTGTCACGACGCTGCGCAACCAGGTGAAGTCAGGGCGGATGGGGCACGCCTACCTATTTTGCGGGACGCGGGGCACCGGTAAGACAAGTGTGGCAAAAATACTTGCGAAAGCGGTAAACTGCGAGTCGCCCAGGGAAGGGAATCCATGCAATCAATGTGCCATCTGCCGCGCGGTGAATGCGGGGAATTCGATGAATGTGATCGAGATTGACGCGGCATCCAACAATGGAGTGGAAAATATCCGTGAGATTGTTGATGAGGTGAAGTATTCTCCAACCGAAGGAAAGTATAAGGTATACATTGTTGATGAGGTTCATATGTTATCCCCCGGTGCATTTAACGCGTTGTTAAAGACACTGGAGGAGCCGCCGGGGTATGTTATATTTATATTGGCAACTACGGAGGTACAGAAGATACCTATAACAATACTTTCGCGCTGCCAGCGCTACGATTTTAAGAGGATTACCGTAGACTGTATTGCCGCGCGGCTTACGGAGCTGATGGAGCGGGAAGGACTTTTGGCGCAGGAGAAGGCGCTGCGCTATATTGCTAGGATGGCGGACGGGGCGATGAGGGATGCTTTGAGCCTGTTAGACCAGTGCATTGCATTTTATCCGGAGGGGACACTCGGGTATGAGGAGGTTCTAGAAGTCCTTGGGAGCGTGGATGTTGAGGTTTTTGCAAAGCTTCTGCGCTATATCAGCAAAGCGGATGTTAACGGATGTATTTCCCTGCTTGACGAGGTGATGGTGGCTGGCAGGGAACTTATGCAGTTTGCAGTGGATTTTACCTGGTATTTGAGGAACCTGCTACTTATTAAGGTTTCCGGGGAGATGGAGGGCATAATTGAAGTTTCCGCGGATCAGATGGCGCTGTTAAAGCACGAGTCGGCTGTGGCGGAGGGGGAAACACTGTTGCGCTACATCCGGATTTTTTCTGAATTATCAAACCAGATGAAATATGCAGCGCAGAAGCGTATCCTGTTTGAAGTGGCATTAATCAAGCTGTGCCGTCCGGCAATGGAAACGGATTACAATTCCCTGATCGACCGGATAAGGCTGCTTGAAAAACGGCTCGAGAGCGGCGATTTCGTGGAAAGGAAAGCCGAAGAGCCAAAGAAAGAAAAGGAACCGGAGCCAGACAAATCCGCGGTCGGGGAACCGGGGGCAATGGCAGGTAATATGCAAAAAGTGGCTGAGGGCTGGGGGGAGATAAAGAAAAAACTTTCTCCGCTTTTGCGCACGGCGCTTATTTCGGCAAAGCCCTCCGCGGGCGGGGATAATGTGTTATCACTTAGTTTTACACATGAACTTGACAGAAAAGTGGTTGAGGAACGGCTCGAAGAGATTAAGGGGGCGGTGCAGGCAGTGACCGGTGAAACAGTCGAGGTGCGGGTGGTCGATGACCAGTCACAAAAGGAGGATGGCAGGGGATATCCCGACCTTAAAAAGATTATTAAAAATATTCCAGTTGAGTATCTGGATGAGTAAAAGGAAGGAGATAAGTAAAATGGCAAAACGTGGAGGATTTCCTGGGGGCGCTATGCCGGGCAACATGAATAACCTGATGAAGCAGGCGCAGAGGATGCAAAAGCAGATGGAAGAAAAGACAAAGGAGATGGAGGAGAAGGTCTGGGAGGCAAGTGCCGGGGGAGGCGCGGTCACAGTCAAAGTATCCGGCAAAAAAGAGGTTGTGGAAGTGAAGCTTGCCCCGGAAGTGGTTGATCCGGACGATATTGAGATGCTGCAGGATCTTATTGTGGCAGCAACCAATGAGGCGTGGCGCAAGATGGAGGAGGACTCGACCCAGATGATGAATTCGATTGCCGGCGGTCTGGGAAATTTTGGAGGGTTGTTCTAAGGCGGGGGAAACGTGGATTATTACAGTAGTCAAATCAGTAGTCTGATTTCAGAACTGGCAAGGTTGCCGGGAATTGGTGCTAAGACAGCACAGCGTCTGGCGTTCCATATTATCAATATGCCGAGGGAGCAGGTGGAAAGACTTTCCCAGGCGATGATATCGGCGCGGAATAATATACATTATTGTAAGGTATGCTGCACTTTGACGGACGGGGAGGTCTGTCCGATCTGTGCGAGCGCAAAGCGCAGCCAGAAAACAATCATGGTGGTGGAAAATGCAAGGGATCTGGCAGCCTATGAAAAGACGGGAAAATATGAGGGCGTTTACCATGTGCTGCATGGGGCGATCTCCCCGATGCTTGGCATAGGACCTGCCGATATCCGCTTAAAAGAGCTGTTGATGCGCTTACAGGGCGAGGTGGAGGAAGTTATTATCGCGACGAACTCAAGTCTTGAGGGGGAAGCAACTGCAATGTATATCAGCAAGCTTGTAAAACCGACCGGTATAAAGGTGACGCGGATTGCAAGCGGTGTCCCGGTGGGCGGGGATCTGGAGTATATTGATGAGGTGACCCTGCTTAGGGCGCTCGACGGCAGGGTGGAACTCTAGGCGGCTGCCCGTGGTCTGTGGTAAAAAGGAGGTACATCGTGAGTGAGGGCAATATACTTTCCGCAGGGCTTAATGAGCTGAGGGAACTAAAGGAGTTACTTGTAAGCCTGGAGAATGACAGGGCGTTGAATTCGGAGCTGTCAGCAAAAGAGGAACAGATGGAAAAACAGATCCAGATGTTAAAAAAACAGTTATCCGACAAAACAGCCCTTGTGGCAAAACAGAGGAGTGCAGAGCTTTGTGCTACTTATGATGAACAACTTGAAAAGACAAAGAGCCGCTTAAAAAAGGTGCGCGCAAAAAAGGAAAAAGAAAAGAGTACGCTGGTTTCCGACCGTATTGTGGCGGAAACCAGTGAGGTGCGCGAGGAGGGGCGGCAGTTAGAGGAACAGATTAAACAGTTATATAAGGAAAGCAGGATTCCCAGGTTTTTGAACAATACTTTTGTACATGCCCTTTATATTCCGCAGAGTGTGAAAGATATCCTTATAATTCTGCTTACACTTGTTGCAGTATTATTTTTGCTTCCGTGTGGGATTTATTATCTGGCCTTCCGGCCGGAAACGATTTTCCTTATTGTGCTTTATATTGTGACTGTGCTTGTGTTTGGCGGGATTTATGTGGCGGTCGGAAAAGTGACGAAGGAGCGCCATCCAAAAACGTTTGAGAAGGTGAAATCCCTGCGGCGCGAGTTAAAGGGCAACAGGAAAAAGATTCACAGTATGGAGCGCGCGATCCGCAAGGACAAGGATGAAAGCCAGTATGATTTGGAAAAATATAACAGTGAACTGAAAGAACTCGAGGACGAGATTGAGCGTATTTCCGCAGATAAAAAAACAGCGCTTAAAAAATTTGATACCGAAACAAAAGCAGTGATAGCGGCAGATCTGGCAGCGGAGTTCGCAAAGGAACTTGATCCGTTGCAGGATTTGCACCAGCAGACATATGAGCAGCAGAGGCGCGCGGAGGAAAGTGTTAAAAACCTTTCGATGAAACTGACCAGTGAGTACAACAGTTACCTCGGGAAAGAAAATCTTGATATCGGGATGGTGGACGAGCTGATCCGCATTATGGAGGCGGGTATGGCGGCGACAGTGAAGGATGCACTCAGCCTCTACCGCAGCGGTCAGAGTGCTGCAAAAACCGGGGAGAACGGGGAATCCTTAAATGGAGGCAATGATGGCGACAGTACATCCGTGCAGGTGCAGGAGGATAATTCGCAGGGTGCACAGGAAGAGTAAATTTTGCTTGCGCGGGGAATGAAAACTGACAGGAAGCAATATGTCTTTGCAGTGCAGTATAAAAGAAACGGTCGTTTAATTTGGAAATCTTACTTCCTTGTTAGACGGCCGCTTCCCCCTAATTTATAAATTTATCAGTTCTTAAAAGCTATCCAAATCTGGCAGTCAGTTCCCTGCCTGTTCCTCCCCCTTATTTAAAAGCAAATTGTAGAATTCATCCTCCGGCATGGGTTTCGCATAATAGTAGCCCTGAACCTGGTCACAGCCGATATTTTGCAGCAGTTCAACCTGTTCTTTCGTTTCGACACCTTCTGCTAGGACTCCGAGTTGGAGTTTGTCCGCCATGGTAATAACCTGTTCTAAAATCAGACGGCCTTTGCCCGAGAGCATCATATTTATCATGAATTTGCGATCCAGTTTAATCACGTCGAACGGGGTTTCCAAAAGGATGTTTAGGGAAGAATATCCGCTCCCGAAATCATCCATCAGCAGTGTGAACCCTTCCTCTTTTAGCTGGAGCGCTTTCATGCTGATTTGCTGATCGTCTGCGGTTTCTGTAATTTCAAGCTCGAGCAGTTTTTTGGGGATGGAATAATCCTTAATCATATCGGAGAGAATTCCTATGCACTCATTATCACGCAGATGGATTCTTGAAACATTGACGGATACCGGGCAATTATTTATTCCGGCGGCTTCGCACCGTTTGATAAACCGGCAGGCTTCTTCCCATATGTAATAATCAAGTCTTTTGATAAAGCCGTTTTCTTCTATAACCGGAATAAACTGATCCGGAAAAATCATCCCGCGCTCAGGGTGCAGCCACCGCACAAGAGCCTCCGCACCGATAATCTCGTTTTTGGTGATGCTGTACTTTGGTTGCAGATATATACAGAATTGGCGCTCCGAGATTGCCGCCTGCATGTTTTCCTCAATAAATTTGCGATTGTAGAGTGACTCTTTAAACTGTTCCCTGTAAAACAGGATATTGCGCAATATATTTTTCTTTGCCGCTTTGCGCGCCATTGCCGCCCGGTCTTCCATCTGGCGCAATTCCATTTCCCGGTCTTCCACCGTGTAAACACCGAAGGACATCTGAAGCTTAACACTTTTAAAAAGGCGGGTTTGTGAATCAAGTTCCCTGATAAATGCCTGCAATTCCCGCTCGTTTTTATATTCGGTTACAACCATGAACACATCGCTGCGCAGATTGATAAAAAACTG
Organism: uncultured Lachnospiraceae bacterium; assembly: GCA_910577675.1. GTDB lineage: Bacteria > Bacillota > Clostridia > Lachnospirales > Lachnospiraceae > RGIG4057. Next base: position 53,875 of record CAJTOR010000020.1, read on the forward strand.
TCTTTCATTGCAGCATTTCTCAAGTTGCCTCTCAATAAAATCAAGAACCTCATCCCCGAACTTTTCCCCATATAAGTCATTTACAATCTTAAATTTCTGGATATCGAACTGGATGAAAGCGATCCTTTCTGCGGAAGTATATAAAAGTTCACTGACATTTCTCTGAAAATAATTGCGCTTGCTGATGCCCCTTAACACCCGGTGCATCTCATTTTCCGGGATATCTTTCAGCTCAATACTGGTTTCCTTGATATTTTTCAGATAATCAGCGAGCATATCTTCCAGGATATCAATGCTTAGATTGAGTGCCCGAGGGCATTTTTTTAAAATCAGCCCTTCCTTGCGCACCAATGCCATTTCCTCCGGTTTTGAAATATCCCTGCCAAGGATATCCCGGCAGCAAACTACTCCGTCCATCCCCTGCGCAAAGCGCTTTATAAATTCCTCCGTCTTCTGGTTCCCATATACTTCCTGTTCCTTGTCCTGGGAATCATAAAAACCGAATGCCATGCCGAGTACCAACAAGGATGCCGTTATGCAGCCGCAGGTTCCGCCCTGGCGCATACCGCCGCCAAAACAGGTGCTGATTCGGAAGGCTGTTTTTAAATCCAGCCCGAAATCTTTTGCGAACGCTCCAAATAATGCTTGGGAGCAGTGGTAATGCTGGTGCAAAAACTGCTCAGTTTTCTCTTTATGTGTCATGCCATACCTCGATTCTTAGAAAGCAATATTGCTGCAAAACAGCCCTTCTGTTGTTATTTTAACAGAAAATGGGCTGTTTGTGAAGCAAAAAAAGATTTATTGCAAAATATTCTGAAAAAATGATGGAAATTTAGCTATTGTGGGAAATAAGTTCCGACAAGTACTTTTTTGCGGTCGAGTTTGTAAATAAAATGCCGTATTCCTTCATAAATCTGGTCAGATAGCGACATTACCGTATGCAGTCTTGTAGTCTGCAAAAGCATTTGGTCGAGCAAGCCAGAGATATTGACAATACCTGTAATATAGTAATCGCCCACAATGGGAAGTTGCTTGTCCACCCCCGCGCCCGGTCGAAGCGGTCCCTCCCCAAGTGTGTAATATCCGACGTGGGAGGAGCGGCCTAGGGAAGCGTCAATTGCAACAATCAGTGGATTTTCATGAATATGGTAAATTTTGTCAATTGTTTCTTTAAGATTTTTTGCGTGGACTGGTTCCTTTAAAGTGCCGTATACAAAATAGGGGGAGTTTCTTAGGACTGCATCGAGCCGGTGGCCGAGCAGCGGTCCTAAACAATCCCCGGTCGCCCGGTCGGAACCAATACATAAAAAGACCAGCGGTCGGCTGACCACTTCCTTACAAAGTAACTGGTACAGGCTGTCGCCGAATTCTATGGAGGCATAGCGGTCGCTCGTATTAAAATAAAGGATTTTCTTTTCTTTCTGCATACACTACCTTGCTGCCTTTCTCTGATTTATTGTATTCTAAGTATTACCAATGCTGTTAAAGATAGACATATAAAAGCAGGATATTTTATGTCTGCGGCACAAAAAAAGGCAAACAGGGGAGGATTATCCGATATATAACGGAAAAATGTGTGAAAACAGAGTTGGCAGCCGTTTTATGCGGTGAATTTTGCCCTGACCCGTTGTTCTTTTGACAAAATAAATGCGGGTTCCGTGATACGATGGCGGAAAAAGAAAGGCGGGAAAGGGCTAGATGATAGAGAATATTTATAGCAATGTAGCGGGCAGGGATGGGGAGTATCCGGTCAGTGGGAGGAAGCCGCCCAAGAATGTACGGCAAATCGGGACATTCCGTGGGGACTTTCGGATTTATGTGGAGGATTATGTACATACCTTTACCCGCTGGCTGGCAGAACAGGATCATACGGAGCGCACCCTCGCAGTACTGGTCGGGGAATTCGCAAGCTCCGGGCACACAAGGGAGGTTTATGCATACGGGACAGTAATAGCGAAGCAGGCATGTACGGGCGGCAAGATTGAGATGGGTGCCCAGGTCTGGACACAGGTTTATGAAAATATAAAACAATATTTCCCTGATGGGGAGATTGTCGGATGGTTTTGTGGCGGGACAAGTTTTACACCGGAGGAGAAGGAGGAAATCTGGCAGGTGCACCTCGATCATTTTGCAGGTGTTGACCGCATCCTGATGCTCTATGATTTTTTAGACAGAGAGGAAGAATTTTACCGGTATGAAGAGGGCGGGATGGCGCGCCAGGACGGTTATTATATATATTATGAAAAAAACACAGAAATGCAGAATTATATGATTGACCAGAAACAGGGCAGGAGCAGTGAGGAGGCAGTAAATGACCGGGCAGTCCAGAAGATGCGCGCCAAGTGGAACAGTGAGAAAAAGGAGGAGGAAAGTGAAGAAACAAAAGAAAGTACTGCGGCGGCAGCACCGCAGGGAGGTGGGAACCGCTTTTTATATATGGTCGGTGTTTCCATGACAGCAGTTGCTTTAATAGCCGCCGCATCGATGCTCTATAACCAGGAAAGGCTGAAAGGATTTGAGCAGACACTTAACAAATTGCTCGGGAATGTGGAGGGGGAGGAAGAAAATGATTCGCAGGAAGTTTCAGGGAAAGTGCAGGATGGTGATGATGTGCAGGATAACCAGGGGGCGATGAATTGGGATTTTACAGGAAAAAACCAGGATGAAAATGGAGATGGGAAGGATGTAGACGGGTCAGAAGGAACAAAGTCAAACGATCCGCCATCCGATATGGAGGCGGCACCGACCATAGTGGATGTCATGCCTACCAAAACTGGGGAGGAGGATAGAGATGATAAGGGAGATGGAAAAAATGAAGGGAGCCAGCCGGATGATAATGATGGGGTTGGCGGGAAAACAGAGGAGGATGACTCGAATTTAGATGAGGAAGATGGGAAGGACGGGAATCAAAATACGATAAAGGACGATGCAGAAAATCCGGATAATGCCAGCTTGCCGAAAGATGATTCCAAGGAGGAGGCAGATGCGGGGGATGAAACAGATGGGGATGCCCCAGAGCCAGGCGATGCCGTGCAGACAGGTGGGATCGGGGGTTCTGGACCTGCGGTGGATACTTCAAATATGCGGATTTATACAGTGGAAGCAGGCGACACATTGGTTGGCATTTGCAGGAAGTTTTACGGGAACCTGGAACAACTGGAATACATTAAAAATCTTAATCAGATCAATGACGAGAATTTGATCTATATAGATCAAGAACTGGTATTGCCCTGAGATGTTGTGATAATAAGTGTACTCGGTTTGAAAAAACAGTGTCTTTTTTTCGAAAGTCATGCTATAATGGAAAATAGCATGACTTTTGAGCTTGGATGGCAAAAAAGAGGGGGAATGCTTTTGACAATGCAAAGTGCTTTGGAATGGGGTTCGTTTTATGAAACTTTTTGACCGTAGGCTGCGCCCGGCGGGGGATGGCAATAAAAAGGAGAAAAGCAGGGTTCGGCTATTGCTGATTCTGGCGGTGGCAGCACTTGTGGTTCTTTGTATTTTTCTCTTTGGCAGGGGAAAGAATAAGACTTATGCCGACTATGAAATTGTGCAGCAGGTGGAGCTGGGGGAAGACAGAACCATCCGTTATAAGGCATATGACGGTGGATATATCAGTTACGGTCGGGACGGGGCTGCCGCCTATAATGCGCAGGGCGGACAGCGCTGGAACATTGCCTACACAATGAAAAATCCGGTCGTGGCGGTATGTGATACTTATGCGGTCGTGGCAGACCGGGGCGGGAAACAATTCTATATTGTAAATGGGCAGGGGACATCAAGCCGGTTTGAACTTGCAGAAAAAATCTCGGTGGTGAGCATTGCTTCCCAGGGTGTAACTGCCGTGATGACAACGGGGGATGAAAGGGATCATATTTATTTGTATGAGCCTGCAAGCCAGGAAACATTAGTTGATATAATGACGGTGACAAAAAGCAGTGGTTTCCCGCTTGCGCTTGCCATCTCCCAGGACGGGAGAAAGCTGGTTACTTCCTATGTTGCCTTTGACGCAGGTTCCTGCCTGAGCTGGGTTACCTTTTATAATTTCGGGGATGTGGGACAGAACTATGTGGATAATATGGTGGGTTCCTATTCTTTTGAAGAACTGGTGCCGGAACTTTCTTTTGTGTCGGATGATACCGCGATGGTCTGCCGGGAGGGCGGGGTTGTATTTTACCGTATTACCGAGGTGCCAAAAGTATTGGCAAAAGAGGATTTTACTGAATCAATCAAGAGCGTCTTTTACAGTAAGAGCCATACTGGCCTGGTGCTCGGTGCGGCAAAGGACAAGGGGGGCAGGCTTGTCATGTACCGAAATGACAAGGGAAAGAAAATTCTTGATATGGATTTTGCCGACGGATACAGTGGAATCTATACATCGGGTGAAGATATTGTATGCTATGACAGCGGGCAGATAACCATTTATAATCTTTCGGGAAAGCAGAAATTTCACTGTGTGACCGAAAAAAATATTAATGAAGTCTTCCCGGTGGATAACAGCACAAGATACATATTGATCGGTGATGAAACTGCGGATATCATCCGCTTGAAGCGGGAGGAGTAAGGAGGGAGTTTATGAATGTTTTGCTGGTTGTGATCGTGGCCTTTTTTGGCATTAACGCCCTTGCGGGGATGAAGCGCGGATTAATTAAAACTGTGTTTTCCATGTTTTCCGTGATTGTTGCCCTGCTTGTGACGGCTTTTTTGAGCCCTGTTTTGACACAGTGGCTTCAGGGAAATGAAAATGTTATGGAATATTTTGTGGAGAAAGCGGATGCGGTTCTCCCTTTTGATGAAGTGGAATCCATGCTAAACATTGAGAAGAAGGAGGCGGAACAAAAGAGATTTTTAGACTCGCTTCCACTGCCGGAGAGTATCCGCGAACAGCTTGCGCAAAACAACAGCCGGGATTTCTATAAAACGCTGGGGGTGGATACGTTCCGCGCCTATCTGTGCAATTATATTGCTTGTATGATTATCAGCGCGCTTTCTTTTGTGGCAACTTTTGCCGCGATGCTGATTCTTTTAAAGGTGCTATGCTTTTCACTTGACCTGATTAGTAAGCTGCCGGTGTTAAATCAGGTAAATCATCTTCTGGGCATGGCGGCGGGTTTGGCGTATGCACTGCTGCTTGTCTGGGTGGGCGGGGTTATCCTGACAGCACTTGGCTCGACGGAGGCGGGGAGCAGCCTGATGAAACAGGTAAACGACAGCGCGTTTTTGAGTTTTCTCTATAATAATAATCCGCTGATGGGCAAGGTCGCGGATCTTGACAAGTTATTCCAGTAAAAAGCGGGGCGGGGATATGTATTCTTCGCTCCATAAATTTTACGAGGCTAAAAATGGAAGCTGTAATTTTTGAAAAATAAAAAAATTGAAAAAAGTAGTTGACAAACAAAACAGGGCGTGGTATACTGGCAAAGCTTTCACAAAAGAGGGAATCAAAAAAGATAAAAATAAACAGAAGAAAAAAGAAATTGAAAAAAATGAAAAAAGTTGTTGACAAAGCGAAAGCGGTGTGGTAATATATAAAAGCTGCTTCGCAAAACAGCAAAAATCCCCGGGGAAAAAACGGGGAGGGGAACCTTGATAACTAAATAATGGAATAACCTTGAAATTCTAAAAAGTTTCAAAGAACGTGTGAAGCGATTCACACCCTTTAAAAAACAGTAACCTGTGTAAAAGCAGGACGGAATAAACGGGAAACCAAAAAAGGTAGCCAAGTTTATCCGGGACAGAAAGAACACTTAATATGAGAGTTTGATCCTGGCTCAGGA
>CAJTOR010000021.1:0-54170 GCA_910577675.1 uncultured Lachnospiraceae bacterium
AGGGTTGTCCATGAAGAAAAAACGATTCGTAATCAGCCTTCGTCCGATAAAATATTTGGAAGAAGTATTATCTTTTTAAAACAGGTGCCAGATCGGTTGAAAAGGATGGAAGGATTCATGCGTTTGTCGTGCCCACACCCAAAATAATACTGGATTTTTCTGCCGATTGGTGTTATACTATACAGACAGTGGAGTTTTTGCCGAGACTTCTGAAAAGGCTGCCCGGTGGACAGGCTATATCTGGCTGTTTTTTCAGTGGTTTCGGACGCTCCACCGAATAAATTAAAGGAGACTTGCTATGTATAAAAGTTATTCCATGGAGCTTGCCGGAAGAACCCTGACTGTTGATATCGGCAGGGTGGGTGCGCAGGCGAATGCGGCGGCGTTCATGCATTATGGAGATACGACCGTGCTCTCTACAGCAACCGCATCAAAAGAGCCGAGGGAGGGGATTGATTTCTTCCCGCTAAGCGTTGAATATGAAGAAAAACTGTACGCGGTAGGAAAGATTCCAGGTGGTTTTAATAAGAGGGAAGGCAAGGCGAGTGAGAATGCAGTTTTGACATCGCGCGTGATTGACCGTCCGATGCGTCCGCTGTTCCCTAAGGACTATCGCAATGATGTCACACTTAACAATATGGTAATGTCCGTAGATCCGGAATGCCGTCCGGAACTGACTGCAATGCTTGGTTCCGCGATCGCTGCAACACTTTCGGATATTCCGTTTGACGGTCCGTGTGCAACAACACAGATCGGGCTGATTGAAGGGGCATTTATTGTAAACCCGAGCCAGGAGCAGTGGAAAAACGGTGACCTGCAACTTACAGTAGCTTCGACCAAGCAGAAAGTAATTATGATCGAGGCTGGTGCGAATGAGGTGCCAGAGGACAAGATGCTCGAGGCAATCTATATGGCACATGATATTAACCAGACGATTATTGCCTTTATTGAGAAGATGGCGGCAGAGTGCGGAAAGCCTAAGCATTCCTATCAGAGCTGTGCGGTGCCGGCAGAACTCTTTGAGGAAATGAAGAAGATTGTCACACCGGAGGAGATGGAGGTAGCAGTATTCTCCGACGACAAGCAGACGCGCGAGGAGAATATCCGCCAGGTAACTGAGAAACTTAAAGAGGCGTTCGCTGACAATGAGGAGTGGCTTGCCATCCTTGGCGAGGCAGTTTACCAGTATCAGAAAAAGACCGTGCGCAAGATGATCTTAAAAGACCATAAGCGCCCGGACGGACGTGAAATTGACCAGATCCGCCCACTTGCAGCGGAGATTGATATTATTCCGCGAGTGCACGGCTCCGGTATGTTTACGCGCGGTCAGACACAGATCTGCAATGTCTGCACACTCGCACCTCTTGCGGAGGCACAGCGCATTGACGGTCTTGATGAGAATGAAGTGAGCAAGCGTTATATGCACCACTATAATTTCCCGTCCTACTCGGTTGGTGAAACAAAAGTTTCAAGGGGACCGGGTCGCCGTGAGATTGGTCACGGTGCACTTGCGGAGAAAGCCCTGATGCCAGTGCTTCCAAGTACGGAGGAATTCCCGTATGCAATCCGTACCGTTTCAGAAACCTTTGAATCGAATGGTTCCACCTCGCAGGCTTCCGTCTGCGCGTCAACGTTGTCGCTTATGGCGGCGGGTGTGCCGATCAAGAAGCAGGTAGCAGGCATTTCCTGCGGTCTTGTAACTGGTGATACCGACGATGATTATATTGTGCTGACCGATATCCAGGGGCTTGAGGATTTCTTTGGCGATATGGATTTTAAAGTGGCAGGAACACATGACGGGATCACAGCAATCCAGATGGATATCAAAATTCACGGTCTGACCAGACCGATTGTTGAGGAAGCATTCAAAAAGACGAAAGCAGCGCGCGAGTATATTATTAATAATGTGCTCACCCCGTGCATTGCGGAGCCGAGAAAAGATGTTGGAAAATTTGCCCCTAAGATCATCCAGATCCAGATTGACCCACAAAAGATTGGCGATGTGGTCGGACAGAGGGGAAAGACAATCAATGCGATTATAGAGCAGACCGGAGTAAAGATTGATATTACCGATGACGGCGCAGTATCTATCTGCGGCACGGATGCCGAGGCAATGCAGAAGGCTGTCAAATTGATTGAGATTATTGTTTCCGAATTTGAGGAAGGGCAGATCTTTATCGGTAAGGTGGTCAGCATCAAGGAATTTGGTGCGTTCCTTGAATTTGCACCGGGCAAGGAGGGAATGGTTCACATTTCAAAAATTGCCAAAGAGCGGATTAACCGCGTGGAAGATGTGCTGACACTCGGAGATATGGTGAAGGTTGTTTGTCTCGGGAAAGACAAGATGGGACGTGTAAGCTTCTCGATTAAGGATTGCCCGGAAAAATAAGATAAAGAAAAATCTGGCTTTGGTCTGCTATTTATAAAGAGTATCAGATGATAAGTAACTGAAAGGTTTAAATAAGGAAACTGCCAGACATGAAGCGTTTTGTCAAGTGCTTTTTTGAGTTATTGACGCAAAACAGGGCGGCAGGGCAGGTGTGGATAATCCCGCCGCCCTGCCTGTTTTCGCTCCATATCCTGCTTTTTGTGGGGCTGTTGTTACCATTTTTTGCCCGTGCTCTTTTATGTAGAATGTGGGCGTTGGGATTTGTGCGTTTTTCAGATATACGGCGATTTGGTTTCGGTTTTCCCGTCCAGAAACAGACAGAAAATAAGATGGACAACTTCGGTGGTTTCGGTTGCGATTGGCTTTCTGCTTATGCTATTTGTGTATGTCTTTTCGATTCTATCCAATGACTTTTTATATCTTAGATCAGTCGAATTTATCGTGCCTTATGAAATAGTAAAATTTTGAAGAATGGATGAAGAACTGTTATAACGGTTCCGGGTAATCCTGTATTGTAATTAAATTAGAATGGAGAAGGAGGGAAAAATCATGTTGGAATTCAGGTATGATACGCAGCTTTTAATTGAGGGGGAAGAGCTTGATGAGGATGTAATCAGCGATTATTTCACGGAAAATTTTAAGGGCGACTGTCTTTTGGCGGTGGGCGATGAGGAGATGATTAAAATTCATTTTCATACGAATGAGCCATGGAAAGTGTTAGAGTATTGTGCATCGCTCGGTGAAATCTATGATATTGTGATTGAGGATATGGAGAGGCAGGCAAAGGGATTGAAGGGCTGACTGTTTCCTCAAATGTAAAAGTTCTCAGAATGGAGAATTATTATGCGTGAAATAAATCATGACAGTTCGACGCGTGCATGGAATACGCTTGGCAAGGAATGGTTTGAACTGGCGCAGACCGGCGAGAGCAGGGTTCATTTTATTATGCCATACACGCTTGCAAAACTAGGTGATGTGGCAGGAAAGAAAATCCTTGACCTTGGCTGCGGGGAGGGTGGTTATTCCCGCGCTTTGGCGAAAAAGGGTGCCCAGGTAGTAGCAGTAGACTGTTCAGAACCAGCTATCCAATATGCGAAAGAGCAGGCAGAAAAAGAAAAACTTGAAATACGCCATTATATAAGAAACAGCAATAATCTGTTTGAAATCGAAGATAATTCCTTTGATATCGTCCTGTGTTCCATGATGTTGATGGACTGTGAGGATTTTGAAGGCAGTGTGGCGGAGGCTGCCCGCGTTTTAAAAACTGGTGGATTATTGTTTGCAAGTGTGCTGCACCCGTGTTTTGACGGGAACCACGAGTACGGTATCGGGCGGCAGGGCAGCGGGCTCGACAGACAGGTTGTGGTAATGAATTACTTTGAGCCCAAAACCTGGGAGGCACCGCTCTGGCGGGGAAAAACGCCTGTGGTCTGGAGGCATCGGACAATGCAGGAGTATGTGGAAACTTTTTCGAAGTGCGGACTTACAATAACGGGTCTTTTTGAACCCTGTCCAACCGATGAGCAGGCAGAAATATCAGTGAATATAGCTTGGTTAAAGAAAATACCGCTGTATTTATTCTGGGAATTAAGAAAATAAATAAAATATTTTTAACCTTTTAAAGAAGTCCGCCGCTTTAAGTTGTAAAAATGAAAGCGGCGGACTTCTTTGTGTCAGGAGGGGGAATAAACCCCATTTGACAAGGAGCGATAGCAGCATAGGGATATAATTTCCCTAGACACTTTGTAAGTATAAGAATTAAGTATACTTAAAGTGGAATTGAGTGTAAAATCATATAATAAAATAATTACGCTGTATTTTGGCGGTCAAAAGGGAGTGTTGCAAAATTTGAATAATTCACAATATATAGTAAAGATATATTGTTATACTATATATTGTTTGGATATGTCATTTTGAAACAGCCTCATTTTTATAAAGTATTAAGTGTGGTGAAAATTCCTTTATTTACCAGGATTTTACAAGTTCTGTATTATAATCTACACTGTAAGGGTTATCGTCCCGTTTTTTCAGATCCTCGTAGATTTCCCGGCGCTCATCGCTGCTTTCTTCTGCCCAGTATTCATATCCGCGCAGGTAACTTTCCACCAGGGCATCCCAACTATCAAATTTTCCCTGCAAAGTTTTTGCAATTTCGAGTGAACCATCAAGAGCTTCCGTTTCCGTGTAGTAACCTGCAAGATAAAAGAAGCCCATCAGGTTTAAGGCACGGCAGTAATCCCAGGCATCAATCGCCTCCGCACCATATTGTTCATACATGGCAAAAAAAGTCACATAGAAATCTGCTTCCTCATCGCTAATATCAAAATTTTCCAGAATAAAATCTTTGCGGCTTCCTTCTTCAATTTCGGAAAGTCCGCATTCTGCCAGATATGACATATTATCCGTAAAACCGTAGCGGTGCCCTTCCGTAAGAATCCAGTCGATGGTTTCGTCGGCACTGGCGCGGTCTGTCACACCCCAGGAATCTTCAAGCATTTTCTGTTCGGCTGCGGCAACCGAAAAATTTGGTTTAAGCCCTGCAAAAATATTGTAGTCGCATCCGTTTAATTCCGTCAATATGGCATATGATGCGTTGAACCAGCGAACGGTATCGGACAGGCTTTCTTCTTTTTCCTGCTGGTCTTTGGAATCTGATTCTGAATCCTTTTTATTATCGGTTTTAGTGCCGTCCGTGGAATCTGTACCGTTCGTTTGTACGGGATCTTTTTCGTCGGATTTTGAGCATCCGGAAAGTACGGCTGGGCAAAGCATGGCGGCTGCCATCAGGCCGAGGGTGGTGTTAAGGACAAGTTTTTTTAATCTCATACAATCCTCCATTCTGAGAACGTTTACATTTGAGGAAATGATCGGGCTTATTTGTGACGTTCTCTGCACAAATAGCTGGGTGTATCCTCCATATTGGTGCTTAATTAGTCTAAGGAAATTTATATCCCTATGCGGCTATCGCAGTCTGTCAGGTGGGGTTTGCATGCCAACTGACACAATTGATAGGTTTAAAAAATCGAACAAACGTACTTATTATAATGAAAAAAGACCGGACTGTCAACCGGATTAACAAAATAAACCGTATATTAGATATATTATTTGGAAGAATATTGTAATAATTTTTACGATACCTGGAAATAGTATACATAGTGTTTTTGCCCCGTGCGCCACGGGGCAGGGACAGAAAAAAAGAAGGCGCAGAAAAGAGGAGTTTATGAGTTTTCGTGATCTGGGTGTTATTGAATTAACGGTGTTTGCAGTACTGGTTGCGGCGTTCCTGTTGTTTTTTATTCTTTTTGTGATATTGCGGCACAGGAAACAGGCGGCAAATAACCGCAGATTGTTAAGGAAGCGTGCGACCATGGAGGAAGCCGTAGAAAAGAAGGTTCGCCCCGTCAGGGAAAAGGCAGAACGGATGGGATCTTGCAGCGAGATGGTTATGCAGGAAGAAGAGTACCGAATGTTTGCACCTCCAGATGATTTTAGAAGGAATGCGGAAGCGGCGGAATATAATATTGTAAGGGAGAAACCACACCAGGATGGGACATCACAGGATGGTATGGACGGGGAGAGGCTACAAGACCGGGTGAGGAAAATTGGGCGCGGGGAGTATATAACACATATGAATAGGGGAGGAAAATATCAGGAGGAGTTCGCAGGGGAAATATTTAACGGGGATGAGAAGGAAAAACGCAGGGAGGAGTCTCTGCGCATGTGGGATAACAACAGCAAATCCCTGAGGCAGGCAAAACGCTCACAACAAGACCCACCGTTTTTTGTGGAGGAAAGACGTATCTCGCACCGCAGGGATCAGTTAAAACGGCTTGAGGAAACAAAATAGGTTTATTGAAAAATCAATTGACAAAGTTATCCATATACTCTATCATAATTGTGTGAGTAAAAAGCTCCCGGGGTTTTTTTAAGACTGGGAGCTTTTTGGATATATGGAAAAAGGATGAAAGGAAAAAAACGGATGCTTTATCGATATTATTTGCCGAACGGTCTTCAGGTGGTTTCCGAGCCGATGGCGAACCGGAAAACTGTGGCACTCGGCGTTTTTGTGAAAGTTGGGTCGCAGGATGAAACTAAGGAAAACAATGGGATTTCCCATCTGGTAGAACATATGTTTTTTAAGGGTACAAAAACGCGCAGTGCAAAGGATATTGCAGATCTTACGGCGCGTATTGGCGATGATGTCAACGCGTTTACCAGCAAGGAATGCACGGTGCTTTACGGCATGACGGTTACAAAAAAGTTTGGCGAACTTGCCATGTTGCTTGGTGACCTTTTGACAAACCCGCAGTTTGACGCAAAGGAGCTTGCAAAAGAAAAGCGCATTGTTATGGATGAAATTGATATGTATTGGGATTCCCCGGAAGATCTGGTGCATGAACTGCTGCAAAAGCGTGTCTGGAAAAACGATTCCCTCGGATATTTAATATCCGGGACAAAATCCGTTGTGCGCAGTTTAAAAAGGGAGGAACTGCACCAGTTTTTGCGCGGGCATTATTATGCGGAAAATATGTTGATTTCGGTTGCGGGCGGATATGAGGAGGAGGAAGTAAAAAGCATACTTGCGGATGCGTTTTCGGGGGTTAAGTCTTTTGCTGCGCAGGCGGATAAAAAGTATTTGTCACCGGAGATGGCTGCGGTTTCTGTAAAGCGGGATAAGGCAGCAGAGCTTGCGCTGCCACCTTACCATGCGGAATATATGGGGGCGGCATGTTTTTCCGGCAAAAAACAAAACGAAATTAAAGAGAAAAAATCACCCTGCTACTACCGCAGTTTTGCGGTGGCGGACAAAGATATAGAGCAGCTCCATTTAAATCTTGCTTTTCCTGCCCCATGCCTGGGCGATAAAAGGCGTTTTGCCTATTCCATTATGAATTCGGTGTTTGGCGGCAGCAATAATTCCCGCCTCTTCCAGCAAATCCGCGAGGAGGCAGGGATGGCATATTCTGTCTATTCCTATAGCAGCGCATATCTGCGTGCGGGGCTGTTCCATATTGATATTACGGTGCAGCCGCAGCTCGCAGTGCCCGTATTATCTAAAGTGGCGGGGATTGTCGAGGAATTCTCACGCTGTGGTCTTACTGAGGAAGAACTATCCCTGCACAAAGAGCAGGTGGAAACAGAACTTATTATGGGGGCAGAAAGTCCAAAGACCAGGATGGATGCAAATGCAAAATATGCGCTGGCAGGGACAAAACTCTTTACGTTGGAAGAAAAGCTCGAGCTTATGGATGCGGTTACCTGCGGGCAGATAAAGGAACTGGCAGAAGAAATTTTAAAGCTTAGGGAAGTGAGCCTGTGTGTGGTAGGGAACAGGGAGCATATTGACCTGAATGGGATCAGGAAACTTTTTAATCGCTGGGGAAATATGGGGCAGAATGTGGAAGGGGGGACAGAATGATCCGTCCAATCAAAGAATGTGAAATAGAGCTCTGTGTCAGTGTAATCAGGGATAGCTTTTTGACCGTGGCACAGAAATATGGTTTTACAGAAGAAAATGCGCCAAGATTTACGGCATTTGCAACAACGAAAGAGCGGCTATATGGAAAAAGCAATTAATAGCGCGGCAAAATAAATTGACAGGGCAGGATTTTCCCTGCTCCTGACAGGCACATTTTTTCATCTCCCCGCATATGCTGTGTGGAAAACAGTTTTTCCAGGAAATTTCGGAAAAAATTCTTTCTTCGGACTTTTCGCGGAAATGGGGAAATATTATGGCTTATACCGTATATCTGGATGCTGGTCACGGCGGTTATGACAATGGAGCGTCGGACGGGAACCGCAAGGAAAAAAACGATACTCTCAGGCTTGCGCTTGCTGTTGGGGAAATTCTGCAAAACAATGGGGTCGCTGTGGGCTACACAAGGGTGGAAGATGTCTATGATTCGCCTCTGCGCAAGGCACAAATTGCAAATGAGGCAGGAGCGGATCTGTTTGTTTCTTTCCACCGCAATGCGGCGGAGTACCGCAATCAATATAATGGGGTACAGACATTAGTTTTTGATAACAGCGGGCTGAAAAAGGAAATGGCGGACGCAATCAATGAGGCACTTGCGGAAGTTGGTTTTAAAAATATAGGCACTGAGGTAAGGCGTGACCTTGCGGTGCTCAGGCGCACCAAGATGCCTGCGCTGCTGGTGGAGGCGGGTTTTATTGACAGCGACACGGACAATGCGATCTTTGACGAAAATTTTGATGATATGGCACAGGCTATTGCCTACTCTATTTTAAACACTTTGCAGGATAACGGGTTAGTAGCTTCTGCAAGGCAGACGGCGGCCGGCGCAAACGGGACAGGTCAGGTCGTTGCCACATCGGCATTACCGACCGGTCAGACTGGTGCTGCGTCAAGGACAGCCGCAGGCGCTGCTAAGAATGCAGGTCAGATGCCTACCAGTTTTGTTCCAATTGATTCTAAGAGGCAGAAAAATGGTGCGTTAAGTCAGGCTGTGGCAGTTGGGGCAAGGGCGGCTTCGGCGGTACAGTCGGTAAGTTCCCCGCTGTCCGGTATGGAGGTTGCCGCCCCGGGAAGTCCGTCGGAGGACTGGCAGCCGCAGGAGAGCACACAAGATTCAATTGCACCAAATGATGCAATTGTACCTAGCGATGCAATACCGCCGGATGGTGCTTTTGGTGTTATGCCGCCTGAGGATGATATCCGGATTGGGAAACGTGTATCCGGGCGCTGCGTATGCATTGACGATGATGATGATGATGACGATGACGACGATTGCAAGCCTTGCTATATGATCCAGACCGGATTGTACCGCAATTATCAGAACGCGCTGCGCCAGAAGAGGAGAATGGAAAGGGATGGTTTTCCGGCAATGATCCAACTCTACAAAAAGTTTTATGCGGTTGTAACAGGGTACTTTGAAAGCGAAAAGGAAGCGCGCAGGGTGCAGCGGGAACTTAGGCAGTTGGGGTATGAAACATTGATCCGGACGGTGCGTTAGGAAATTTTTGAGAAGGCAGATGATTTTTTATTTCGCGGCTGTGGCAGAAAGTCATACAGCCGCGAAATATTTTTGTTTATTTGACAAATCTCATGGAATAAACAGATTCGCCGTTATATTGAAAAAGGGCCACTCCGCTACTTCCTCAAATCATCGTCATAATAGCGTTTACTCTTTACTTTACCATTAACTTTAATCGTATAAAAACAGCAGTTTAGTTTAAAATGCCAATGGATACCACAAATTACTCCCGTGATATCAGGGTGGTTACAAGGAGAAACCTGATCTCCGTAGGAATATTTGGGAGCTCCTGATAATGCCCGGATATATTTAATATCCGGTTTGTATGTAGTTTCAGGTAATGTAATTAATACTTCACCATTATCAGCTATTTCGTATTGGACAACAGCTTGAGACAAACTTCCTTCTATATCAAGACATATCCCCCACATTTAGCGCTCCTTTTAAATACTAATTATTTGCTGAGTTATTTTCTTCTTTATATCATAAATTTGAGGGAGTGTCAATTGTAAATTTCATATCAGGCAAAAATATTAGTATAAATCCCTTTGCATCGGGTGAGGATTGAGGCAGATATTGCAAATTTAAAAATAGTTGCAAGATAAATGAAAAAGGAACTGTTTAGATGCATATTTTTATTGTTATTTATGCGGTTAATATGGTGAAAATATTAGCTTATAATATAAGCGATCAAATTATTTGATGTTATTATTATAAAAATAAAATTAAAAAAATAATTTGATTATTATTAAATAATACTTGAAAAATTGATTTTATTATGATATAATCAAAAAACGATATATGTTTGATTGGTATTCTATAGGTATTAATTGTAGGATGGTCGAACGAAAATATTTGTTGCAGGGGCTTATGCCAAACTGGAAAAAACAGGATTATATGGGTAAAATGGAAGGAGAAATGATATTATGGATTCATCACAAAAAACTTTTTTGGCACATTTGGAGGAGAGAGAAAAGGATATAACGCAGCGGGCGGCGCGTTTCAGGGAAGAGGGGCGCGCGGACGAGAGTGTCTTTGAAAATATCCGCCTTAATATTTATGAGATTTTTACCACCGTTTTCGGCGTGGCAGAAAAGAATTGCGGGGGTGACAGGGCGGCGTTGCGGGACTTTTTTCTGCAAAAGATGGAGCAGATTCCGGAAAATTGGAAGCTTTCTTTTGAGAAGGCAAAGGAACATGGTGACGCAAAAAAAATGCATATTGAGGGTATCAAATTAGAAACCGCGCAGGAAATCCGGAACATTTTTGAGGAGGATATAATGTGAAAAGTAGTGCTGACACACTTATTTTTTGCATGGCTATTTGTGCAGGGAACGTCACAAATAAGTCTTAATCCGATCAGAGAAATTGCATTCTCAGTTTTCTTGCAATTCCTCGGACATAAACGTTCCCGGAATGGAGGATTTTATGACAGAAAATGAGGCGATCCAGTTGTTCAAGTGTCTGGCGGATAAATCGCGCCTGCAAATTTTAAAATCCCTCGCGGTGGAGGATATGTATGTGGAGCGGCTGGCAGAACGTTTGGGACTGAGTGCCCCGACCATCTCGTTCCATTTGAAAAAGCTTTCGGATGCGGGCGCTGTAAAATCATATAAAAGCCAATATTATATGATGTACTCCCTTAACCCAGCGATATTTAAGGTCAGGATTCTTGATATTTTACAGCAGGAATCGGACGAGGCGGCATTGCAGGAGAGAAGGGATGCGGAGTATCGGAAGAAGGTATTGGATGCTTTCTTTGAATATGGCAAATTGAAAGCGATCCCCGCCCAGCGCAAAAAGGAACGTATTGTGCTGGCTTATATCTCGGAAGCATTTGAGTATGGCAGGATGTACTCGGAGAGGGAGGTCAATCTTATCATATCTGATTTCCACGATGATTTTTGTACAATAAGGCGGGATATGATAAGTGAAGGGCTGCTTGGAAGGAGCAGTGTGGGATACTGGAGGATGGAAGGAAAATAAAAAAGTGTGGGATTTCTCTGAAAAACCAGGGAAACCCCGCACTTTTTTTGTGGTTTTGTGCAAAAGACTTATTGGGATAAGCATTGTTTTTTTATTTTTCTTCCCTTATAATGTAAATAAATAGGATAATAAAGAAAAAATCCCGGCATTCGGGAACAGAAAATTTAGACGAAAGGAATTATTTTTATGAGATTACTCCATATTTCAGATCTTCATATCGGGAAGAAAGTAAATGAATTTTCCATGTTGGAAGACCAGAAGCATATCCTGCGGCAAATACTTGAAATTGCGGATAACCAGCGGGCGGACGGCGTTATGATTGCCGGGGATATCTATGATAAGCCCGTGCCGACCGCAGATGCGGTGCAGGTGTTTGACTGGTTTTTAACGGAGCTTGCAGACCGTGGGAAAGCTGTTTATGCGGTGAGTGGGAACCATGATTCCGCCCAGCGCATCGCTTTTGGGGCGCAGCTTATGGGGAGCAGGGGTGTATTTTTATCCCCGGTTTACCGGGGGGAGATAAGCCCTTTAACGCTTACCGATTCTTACGGGGAATTATATCTGTATCTGCTTCCCTTTATAAAGCCTGCTACCATGCGCCATGTATTAAAACAAGCGGAGGAAATGGAAGAAAACTCCCCGATGCAGAGTTATCATGAGGCAGTAAAACTTGCCGTTTCACGCATGGGGGTGGATGGGACAAAGCGCAATATTTTGGTTGCGCACCAGTTTGTAACCGGCGCGGGGCGGTGTGACTCGGAGGAGGAGGTTGTCGGGGGGCTTGACAATGTGGATGCGGATGTATTTGATGTGTTTGACTATGTGGCACTTGGGCATATCCACAGCCCGCAGTCCATAAAAAGGGAAACACTGCGCTATTGTGGAACCCCGCTGAAATATTCTTTTTCGGAAGCGAACCAGAAAAAATCGGTTACGGTGGTGAATTTAAAGGAAAAGGGGGATATTGAAATTTCCACCGTGCCGCTTATCCCGCTCCATGATATGCGGAAAATCAGGGGGACTTATCTGGAAGTTACGGCGCGTTCTTTTTATCAGGAATTTGACAGGGAGGATTATGTTCAGATCACGTTGACCGACGAGGACGATATTCCGGATGCCCTGCAAAAACTTAGGGTTATTTATCCAAATCTGATGCATTTTTTATATGACAATACACGCACAAAGCAGAAGCGCGTAATTGAAAACGTGGCAGAAATTGAACACAAGTCGGAACTGGAGTTATTTGCGGAATTATATGAACTGCAAAACAACCGGGCGATGAGTGATGTACAGGCGGACTTTGTTGCAAAGATGATTGAGGAGTGCAAAAAAGGGGAAGAGGATTAAGGGGGAATCTATTATATGAAACCAGTAAAATTGATTATCAGTGCTTTTGGACCATATGCGGGAACAACGGAGATTGATTTTGAAAGCCTTGGCAGTGAAGGGCTTTATCTGATTACCGGGGAAACCGGGGCGGGGAAAACAATGATTTTTGACGCGGTTACATTTGCGCTTTACGGCGAGGCGAGCGGTGGTATAAGGAAGGCGGAAATGTTCCGCAGCAAATATGCAAAGGAGGAAGTGCCGACACGCATTGAATTTACATTTGATTATAGGGGGAGCCGTTATCTTGTAAAGCGCAACCTGGATTATCAGTGTCAGAAAAAGAGGGGGACGGGCTGGAAAACAGAGAAAGCAAATGCGGAACTAAATTTTCCGGGTGATAAGGAGCCGGTAACGGGATACAGTGAGGTGACAAGAGCCGTAACGGAACTGATCGGTCTTGACAGGGAGCAGTTTACACAGATTGTTATGATTGCCCAGGGGGATTTCCAGAAACTTTTATTTGCCAATACAAAGGAGCGCGCAAAGATTTTCAGGCAGATTTTTAAGACGGGGCTTTATCAGACCTTGCAGGAAAAACTAAGCAAAGCGGAGATAGAGCAAAAAAATGAGTATAATGAGTTAAAGCGAAGTATAGAACAGTATATAGGAAGTATCGTGTGCACACAGAATACACCGACGGCAATAAAGATGCAGCAGTTGTGTGAAAACAGGATGGATGGCAGGGTTGGCGAAGGGGTGGAGTTACTTAATCAGCTATGCATGGAGGAAGAAAATGCGCTTGCCGGTCTGGAAAGTCAGATTGGGATGCTTGATGGGAAAATCGATGAGGAAAACCGGTTGATTGGGATAGTACAGAAAATTCGGCAGCAGCGGCAGGAGTTATCGGAAAAACAAAGTTTGTTAGAGCAGATTACGCCAAAGTTTGAGATGGACTTTGCCAGTTACCAGAGTGCGGAATTAGAGGCGGAAAAAGCTGGGCAGATTATATTGGAAATCAGTAAACAGCAGGAGAAACTGCCCCGTTTTGATGCGTTGATGCGGGCGCGGGAAGAACATTATACACAGGGGAGGGAAATCGGGCAGAAAAAGGAGCAGATACAGGGATTAGAAAGTCAGAGAGCCGGTCTTGAGGCTTTGCTAAAGGAAGATTACCGTATGTTAAAGGAACTTGAGGGGGAGGGGGAGAAAAAAGAACGGCTTGAAAATGAGAGGGAAAAAGTAAAACAGTTGGCCGATGACCTGGAACAGAAAACACTTGCCTGGAAACAGGAAACAGAACGTCAGGAAGAAGCGGAACGAAGCCAGAAGGAGGAAGAGAAACTGGCGGGGCAGCTTGAAAACGAGGTCGGGCAGAAAAAGGAAGAGATTCTTTTATTAAAAGATAAGGATGCGGCGCTTTCTCTGGCGGGGGAATTATCCGGAAAGCTTGTGGTTCAGGAAGAAGTTTTGCACAAGGCGAAGAAAGAGTTTCAGGAAAAGCAGGAACAATTGCAGCAGACTGCCGCAGAGTTAGATGGATTTTGCAGACAGGAAAATATACTTTGCGAGGAGGAAACAAAGAGAAAGGCTGAACTTGAGCATTTGCAGAATGTAAGCGGGATTGAAGCTGAATGGTGGCATAAAACGGAGGCGGCAGAAAAACAGTTTTTGGAGTTTGAAGAACAGAGGGATAATCTGGATGCGCTTAGGCGGAGTGCGGAGGAAGCAAAAAAAGCATATGGGAGAGCGCAGGAGCAAGCGGAACAAAACCGAAGGCAGCAGGATTTGTGGCAGACTGAGTGGGAGGGGTTAAAGGATGCGGATACCCGCAGATTACAGCTTGTACAGGACGAAAAAATTTTGAAAGACAAAGAGGAAGATTGTAAAAAACTTTTGGATGAAATCGACCAGTTTGAAACATATCAGAAGAATCTGTGTGCAGCGCAGGAGGAATACCGGGTGGCGGCAGCCTGGAAGGAAGAAATCGGAAAACAATACAGGCTGACAGAACAGTGCTTTTTCAATGCGCAGGCAGGTTTGATCGCCCGTTCCTTAGAAGAGGGAAAAGCTTGCCCGGTCTGCGGTTCCACACACCACCCGGATCTTGCCAGAGTGCCGGATATGGCTCCATCCAAAGAGGAGGTTGAGCAGCAGAAAGAGCAGTTTAGTGAGGCGGAACGGAAAGTGGAAAGGCTTAGCGCTAAAGCCGGGAATTGGTGTGATCGGCTGGCGGAGCAAAAGCAGGCTGTTATTGAACTGGCGGGCGGTATTTTTTGGGAAGATGGTAAGCAGGATGTTGTGAGGGGATACTGCGGGACGGATGGGGAGATTAATCTTACAGTATTGCGGGAGAAGCTTTTGCAGATAGAAGAAAAGAACCGGGCAGAGGAAGGGAGTATTTCACTACAGATAGAAAATGTACGAAAAGAACAGGAACGTAAAACCCAGCTTGACGGGCTTTTAAAGGAGGGGCGGGATAAAAAAGAGGAGTGGGATAAGCTTTTGCAGCAAAAAAGCCAGGCATATGCCGCGGTACGCGGGAAATTGGAGGAGGGATGCCGCAGGTGGGAGCGGATGATTTTTCAGTTTTCACAAAGCGGGTTTGCAGGAAATACCGGGGATGCCGCGTCGGTGGCAGATTATCTCAAACAGCAGTTAAATATATATAAAGAGGAACTGGCGCGTGTGCAGGCAGATAAAAAACGCCAGGAAATATTGCTTGCAGAAGCGGGGCGGGCAGAGGAAGAGAAGCGAAAGATACAGGTAAGAATCAGCGAGGGGAAGGAATCCTGTGCAGAGCTTACCGGGCGGAAGGAAACCCTTAAAAAGCAGATTTTAAATGAACTTGGAAAAGCGGAAGAATTGTGTGGGGAGATTGCAGTATATCTGGCGCAGGAGGGAAAATATTTTGCTGTTTCGAACTGGGAAGAAATGAAGGAGAATATTTCCCGGCCAGTTGCAGAAAATGGAAGTTTGCAGTTGGCATTTTCAGCGATGGAAGATTGTGGGAGGTTACTGAAAGAGGTTTCTTCCCAGTTGACAAAATCCATTGACCACCGAAAGAAACTGGAGGTGGGAGTGCAGCAGATGGAGGAGGAACTTCAGGATTTGAAGGAAAAAATTGGAAAAAACAAAAATAATCTTGAGGGGATAAAAAGGATTAGATCGGACAGGGCGGAGCAGTTATTTAAAAGTCTTTGTTTGCAGGAGCCGGAATTATGTACAAAGTATCCAAAGGTTAGTGAGGTTCCGGATCATGTATTTATCTGTGAGGCGAGCCAAATAGGTGAGCAGTATAAAGAGCACCTTGGGGTGTTGATTCATAAGCTGGAGGAAAATTACAGGAAGCTGGCAAAAAAGCAGGAGCTGGAAAAGGATGTTTTGGATGGGGAGGGTAAAATCCAGGTACTTAACCAGCAAATTCAGGAAGAAACTGTTTGGCTTACGAAGAAAGTAGCGGAATGTGAAGCGAAAGAGAGGGAAATCAATGATTTATTGCAGCAGTTGGGAAGGGATTCGAGGGAAAGCGTAAAAGAAAATATCCGGGAGCTGGAAGAGGAGAGGAAGAAACTGGAAAATATTCTTAATACGACAAAGGAAGAATACGGGAAATCAAAAACACAAAAGGATGGTCTTACGGCATCGATTGAAATGCTGCAAAAACAGCTTGCCGACGCGGGCGAGGTGGCGGATATAAAAGAGGAAACTGTGGAGGAGAGAAATCGGAGGTGGCAGCAGGAGAAAAAAGAACTGGGAAGGCAGCGCGATATCAGGAAAACTGCTGTTTTTACAAACAGGGATATACTGGGTAAATTAAGGGATAAGCAGGAAGAAATTCTGGCTGTGGAAAAGAAATATAGCTGGATAAAGGCGCTGTCCGATACGGCGAATGGAAAGGTGAACGGGAAGGCGAAAATGGAGCTTGAAGCATATATCCAGATGGCGTATTTTGACCGTATCCTAAGGCGTGCAAACCTGCGTCTTTTGACAATGAGCAGCGGACAGTATGAGTTAGAGCGCGAAACACAGACCGAAAATTATGTGAGTAAAACGGGGCTGGAGCTTTGTGTAATTGACCATTACAACGCGACAAAGCGCAGCGTAAAAACACTTTCCGGAGGTGAATCGTTTGAGGCTTCCCTGTCCTTGGCGCTGGGGCTTTCGGATGAGATTCAGTCCTGTGCGGGCGGGGTACAGATTGAATCCATGTTTGTTGACGAGGGTTTTGGTTCCCTGGATGAGGAAGCATTAAACCAGGCAATTAAAGCGCTGGCGGGTCTGACAGAAGGAAACCGCCTGATCGGGGTGATCTCCCATGTTTCGGAACTGAAAGAGCGGATTGAGCGCAAGATTATTGTGACAAAGAGCTGTGGCAGGGAGGGGGTGGTGAGCAGGGTGGAAATTGAGTAGAAGGAAATAGAAAATACTTTCTTTTATGGGAAATTTATGGTATACTGGACACGATATACTGAGTGGATGGTATTGTGTCCAGTATATTTTATCCGGATATTTTTGAGGGGGAATTACAACATGCCACTAATGAAACCTGTTAATTTCTTAGAAACAATGGAGCGAATGTATATAGATTCAAGAATTTTATACGATAAAGGGGAATATTATAATTGCTGTTATTTATGTGGCTATATCCTGGAATGTGCGCTGAAATATATTTTGCAGGAACATGCAGTCAAACAGGATGGGACTTCATATACAGTGAATGATTTGAAAGATTTCAGGCATAATACTTCTAAACTAAATCAACAGTTAAATGATTGGCTTTCGATGACAGCGGGTATTTCCTCTATGTACCGTTTAGATTGCAATAACGAATGTCCTTATATTTTTGTTGGAAGAGAGGGCTACCCACATTGGGATCCGGCTTACCGGTATGGGGATCATACTAAATGGTATGAGAGGGAATATTGTAAAAAATATATGCAGGAAAGTGAATTTATTTTTAGATTTGTGGCAGGAATTGTGGTAGGAGGTAATTAGATATGATACATAATAATGAAGTGTTAGGCAAAACAATTGATGTTATAAGTAAATTTACTGATTTATATATCGATGCAATGTTCTATATTGTCCAGAATGTATATGGAAAGATTATTGTGTATGTTGATTCTAAAGAAGAGGATATAGTAATCAATCTGAAAAAACATTTGGCGGATGCAATTGATGTTTGGCTTAGAACATGTGAGCGGTATGAAGATAATTATTTTGCAAGGATTGAGATTGAAGAGTGGAAGAAAGAAAATACACCCATTAAGAACAGGATTTGGGTATTTGAAAAATATATTACTAATGTATATTGGGATGCGAAAAGGAAGAGAAAGAAAAAATGTCCGTTGCATAGTAAACTTGTAAGTTTTTATTCTTTTAAGGGCGGGGTGGGCAGAACGACCACCATGATGATGGCGGCAATCGGAGTTGCAAAAAGAGGCAAGAAGGTGGTAGTATTAGATTTTGACCTGGAAGCACCTGGAGTTTCAAGTTTTTTTCCGGAGGAAACATTATCCCAGTACGGAATATTGGATTTTTTTGTTGAATACAATGCTTATCCGGAGGGGATTAATATTGATGAATACCTTTATCCTGTAGGAGAGTACTGTCACGTAAACCAGTATGGTGGAGAGATTTATATTTTGCCCGCTGTTGGAATGGCAGCAAGGAATGATATTGAATCTTACCGCAAAAATCTTATGAGGTTTGATATGGATGTGCCTGCTTACGACGGGGAAAAAACGCCAATTGATACATTGCTATCTAAAATTGATGCTTTTTTAGAACCGGATTATATTTTTATTGATACAAGATCCGGTATCCACCAGATTGGCGGGGTTACATTAACCAGGTATTCTGATCTTGCTGTGCTGTTTTTTTATGGGAGTAAACAGAATATTGAAGGGATGAGGATGACACTCCCTATTTTAAAAACCAGTGGTACCGAATTTTTATTGGTGAACAGCAAAGTTCCAGTAAATGAAACTTTAGCCCAGTTGGAAAAGAAAATGTATGTGGAGGGTTCTTACAGTGTTTTATGTTCATGTGATAAAAGGTACTATGATAATGAAATTCTTATAGAAGATGAAACGGCAGAACATTATCCGGTTCATATAACATATAATGCGGGATTGGAAGTGGTTTCGTCGGTTGACCAGCTGCGGAGGGGATATGACGAGCAGGAAACCGAATATACAAGTATTGTGAATGTAATCGAAGATATATTACAGGATGGCTTGATAGATGTTTCCACAGTGGAGAATGCCCCAGAATCAAAAGAGATTGCACTGGCATTTTCAGATATTATGGGGGGACTAGAAACAGCGGCAGCGGAGGATGAATTTGCGACGGAAAAGGATTTGGAGAATAATTTCTATCCGTTAAAAGGCTATACTTTTATTTTTGATCAGAGAAAATTTTTAATTCTGGGTCAGAAAGGAGTTGGAAAAACTGCACTGTTTAGTGCGCTGAAAAATAACGGATATGCGAAAGCGCTTGCTAGATATCTAAATGTAAATATAGAACAATATGAACATACAGAATGGATAGTGGGAACTTCACAGGCAACAAATTATACTGATATTTTTGGCTGTTTGGATAGTGAAGAACAAATCAGGGGATTTTTATATTACGAAACACTGAGAATTCTACTGGAGAACGATGGTGAGTTGAAGGATATTATATATGAAAGTCCGATGGTGGATTTGTTTAGTAATCCGTTAGGTGTTGGACAATATAAGCTTTTAACGGGGGATGTTGCATATCAGTTAAAAAAAATATTGGAGAAGGTAAACAGGGAATACGGCAAAAAAAATATAGTGGTTACAATTATTTATGATGCGCTGGATCGCATTGTGGCTTCAAAGGACAGGAAAGCGTTTGTCAGTGCATTAATTAATATGTGGTATACAAATGAGAATACATTGCAAAATATTCGTAGCAAGATTTTTTTGCGGAAAGATATTTATGACAGGGAAGTCAATGTACCTGATAAAGTTAAATTAAAGAATTATTCTGTTACGATAGCGTGGGAGTATGACCAACTGTTTGGAATGATTTGGAAACGTTCTATAAGCGTATCGCAATCAATGAGGCATCTGTATGAAAAAGTTGTGAAAAAACAGGTGAGCGAAGTTTCTGGATTGGGATATATTCCTACGGTGAATGAAGAGGAAAACAGGGATTTGTTATCTGTGCTGATTGGTATGAAGATGGGAAGTGGCAATAAAGCATCCACTTATAACTGGTTTAAAAACAGATTGGCTGATACACAGGGAGCGATTGTACCCAGAAGCATGATTGACATTTTTGCAAAAGCGGCAAGAAAGGAAATGGATCTTCAAAGGGAAGGGAAACCTTCTCCGTTCAAAAGTATAATCCGTCCACGATGTTTTGAAGATGTACTGCCGGAGGTGTCTGAAAAAAGGGTAATTGACTTAAAGGAAGAGTTTATTGAATATGCGAAATTCTTTGACAGCCTCAAGGATACTGTGCAGAGATCACCTGTTGATGAAAAGGTGCTTAACGATGCTTTGCGCCACAGTGGTTTTCAGAATCCAAAGGAAGAAATACTAAATCTGATTAACATAGGTGTTTTAAAACAATATCAGAGAAAAATAACAGATTCTGTCCGCTATCACTTTCCGGATATCTATTTGCGGGGATTGGGTTTACAGCGGTCTGGCATGAGATAAAATCAAGGTGCACGGCAGATTACCTGGATTAAGGAAACCTTTTCTAAAAATTTCATAAATCCACTTGCAAATTATAAAACGCAGAAGTATAATAGCAGACAAAGTTCAATGAGGGAACGGACTAGGATGGATACTTTCCAATCCGCAGTCCGTTTTCGTGCGTGTGTTAGATGACCGGTTTTCTGGTTTTGTGGCTGTTGGATACGCGTTTTTAACACGCGGCGGAAAAATTGGTGCAGTTTGAGAATGGAGGCATATACAATGACAAAAATTGATATTATTTCAGGTTTTTTGGGTGCGGGTAAGACGACGCTTATCAAAAAGCTGCTTGCGGAAGCATTCGGCGGTGAGAAGCTTGTATTGATTGAAAATGAATTTGGTGAGATTGGGATCGACGGTGGATTTTTAAAGGATTCCGGGGTGCAGGTTACGGAGATGAATTCCGGATGTATCTGCTGTTCACTGGTCGGAGATTTCGGCAAGGCATTAGCCGAGGTGCTTGAAAAATTTACCCCTGACCGCATTGTGATCGAGCCGTCCGGAGTTGGGAAGCTTTCTGATGTGATTAAGGCTGTCGAGGGTGTAGATTCTGCGGATATTAAACTTAATAGTTTTACGGCCGTGGTTGACGCGAAAAAAAGTAAGATGTACATGAAGAATTTCGGTGAATTTTTCAACAACCAGGTGGAGTATGCCGGCACTATTATTTTGAGCCGGACAAAAGATATGAAGCAGGAGAAACTTGAGGAGTGTGTTAAGTTGCTGCGCGAGCACAATAAAACTGCCACGATCATTACGACCCCGTGGGAAGAAATTAACGGGGCGCAGATACTTGCCGCGATGGAGAAGGATAATACACTTGAAAAGGCAATGTTAGAAGAACATGAGCACGAGTGTTGTCACCATCACGATCATGACGGGGAACACCACCATGACCACGGAGAGGACTGCACCTGCGGCTGCCACGACCATGACCATGACGGGGAGCACCATCATCACGAGGACGAAGAACACCACCATGACCACGGAGAGGACTGCACCTGCGGCTGCCACGGCCACGATCATGACGGGGAACATCACCATCACCACCATCACGCGGATGAAGTCTTTGCAAGCTGGGGAGTGGAAACACCGCACAAGTTTACCAGGGAAGAACTTAATACTGCGTTGTCCGAACTTTCAGAGAGCGACCGCCATGGTATGATCCTGCGTGCAAAGGGGATTGTGCCTGCCAGTGAGGGTGGATGGCTGCATTTTGACATGACCCCGGGCGAGTATGAAATCCGTGATGGTGCGGCGGATGTAACAGGGCGCATCTGTGTGATTGGAAGCAAATTAAAGAAAGAAGAAATTGCGGCGCTGTTTCTGGCATAGACGGATTTTTGCAGCATGTGGGTCGGTTCCGTGTTTCTTTGTGGTGGAGCGGGCGAAATCTTGATGGAATGTATCCTGTCCTGTTAAGGGGCAGGAGGGATTGTGAGGGAATATGGAAGTACCGGTATATATTGTAAACGGTTTTTTAGAGAGCGGAAAGACCACCTTTATCCAGGAAACTTTAAAAGACCCGGATTTTTCAGGAAAAGAAAAAACATTGGTGATTGCCTGCGAGGAAGGTGAGGAAGAATATGATGAAAAGGCACTCTCAGGCTGCCGGGCAGAAGTAGTCACGGTGGAGGAGAAAGAGGAATTTACCACGGAGTACCTTAGGATGCTGAATGCCCACTATCGTCCGCAGCGCGTGATGATCGAGCTTAACGGTATGTGGAGCGTTGAGGAATTTCTTGAGCAGGAGCTGCCGGAAAACTGGGTGATGGTACAGATTATCACACTGATCGATGCCTCAACTTACCAGAATTATCTGAACAACATGAAATCTATAATGTTAGGTCAGATCAAATTGTCCGATACCATTATTTTTAACCGCTGTGAAAGTGGGACGGACAAGCTTGCACTGCGCCGCAGTGTAAAGGTTGTAAACCGCAAGGGGCAGATTATTTATGAGTCGGCGGATGGCGTGACGGACGATGCCGGGGAGGAAGTGCTGCCATTTGACATTGATGCACCGTTAATTGATATCTGCGATGATGATTATGGCTTGTGGTATATGGATGCGATGGACAACCCAAAGAAATATAACGGCAAGAAGGTGCGCTTTCGCGCGATGGTATACCGCACGGAAAAACTTCCTAAGCGCAGTTTCGTTCCGGGGCGCTTTGCGATGACCTGCTGCGTGGACGATGTGGCATTTATCGGTTTTTTGTGCAAGGTGGGGGAAAATGTGGGTTCCATCCCGTTCGAGGCGCTGAAAAACCGCAGCTATATTTATGTGACTGCCGAAATCAGGGTGGAATTTTACAAGGAATACCGCGGCAAGGGACCTGTTCTGTATGCGACTCTTATTGAGCCAGCGCCAGAGCCGGAGGATAAGCTGGTTTATTTTAATTAACTGTAAAATTAAAATCCGTCCTTGACGAACCGGAAGATTTCTTTTATAATAAATTGAATATATTGTGCCAGCGGGGCAGGTTTTTTATAGAAGGAAAGAGTGTGTGGGCATGTTGAAGAGCATGACCGGTTTTGGCCGGTTTGAAATGGCAAATGAGAAGAGAAAACTCACTGTGGAGATGAAGGCAGTAAACCATCGCTATTGTGAGATTTCCATCAAACTGCCGAAAAAGCTGAATTTTTATGAGGCGGGGATCAGGGGACTTTTAAAACATTATATCAGCCGCGGGAAAGTGGACGTGTTTGTTACGTGCGAGGACTATACTGCGGGGAAGGCATGTGTCCAGTATAATGAGGTGATTGCAGCAGAGTATCTGTGCCATCTAAGGAAGATGGGGGAGGCATTCGGGATAAAGGACGATGTGACGGTATCCACCCTTGCAGGGTTCCCTGAGGTTTTCACCCTTAAAGAAGAGTCCGGGGATGAGGATGAACTCTGGCAAATGTTGTCGGAGACGATTGCGGGGGCAGCGGAAAAGTTTGTTGCGGCAAGAGGTGCGGAGGGAGAGCATCTTTGCCTTGATCTTTTGCAGAAACTTGAGGGGATGCTCGTACAAATTGAGTTTATTGAGGCGCGCTCCCCGCAGATTGTGGCTGATTACCAGAAGAAACTGGCGGAGAAAGTGAGCGAGCTGCTTGGCGGCACCAAAGTGGATGAAGCGGTGCTCGCAACGGAAATCACGGTGTTTGCAGACCGGGTCTGCGTGGATGAGGAAACTGTCCGCTTAAAGGCGCATATTGAAAGTATGAAGGCGGCGCTTTCAGAGGGCGGGAATATCGGCAGGAAACTTGATTTTATTGCGCAGGAGATGAACCGGGAGGCAAACACCATTCTGTCGAAATCTGCGGATCTGGAGGTCACAAACCGGGCGATCACCTTAAAGACAGAGATTGAGAAGGTCAGGGAGCAGATCCAGAACATTGAGTAGGAGGATTCCATGGGCAGGATGATCAACATCGGTTACGGCAATGTTGTAAATGCGGATAAGATACTTGCCGTGGTAAAGCCGGAGGCAGCGCCAATCAAGCGCATGGTGGCAGTTGCAAAGGATCATGACACTTATGTGGATGCGACCTGCGGCAGGAAGTGCAAGTCGGTTATTGTTTCCGTGGAGGGCAGGATTGTGCTCTCGGCGCTTTTGCCGGAAACAATTGCGGGCAGGGTGAACGGGAAAACCGGCACGGAAGAGCCATAGAAAGGAGAATTGGATTATGTTACATCCATCTTATACGGATTTGATGCAGGTAGTAAATAAAGAGGTAGAACCGGGCGAGGAGCCGGTGGTTAACAGCCGCTATTCCATTGTGCTCGCAACCGCAAAGCGCGCGAGGCAGTTGATTGACGGGGCGGAGCCGTATGTGATACCTTCCTGCAACAAGGCACTCTCGATAGCGGTCGATGAGCTTTACAATTCAAAAGTTAAGATTATTTCGGAAGATAAAGAAAATTGATCGCGGAAAGGGACGGTTTTTACCGCCCTTTTTTCAGCGTAAGAAGTGGAGATGAGGGAGAAACTATGCGCTTGTGCAGTATTGCCAGTGGCAGCAGTGGGAACTGTATCTATATCGGGGAGAAAAATACGCATGTGCTTGTGGATGTGGGAATCAGCGCAAAACGGATTGAGGCGGGGCTTGCGGAAATCGGGGTAAAGCCCGGGGAAATAAATGCGATTTTTATCACACATGAACATTCGGATCATATACAGGGACTTTGGGCATTCGGGAAAAAAAATAATATCCCGGTCTATGCGACAAAACATACGCTGGATGCTTACCTTGGTGCAAAGAAACAGCCGGAACTATTTGAGAAAAGACTTTTTACGGTTTCTTACGATGAGGAAATTGTGGTAGGCGACCTGACGGTGCGCCCATTCTGCATCTCGCATGATGCCTTATGCCCGGTCTGCTACACCTTTAGCGGGCAGGGCGGGAAAATCGGGATGGCAACCGACCTTGGCTGCTATGACAGCTATACTGAGCGGGCGCTTGCGGATTGTGGTTTATTGTACCTTGAGTCGAACCATGACGAGAACATGCTGCTTGTGGGCGGGTATCCCTACGCCCTGAAACAGCGTATTTTGGGTTCTAAGGGACATCTTTCAAACGAGGCGGCGGCGGAGCTTGCGGGAAAGCTTTTACATGGACAACTGAAATATATTGTACTTGGACATTTGAGCCGGGAAAATAATTATCCGGAACTGGCATACGAAACGATGCGTCAGAAAATACTAAGTGCGTGGAAATATCCTTTGCCGCAGCCGGAAATTTTGGTGGCGAACAGGGAGAAACCGTCGGAAATGCTTTATTTATCATAACAGGAGGAGCTTATGAACAAGACAATTATCACGGTGGTGGGCAAGGATCAGGTGGGTATTATTGCAAAGGTATGTACATATCTTGCAGACAACAGTGTGAATATCCTTGATATTTCCCAGACCATTGTTTCCGGATATTTTAATATGATGATGATCGTTGATACCAATATGGCAAAAAAGGAGTTCGGGGCGATAAGCGGGGAACTTGAGGCGCTTGGCGGCGAGATCGGTGTGATTATCAAAGCGCAGAGGGAAGATATTTTTGATATGATGCACCGCATTTAACCCGGAGTTTATTAAGGCGGAAAGGACATGGAATTTTATGATAAATTTTACCGAGGTTATGGAAACCAACCAGATGATCGAGAAAGAAAACCTCGATGTGCGCACGATTACGCTCGGAATCAGTTTGCTTGACTGTATTGACAGCAATCTGGAAACACTGGTACAGAAGATTTATGACAAGATTACACGAACGGCAAAAGAACTTGTGCCGACCGGGGCGGCTATCGAGAAAGAGTTTGGGATACCGGTTGTGAACAAGCGCATATCAGTTACCCCGATTGCACTTGTGGGGGGCGCGGCAGCAAAAAGCCCAGAAGATTTTGTAGAGATTGCAAAGACTCTCGATGCGGCGGCAAAGGAGGTCGGAGTAAATTTTATCGGGGGGTACAGCGCGCTTGTATGTAAGGGAATGACAGCGGCGGACAGGTTTTTGATGGAATCGGTGCCGCACGCCCTCGCAGCGACGGAGCGCGTTTGCAGTTCGTTCAATGTCGGCTCGACAAGGATTGGTATCAATATGGATGCTGTCAGGCTGCTTGGCGGGATTATCAGGAAGACGGCAGAATACACAAAGGATAATGATTCCTTAGGATGTGCAAAGCTTGTTGTTTTCTGCAATGCGCCGGACGATAACCCGTTTATGGCTGGGGCTTTCCACGGGGTGACGGAGGCTGACACGGTGATAAATGTCGGTGTCAGCGGTCCGGGCGTGGTAAAAAAAGCGCTTGAAGCAGCGCGGGGCAAGGATTTTGAAACCCTGTGTGAAACAATAAAAAAGACAGCCTTTAAGATTACGAGGGTTGGGCAGCTAGTGGCAAAGGAAGCGTCAAAACGCCTGGACATCCCGTTTGGCATAGTGGATTTGTCGCTTGCACCGACACCTGCCATAGGTGACAGCGTGGCGGAGATTTTGCAGGAGATAGGGCTTGAGCATCCGGGGGCACCGGGAACAACGGCAGCGCTTGCACTTTTAAATGACCAGGTAAAAAAAGGGGGCGTTATGGCTTCCTCCTACGTCGGCGGATTGAGCGGTGCATTCATCCCGGTCAGCGAGGATCAGGGAATGATCGATGCTGTGCAGGCGGGGTGTCTGACCATTGAGAAATTGGAAGCGATGACCTGTGTTTGCTCGGTCGGGCTTGATATGATCGCTGTTCCCGGCGATATTCCGGAAACCTCAATCTCCGGCATTATCGCGGATGAGATGGCAATCGGCATGATAAACCAGAAAACAACGGCTGTGCGCATTATCCCGGTGGTGGGCAAAAGTGTTGGTGATATTGTGGAATTCGGCGGACTTTTGGGTTATGCGCCGGTTATGCCGGTCAATTCTTTTTCCTGTGAGGACTTTATCCGCAGGGGCGGGCGTATTCCGGCACCGATTCATTCATTTAAAAATTAGGGTTAGGAGGTGTTTTATGGGCGATATCGAAGAACTGATAAAAACAGTGGATTATAAAGATGTGCTTTTCTATTTTGCAGAGATATCCCGCGTCCCGCGGGGATCGGGGCACAATGGCAAAATCAGCACCTACCTGGTGGAATTTGCAAAAAGCCACGGGCTCAGGTATGTTAAGGATGCATTTGAAAATGTGATTATCTACAAGCCGGCATCACCTGGGTATGAGGGGCATACCGGCGTGGTGCTCCAGGGGCATATGGATATGGTGTGCGTTGCCGGTGAAGGGGTTTCCCACGACTTTTTAAATGAACCTCTTTCGCTTTTTGTGGACGGGGACTTTATTGGCGCGCGCGGGACGACACTCGGCGGGGACGATGGCATTGCGGTGGCATACGGTCTGGCACTCTTGGCTGATGGAACGGCAAAGCACCCGGCGCTCGAGGTGGTTATTACAACGGATGAAGAAACAGGTATGTACGGTGCAAAAGGACTGGATGCCTCGCTTATTTCAGGGCGGTATATGATTAATGCGGACTCGGAAGACGAGGGGGTCGCCTTAGTTTCCTGCGCGGGGGGATTAAGGGCAACCGGAAAACTTATGCTTGTGAGGGAAGAAGCCTTAGGAAAGGTGCTTTCATTCAGGATTTTTGGACTGTTGGGCGGGCATTCGGGTGCGGAGATTCACAAGTACCGCACAAATGCCATTTACCTGATGGCAAGATTGCTTTTTGATCTGAAAAAAGAGCAGGAATTCATGCTTCTAAATATGGAAGGCGGCGAGAAAGACAATGCAATTCCAGCTTCTGCGCAGGTTTCGCTCTTGATTCCTCCGGATAAGGAAGAGGAGGCAGTGCAGGCTGTATCGCGACTTTTTGAGGTATACCGCAGGGAACTTTGTGGCGGCGAGCCGGGAATGGAATTTATATTTTTTAAAGAGGATACAGGAAAGTGGATGCGGGGGGATGGGAAATATGCTGCCCTCTGCCCGGAAACTTTTGGAAAATTTCTGTTTTTGCTGATGCAGGCACCGGACGGTGTGCAAAAGATGAGCCATGAGATCGAGGGGTTGGTGGAAAGCTCTCTTAATCTGGGGATTTTGTCAATGTCGGATAAGGAAGCCGTATTCCATTTTTCCGTCCGCAGTTGTGTCGGGAGTTACAAATATTTTCTGCGCGATAAACTTTGCGACCTGTTTTGCTTTGCGGGTGCCCATTGTGAGGCGGACTCCGATTATCCGGCGTGGGAGTACAGGAAAGACTCCGTGCTCCGCGAGAAATTTACGGAAGTTTTCTCACAGTTTTACGGCAGGAAACCGCAGATAAAAGCGATTCATGCGGGGCTTGAGTGCGGTCTTATCTGCGAGAAAATTCCGGATATGGATATTGTCTCAATAGGACCTGATATGAGGGATATCCACACTCCTAAAGAGCGGCTTTGTGTTTCGTCCGCCCTGCGTGTATACCGTTTTCTTGAGCAGTTGTTTGCTGCTTTGTAATAAAAACTTAATAAAAAATTCTTTTACTTCGCCCATGGTTTGTGGTATCATCATAACGGATAGCTTATGTGTCGTTTCAGGCGGATAAATGGAAAACGGCGGATTTTGGGAGGCAAAAATGCAGGAAGAGGAAAAGAAAAGGGACGCATATAGGAAATTAATAGACTATGGACAGGAGCAGGAAAATGCCAAGGAACCGGACTGGGAGGAGAGTGGGGACTGGGATAATACCGAAGAGGACGGGGATTTTGATAATTTTTGCGTGGATACCGGAGGTATTTTTGAGGAGGAGGAAGAAGAAGCGCTCTTTGCGTCGCTTAACGAGTCCCTGATGCGCCAGGTGGCTGAGGAACTGGATGGGACACAGGATGGGGAACAGGGAGCCGGTGAAGAAACAACCGGGGGGAAAAAAATGGGGAAAACAAAGAAAGTATTGACGGTGGTGGGCAGCCTGGTACTTGTGCTGGTGCTTGCGACTGTGTTTTTGGTTGGTACGAGGCCGGGAAGAAAGGTAGTCATTAATTTTGCTGCAAAGTTTGTATGGCAGAATATAAAGCATAAAGAACCGGGTGCGGTCGCGGTTGCCATTCATCCGATTTTTATTGCTGAGGAGGATGGGGGTGGTATTGTTGTTGTCCCGGGAGTAACCGTAACTCCTGTGCCGGAGGATGCGGAGGAAATTCGCAAGGAAGATTATGTAAAAAATATCCTTATTTTTGGAATTGACCAGGGGGACATGGACAGCGTGCATTCTGGCAGCCTGAACACGGATACCATTATGATTGCCACGCTCAATACAAAGGATAAGACAGTTAAAATAACCTCTATTTTGCGTGATATGTATGTGGAACTGGATGACGGCGTTGGCAGGAAGATCAATTCCATCTATGCAGTTGGCCGCAGGAACAACCAGGGACCGGAACTTTTGATGCACACGATTGAGGATTATTTTAAGATTGACCTGATGGGATATGCCTATGTGAAACTTGCCTCTTTTGAGGATGTTGTGGATATTCTCGGAGGGGTTTCCATTGAACTTGGTTCAAAGGAAGCACACTATCTTAACACAACCAATTATATTACGGACCCAAGGAACCGCAATTTAAAAACAGGGGTAAACCATATGAATGGTAACCAGGTGGCAGGATACTGCCGTATCCGCAAGGTTGAAACCTTGGGCGGCGCGACGAACGATTATGGCCGCACTCTGCGCCAGAGGCGTGTGTTGCAGGCGATTTTCCAGAAATACAAATCACAGAGTTTTATGAACCTTCTGCCGGTAACGCAGAGTTGTCTTTCTAAGGTTACCACCAGCTTGACAGAGCAGCAGATCGCGGAACTTCTTGAAATGTTTTTGGAAAATGGGATAACGGAGATGGAATCCTTCCGCATGCCGCTTAACGATACCTTCTATGATTCGGGGAAGAAGGGCTATAACGGGATTACGTATGGGCTGGTTATTGATAACATTGAGGCGAATGTACTGTATCTGTATGAGAACCTGTATGCGGATACGCCGGAGGAGGCAAAGGAGAATTATGATGCCTTAAAGCGTTAAATAAGCCAGCAAAGGAGCAGTGCATGGGGAATAACGGAAATCCGGATGAGTTTGATCCGACAAAGGATGACGGTTTCCTGAAGAATCTGGAAAAGACGCTCGAGTCGTCGGATTATGGGAACGAAGTGATTGACATTGATACAGGGGATGTCACCACGTCCATCCTCACCATCGGGGAAGATGGGAAAAATGAGGAGGACGGGGAGGAAGTTTCCCTCCCCGTCATTGACACAAGCAGTATTTACGAGGAAGAGGTGCCGATGGAAAAGGAAGTTGGCGACGATGTGATAGAGAACATCAGCAGCCAGCTTGCCTCACAGGTCGGCATGGAGTACAATATCCAGGAGGAACTTAAAAAAAAGGTAAGGCAGACGGAGGGAAAGCCTATCTGGCTTATGCCGACGATTATCGCTGCCGGTGTGTTCCTCATTGGGGTTTTGTTTCTTTTTGTATCCAAAACTGGGAGAAATTTCCTGCTATCACATGGGATTGGAAAGTTGTTTGCGGATAACGCGACCTATGTGCCGGAGGAGGGAAGAAAGGTGGCAAAGGGAATTTTGTTCCTTTTGCCTTCTTTTGCTGGAAACGAACCGGAACAGGGGGATGGGGAAGTGATACCGCAGCCCGTGCCGGGGGATGAGGAGATTACACCGGAGCCCTCCGCAGAACCTTCGGTGACCGAGGAGCCGCAAAAAGAGCCGGAGGTAGTGCACCATTTTCTGGTGCTTGGCATGGATGATGCGTCGGATGGCGGGGAGGTAAGCTCCGACCTTATTTTGATGGTTACGGTAAAGGCGGGAAGCGGGGAAGTGAAGTTAACAACCATACTGAGGGATCTGTTTGTGTCAATGCCCGGCAGCGGGGAAGATAAATTATGCCTGGCACATGCTAAGGGCGGGATTGGCCTGGTTTATGATACGCTGGAGAAAAATCTTGGAATCCGTCCGGATGGGTATTTTTTATTTTCCTATGATAAATTCCGCTCCTTTGTGGACTATGTGGGCGGCGTAAACATAAGCCTGACAGCGAAGGAAGCCGATTACCTGAACAAGACAAACTATATTTCAAAGCCGGAGAACCGTGTGGTGGTGAATGGGGAAAATCATCTTAACGGCGACCAGGCGCTTGGATATTGCCGTATCCGCCATGTGGGGACGGCGCAGAATGAGTACAATGATATTGGGCGGACGGCGCGCTGCCAGCGTATCATCATGGCATTGTATGAGCAGAATAAAGGGCGGGGCATCATGGAACTTTACAGTATTTTGACGGAGTGTTTCAGGATGTTAACCACCGATATAAACGGGGAGGAATGCAGCAATTACCTGAATTTGTTCCTTAATATGCCGCAGGTTGCATTTTCCTCGTACCGGATTCCGGCGGAGGGAAGTTATACAACCAGTATAATACGGGGCAAAGTCGCGCTGGTGGCGGATCTTGGGCAGAACAGAGCCCTGTGGCAGGAGTTTTTGTATCCGCCGGAACCCGAGGAGGAAGAAACGCAGACCATGAAACAGGATGCTGCCATACCAAATATTGCGCCATAACCGCCAATGGGTCTTCCTTTACGGTGGGAAGGTTTTAAAGGTGCGGATGGCTGTTAAAAAATAGAGAAAGCTGTGGGCATTTACTGCCCTGGGGACAGCTAAAAATGTATGGGTAAGAAATGGGGTTTTTATAATGCAGATTCAATTGTGGAGAGAGATTTTAGAGCCGTACACCCTGGCGGTGGAAGAGCTGAAAGTTAAATTTAAACATATGATCGGGGAATACCGCAGGGCAGGTGAATATTCCCCGATCGAACAGGTGACGGGCAGGGTCAAGACAATATCAAGTATACTTGAGAAGACCCAGAAAAAGGGAATTTTGCTGGATGATATCGAGAGGGAGATCGAGGATATTGCGGGGGTGCGCATTATCTGCCAGTTTGTTGAAGATATTTACAAAGTGGCGGAGTTAATCAAAAACCGGCGTGATATGAAAATCAAGAGCGAAAAGGATTATATCCTCCATCAGAAAGACAGCGGTTATCGCAGTTACCATATGATTGTCTGGTATTCGGTAGAAACGGTAAAGGGACCAAAGACCATACCGGTGGAGATCCAGATCAGGACGCTGGCGATGGATTTCTGGGCGACTGTGGAGCATTCACTCCAGTACAAATATAAAGAACATATGCCGGGGAGGCTGCGGGAGAGGCTGCATAATTCGGCGGAAACAATTGTTATCTTGGATAAGGAGATGTCTTCCGTGCGGGATGAAATCATGGATGCGCAGAACTCGTTCCAGATAAAGGCGAATATTATTTCGGATATCCTGAACAATATACAGAATCTTTATAAAGTTGCAAACAAGCGCGAAGTTGTGAAAATACAGGATGAGTTTTTTAGGATTTACAATACCGAGGATATGGAGCTTCTTGAGAAATTTAACCGGGAGCTTGATGTGATTTCCGAGGGATACCAGGCGCAGAGTCTTCGATAGGGAAGCGTTTCCGGGCTAAAATTATATAAGATATCCGCGAAAAGGGGGATGGATAAATGCAAGTGCAGTTTCCGGCAGAATATGAGAAGAGGATGAGGGCACAGCTTGGACAGGAATATGAGGATTATGTATGCTGTTTTAAAGATCCATCCCTGGGAGGGATGCGTGTCAATACCCTCAAACTGTCGGCGGATCTTTTTGCACAGATATCACCCTATCCGCTAACGCGCATCCCGTGGATTAAAAACGGGTATTTTTATCCTGAGGGGCTTTCCCCTGCAAAGCATCCGTTTTACTATGCGGGACTTTATTATCTGCAGGAGCCAAGCGCCATGACACCAGCAAGCCTGCTCCCGGTATCGCCGGGGGATTTTGTGCTTGACCTTTGTGCAGCGCCCGGCGGCAAGAGCACGGAGTTGGCAGCAAAGCTTTGTGGAAGCGGGATTTTGGTTGCCAACGATATCAGCAACTCCAGGGCGAAGGCGTTGCTTAAAAATATTGAGTTGTTCGGCGTAAAAAATGCAGTGGTGCTGAGCGAGGCACCAGGAAAACTATCGGAGCGTTTTGGTGGCTTTTTTGACAAGATTTTAGTTGATGCGCCCTGTTCGGGGGAAGGGATGTTCCGGAAAAGCCCGACCATAATGAAAAATTGGGAGCAGTATGGGACGGGCTATTACAGCTCACTGCAAAAACAGATTTTGCCGGAGGCAATAAAAATGTTAAAGCCGGGCGGAAAACTATTATATTCCACCTGCACCTTTTCACCGGAGGAGGATGAGGGGATGGCAGCGTATATCCTCGATCATTTTCCGGAAATGGAACTGCTTGACGCGCTGCCAAAAGAAAGCATGGCGGATATCAGCTATAACGGGATTCTGCCCGGGAAGCCGGAATGGGTGGTAAAAGATGGTGCACCGCGGGATGAATTAAAACGTACTGTTCGCCTCTGGCCGCACAAAATCCGCGGTGAAGGACATTTTATAGCGCTTTTCGGGAAAAAGGCGGAAGATACATACGGGGCGGAAAGTCCCGGCAGTGCAAAAATCCTAGATGAAACAAGATTTTCCCGGGAGGCAGGGGTATTAAAGCTTTCTGATGAAAGCAGGGAGTTTCTTAAAAAATTATCCATGCCCCTTGACCGGGGCAGGATTATCGGGCGTGAGGGCAGACTCTATCTGCTGCCGGAAGGGTTGCCGGATTTATCCGGTCTACGTGTGTTAAGGCATGGGCTATTGCTCGGCGAGGAGAAAAAAGGCAGGTTTGAGCCGAGCCAGGCACTTGCGATGGCATTAAAGCGCGGGGAATATCCGGAAACTTATTCCATGCATCAGGATGACCCCGATCTTGTGCGGTACCTGAAATGTGAAACTCTTGAGCCAAAAGAGCCGTTGGCAGATGGTTATGTGCTTGTCTGTGTGGGGGATTATCCACTGGGCTGGGCAAAATTAAGCGGCGGGCGCATGAAAAACAAATATCTGCCGGGATGGCGGATGCAGTAGGAAATTTATGGATGGAGGAATGGCTTTGGCAGAGAAAGAATTGCGTCTGGATAAATACCTGGCGGATATGAAGGTCGGCACGCGAAGCGAGGTAAAAATATTTATCCGCAAGTCACGCATTACAGTGAACGGCGTTACTGTGCGGGATACCGGTTTTAAGGTGACAGAACAGGATATTGTTGCCTTTGACGGGAAAGAAGTAGGGTATACCAAAATGGAATACATTATGTTAAATAAACCGGCGGGGGTGCTTACGGCAACAAAGGATTCCAGACAGAAAACCGTGCTCTCACTTCTGCCTAAAGCAAAACGCAGGGATCTTTTCCCGGTCGGACGGCTCGATAAAGATACGGAGGGGCTTCTTTTAATAACGAATGATGGGATTTTGGCGCACCGTCTGCTCTCGCCCAAAAAACATGTGGATAAAACTTATTTTGTGCGGGTGGCAGGCTGTGTTAATGAGGAACATAAAAATATGTTTGCCGCCGGGATTTTATGCGGGGATTTCACGGCACTCCCTGCGGAACTGGTGATAAAAAAGACGGGGGATATCTCGGAGGTTCTTTTGACAATAAGGGAAGGAAAATTCCACCAGGTCAAGCGCATGTTTGAGGCGGTCGGGATGGAAGTCCTTTATTTAAAGCGAATCCGCATGGGAACATTATCTTTGGACGGGAACTTAAAAGAGGGGGAATACCGGGAACTGACCGAAGAGGAAGTAAAAAAGCTTCGCTGCCTTACCGGGATTGAGCAGGAAACTTCCCAAAGCTTTCTTTCAAAGGTTATGGATGGTGTAAAGGGAGTACTCTTTGATCTGGATGGGACATTGGTGGATTCCATGTGGATGTGGGAGGAAATCGATATTGAATACCTCGGGCGTTTTGGCATTCCGCTGCCTGCGGGATTGCAGGCGCAGATAGAGGGGATGAGTTTTTCTGAGACCGCGGATTATTTCAAATCGCATTTTCCGGCAATTACAGAGGATATTGACGAGATGAAGCAGACATGGAACCGGATGGCATGGGAAAAATATGCGACGAAGGTTTTCCTAAAACCCGGCGCACTGGGCTTCCTCAAATATCTAAAGGAACATGGAATCCGCACTGGGATTGCCTCAAGCAATTCGGCGGAACTTGTGCGCACTGTCCTTGAGGCGCTTAACGTGCAGGAGTATTTTGATGCGGTGCACACGGCATGTGAGGTAGGAGTGGGAAAACCTGCCCCGGATATCTACCTGTATGTCGCAAAAAAACTTGGTCTTTCCCCGGAACATTGCCTTGTGTTCGAGGATATTGTAAAAGGCATTGAATCGGGAAGGGCAGCGGGCATGCATGTCTGCGCAATAGGGGATGATTACTCGCTTGCGGCGGAGGAAGAAAAGCGCGCCCTGGCGGATTATTTTATAGAAGACTACAGGGATTTCGGTTTTGATAAGTAAGGTTTTTTGCGGAAAGGAAAAATATGGAAAAAGAAAAGAAAAAGCGCCCGGCAAAAGGCTGCCCCGGGTATATTGATGCGCAAAAGAAGTCCCGCATAATGAAAACCCTGCTTTATGTGCTGATCGGGATTGCGATTTTTGTATTAGGGCTCTGCCTGAACAAATTTGAAAAGTCAAATATATTTACCGTGATCGCAGTATTGATGGTGCTCCCGGCTGCAAAAGCGCTGATAAGTGTTATTGTGCTGCTGCCATATCGTTCCGTGGAGGAAGGGACGGTTTTAAAAGTGCAGGAACTTTTGTCCGGGGAGGATATTATGTATACGGACATGGTTTTTACCTCGAGGGATAAGGTTATGTTCCTTTCCTTTCTTGTAATTGCCAAGGATGAAATCCTTTGCCTTGCAGGAAGGGAGAAGGAAGATATCCCATATATTGAAAAATATCTGAAGGATGAGTTAAAAAAGCGCATGCTTTTAAAAAAATTCTATATCACGAAAGAACCAAAAAAATTTATGGAGAGGGTTGCACATTTGGAACCGGCGGATGAGGTACCGGATGAGCTGACAGCATATCTTTTATCTTTAATGGTTTGAACCCTATAAAGATTTATGGAGCGGGGAATAAAAAGATGCAGGAAATTATTGTTTCAAAGCGTGAGGAAGGCGGAACGCTGTACAAATTACTAAAGAAATATTTAAGGGAAGCTCCGGACAGTTTTTTGTACAAAATGCTCCGGAAAAAGAATATTGTATTGAATGGCAAAAAGGCGGAGGGCAGGGAGAAGCTTACAGAGGGCGATTCCATCCGCCTGTTTTTAAGTGATGGGACAATACAGCAATTTGGCGGTGGGATAAAACCGGATAGGAAAGACTGCCTGGCAGGACAAGATTACCAGAAAGTAAATGACAGAGCCATAAAGGAAGAAAAACAGCCGGAGATTCTTTATGAGGACGGGGATATCCTGTTTTTGAATAAGCCGGCAGGATGGCTTGTCCAAAAAGCGGAATGCGGGGACTTCTCGCTGAATGAATGGATGATCTCCTATCTGCTTAAAAAGGGGGAGATTACGCCGGAGGAACTGCTCACATTCCGCCCCGGCATATGCAACCGTCTTGACCGCAATACAAGCGGGATTGTGGCGGCGGGGAAAACTATGGCGGGGCTGCAATTTTTGTCGGAGGCATTCAGGGAACATCACCTGCATAAATATTATACCTGTATTGCGGTCGGGGAGATTGCGAAGCCTGTTCTGGCACAGGGATACTTGGTAAAGGATGGGCGGGCGAACCGGGTAAAGGTATTTTCTGTGCCGCCATCGGGGGAGGGGGCAGTCCAGTATATAAAAACTGCCTACCGCCCCCTTCTTGTAAGGAATGGTTTTACCTATCTTGAGGTGGAATTGTTTACGGGAAAGACACACCAGATCCGTGCGCAGCTTGCAAGCGACGGGCATGCGCTCCTGGGCGATGCGAAATATATGGATGATTTTTGCGGAAATCTCAGGGACAAATACCGTGTCAAAAGTCAGCTCTTACACGCTGGGAGGATTGTTTTTGAAAATGCGGGGGAGCGTTTTTCCTATCTTGATGGAAGGGAATTTATTGCGGGGGAACCCGCGGAGTTTGAGAGAATTAAAAAAATGCTCGGTTTAGAAGAAAAAGAGGGGGGATAAGAAAATGGCGTGGAATTCGCGCGGTCTGCGCGGCTCGATGCTCGAGGAAATGATTAACCTGACAAACGAGAAATACAGGGAGTGCGGCCTTGCCCTTGTTCAGAAAGTTCCCACCCCCATTACACCCATCCAGATTGACAAGCACAGCAGGCATATCACCCTTGCGTATTTTGACCAGAAAAGTACAGTCGATTACATCGGTGCCATCCAGGGTATACCGGTTTGTTTTGATGCGAAGGAATGCGCTGCGGACACATTTGCGCTCGCGAAT
This sequence comes from uncultured Lachnospiraceae bacterium, assembly GCA_910577675.1. Taxonomy (GTDB): domain Bacteria; phylum Bacillota; class Clostridia; order Lachnospirales; family Lachnospiraceae; genus RGIG4057. The sequence goes on from CAJTOR010000021.1 coordinate 37,324, forward strand.
GTACATGCCCACCAGATTCGATTTATGCAGGAATTTGAAGGGCAGGACGGGGTTGCATTTTTAATTATCTATTATAAAAAGCGGGATGAATATTATTATATGAGGCTCAGGGAACTAGAAATCTACACAAAGCGCGTGGATGAGGGGGGGCGAAAAAGCATTCTCCTAAGTGAACTTTCCGGGGAATATTTTTTTAAGGCAAGCCACGGAATGTATGTCCCGTATCTTGAAATGATAAAAAAAGATTTGGATGAACGTCAGGCTTGACAAATGGGGGTGTATTCAGTATAATGGTTACATTCTTGTGATATCATGATATCACGTTACCGCAGAGAAGTGAAAAAGGAAGAGAAAGGATTATCTGGATGAGTGAAAGATTACTGCATACACCGGAGGGTGTGAGGGACATTTATAATGCGGAGTGCGAAAAAAAATCCATGCTGGAAGAACGGCTGCGCCACCATCTCCATCTATATGGGTTCCGGGATATCGAAACTCCCGCCTTCGAATTTTTTGATATATTCAGCGAGGAGCGCGGCACTGTTTCAAGTAAAGAAATGTATAAATTTTTTGACCGCGAGGGCAATACCTTAGTCCTCAGACCCGATATGACACCATCGATTGCGCGCTGTATGGCAAAGTATTACCGAGAGGAAACCATGCCGGTGCGCTTTTGCTACATAGGGGATACCTTTGTTAATAATACAAGTTACCAGGGAAAATTAAAGCAGGTCACCCAGCTTGGGGCGGAGCTTCTCAATGATTCCACTGTTGAGGCGGATGCAGAGATGGTGGCAATGACAGTGGATTGTCTGTTGGCTTCGGGGCTTAAACGCTTCCAGGTGGAAATCGGGCAGGCGGACTTTTTCCGCGGTCTGATGGAGGAGGCATTGATTGACGAACAGGAGGCGGAGGAGCTGCGCTTACTGATCGAGGATAAAAATATGTTCGGTGTCGAAGAAATTATTTCGGGGAAAAAGCTGCCGGACGGTTTGAAGGAAGTAATATTAAAACTGCCCGAACTATTTGGCTCGGTCAGCCATCTTGACTATGTCAGCGGAAAAATCACAAATGCAAGGGCACTTGGGGCAATCGGACGGCTGAAAGCACTCTATGCGCTGTTGTGTGAATATGGTTTTGAGGAGTATATCACTTTTGATCTTGGAATGTTAAGTAAATTTGACTATTACACCGGTATAATTTTCCGGGCATATACTTTTGGGACGGGGGATGCCGTGGCGAGCGGGGGGCGCTATGACGGTCTGGTAAAACAGTTTGGCAAGGACGCTCCGGCAATCGGTATGGCGGTGATTGTAAACCAGCTTCTCTGTGCGCTCTCCAGGCAGGATTTGCTTGAGGAACCAAAGCCTAAAAATACTCTTTTGGTTTACCCGAAAGAGCAGGGGAAAAAGGCGGTTGCCCTTGCTAAGGCAATGCGGGCTGAGGGAAGGCGCGTGGAACTTTTGCTTATGGATTGTGGGGCAGATCAAAATGATTATGTGTTATATGCGGGGAGAATGCATTTAAAAACCGTATTATTTATATCCGGGACAGGGGAGATTACAGAAGTCAATCCATGAAAATCTGTATTATAACATAAACGGTAAGAAAGGCAGGAGGAACCCGATGGAATATATCACGATTGCCCTGGCAAAGGGGCGGCTGGCAAAAAAGGCGATGGGGATGCTTGAGCAGGTCGGAATCACCTGCGAGGAAATGAAGGAGCCGGATTCCAGAAAATTGATTTTTACCAACGAGGAATTAAAGTTTCGTTTTTTTCTTGCAAAAGCTAACGATGTGCCAACTTATGTTGAGTACGGTGCAGCCGATATCGGTATTGTCGGCAAGGATACGATACTGGAGGAAGGGAGGAAGATGTACGAAGTGCTCGATCTGAAGGTCGGACAGTGCCGCATGTGTGTGGCGGGACCTGCTGCTGCGGCAGAGTTGTTAAAACATGGCGAACTGATCCGTGTGGCTACGAAGTATCCGGGTATCGCGAAGGATTATTTCTATAATAAGAAGCACCAGACTGTGGAGATTATCAAGCTGAACGGGTCGATCGAGTTAGCGCCGATTGTGGGATTGTCCGAGGTGATTGTGGATATTGTGGAAACCGGTTCCACTTTAAAGGAAAATGGGCTTACGGTTCTTGAGGAAATCTGTCCGCTCTCCGCGCGGATGGTGGTGAACCAGGTCAGTATGAAGATGGAGCATGAGCGCATTACGGGACTGATTAATAAATTGAAGGAATTGCTGAAGGGAGGCGGTTTATAATGAGGATTGTTGATTTAAATGAGAACACGAAAAAGGATTTGCTTGGGGAGCTGTTAAAGCGCAATCCGGGGCAGTATAAAGAATATGAGGATTCGGTTGCAAAGATTATTGCGGATGTGCGCGATAACGGGGATAAAGCACTTTTTGGCTACACATTAAAATATGATGGCGCGGTGATTAATGCGGATAACCTTAGGGTGACACAAAAGGAAATCGATGAGGCGTACCAGAAGGTGGATGAAGAATTTGTGCGCGTGCTGCGAGCGGCAATCAAAAATATTGAATCCTACCACTTGCTCCAGAAAAGAAACAGTTGGTTTGATGTGAAGGAGGATGGCATAATCCTCGGTCAGAAAGTTACACCGGTTGCGTCGGTGGGTGTTTATGTGCCGGGTGGGCGGGCGGCTTATCCGTCCTCGGTGCTTATGAATGTGCTTCCGGCCATGGTTGCCGGGGTTGGGCGCATTATTATGGTGACACCGCCTGACAAAAATGGCGTGGTAAATGCGGGAACATTGGTCGCTGCGAAGGAGGCAGGAGTTACCGAGATTTACAAGGCAGGGGGGGCACAGGCAATCGCAGCGCTTGCCTTTGGCACGGAAAGTATCAGGAAGGTGGATAAGATCGTAGGTCCCGGGAATATCTTTGTGGCACTGGCAAAAAAGGCGGTCTACGGTCATGTCAGCATAGATTCGATTGCGGGTCCTAGCGAGATTTTAGTGCTTGCCGACGAAACGGCAAATCCCAGATATGTGGCGGCTGACCTTTTGTCCCAGGCGGAGCACGATGAACTTGCAAGCGCCATACTTATAACGACAAGCCGGGAACTTGCAGAGAAAGTTGACGCTTGCATCTCCGTATTTTTGGAGCAGCTATCAAGAAGGGAGATACTTGAGAAGTCACTGGAAAATTATGGTTATCTCCTGATTGCAAAAGATATGGAGGAGGCGGTCGCAGCGGCGAATGAGATTGCATCCGAACATCTTGAGATTGTGACAAAGAACCCATTTGAAGTTATGACAAAAATTAAGAATGCGGGGGCGATCTTTTTGGGGGAATACTCAAGCGAACCGCTCGGCGATTATTTTGCAGGACCGAACCATATTTTGCCGACAAATGGTACCGCGAAATTCTTCTCCCCTCTGTCGGTGGATGATTTTGTAAAGAAATCCAGCATTATTTCGTATTCCAGGGAAGCACTCTTAAAGGTTCACGGGGATATTGAGCTTTTTGCAAAGGCTGAGGGGCTTACGGCACACGCGAATTCTATCGCAGTAAGGTTTGAGGGGGAATAAGAAAAAAGATGGCAAGGAAAGCATTGGTGACACGCGCAACAAAGGAAACAAGGATACGTTTGGAGCTTAACCTGGATGGGAGTGGGCAGGCAAAAATAAAGACGGGGATCGGTTTTTTTGACCATATGTTAAATAGTTTTGCCCGCCATGGTTTTTTTGATCTGGATTTGGAGGTCGAGGGGGATTTGTATGTGGATGGGCACCATACGGTGGAGGATACCGGCATTGTGCTAGGGCAGGCAATCCGCGAGGCTCTTTCCGACAAGGCAGGGATAAAGCGCTACGGTTCCTTCCTGCTGCCCATGGACGAGGTCTTGGTTCTCTGTGCCATTGATCTTTCCGGCAGGCCATATTTAAATTTCGGTGCAAAATATGCCACGGAGCGCACGGGGGAGTTTGAAAATGAGCTGGTGCGGGAATTTTTCTATGCGGTTTCCTATGCTGCGGGAATGAACCTGCATATTAAGCTTGTTGACGGGACGAACAGCCACCATATTACCGAGGCGATGTTTAAGGCGTTTGCAAAGGCACTCTGCGAGGCGGTAACGGTGGATTGCAGGATTGTCGGGGCACTCTCGACCAAGGGGACGATACAATAGCAGACAGAAAGGAAAGGGAGATTTATGAAATTATTTCCGGCGATTGATATCAAGAACGGGCAGTGTGTAAGGCTGCGCCAGGGACAGTTCCACAATGTGGAGGTTTATTCCCAGATGCCTGTGCGCGTTGCAAAAAGTTTTCAGGAAGCGGGGGCGGCGTTCATCCATATTGTCGATCTGGACGGGGCGCTTGCGGGGCATTCCGTAAACGAGGATGTAATCCGAGCCATTGTTGATAATATTTCCATACCTGTGGAGGTTGGCGGGGGCATCCGCAGCGTGCAGGATATTGAAAATAAACTGAACATGGGAGTTGGCAGGGTAATCCTTGGAACCAAGGCGGCGGAAAACCCTTATTTTATAAAAGAGACCGTCCTGCGTTTCGGGCAGGATAAGATAGTGGTTGGCATCGATGCCAAAAATGGTATGGTAGCGACGGACGGCTGGGAGAAAGTCAGCAATTACAATGCGGTACAGTTGGCGCTGGAGATGAAGGAGATGGGTGTAAAGACCATTATTTACACGGATATTGCAAGGGATGGGATGCTCCTTGGTCCGAACCTTGTGCATACGCGGGAGATGGTGGAGAAAACGCAGATGGATATCATTGCTTCCGGGGGTGTTTCCTCGATGAAGGATCTCGACGACCTGAGTGCAATCCCGGTCTATGGGGTTGTTGTCGGGAAGGCGCTGTATGAAAACCGTATCCACTTGGGAGAGGCGGTGCAGAAATATGGAATGTAAAAAAATTATCCCTTATATCAATGCGGAAAATGAAGCGGCGGGCAGTGTCCTTGAGCGCGCCGTGAACTATGAGCGCGCCGGGGCGGATGCGCTTTTTGTCTACAATTATTCGGTGGTGGAGTCCGAGCGCGAGGAATTTTTGGGAACGCTGCGCCAGGTCGTGAGGCAGGTTGATATCCCGGTGCTTGCAGGTATTTTTGTAAAGTGTTTTGAGGATATTAAGAAAGCAGTTTACACGGGAGCAAAAATGGTTGTCATTCCCTATGAAAAGCTTGCAGATCCCGCCCTGGTAAAGGAGGGTGCACAGCGCTTTGGGCAGGATAAACTTTTAATCGAACTGAATGCGGCAGACGAAAAATATACTACCCCACTGGTACTCGATGATATTGTGCGTGAGATGAAAGAATATGGGGCAGCGGGGCTTTTGATTAAGCATCTGACCGTGACGGACGGCGTGAGGACGAAAATAAAGGATGCAGGGCTTCCGCTTCTGGTGCGCGACTCCCTGCTGCGCAATGATATGGGAACTTTGCTCTCGATGGATAATGTTGCGGCGGTTGCAACGGATTATTATGAGGGCAAGGATATTTTTGCTATCAAACATGCCTTAAAAGAAAGCGGTGCGCCGGTTGATACTTTTGAGAGCGAGGTCAGCTTTGCGCAGATGAAGAAAAATAAGGACGGTCTGGTTCCGGTTATTGTGCAGGATTATAAAAATAATGAAGTTTTAATGCTTGCTTATATGGATGAAATGGCATATAATAAAACCATGGAAACCGGGAGGATGACATATTTTTCCCGCGAAAGGCAAAAGCTTTGGGTAAAGGGTGAGGAATCCGGGCATTTCCAGTATGTGAAATCCATCTCAATCGACTGTGACAGCGACACGCTGCTCGCTAAGGTAATGCAGGTCGGGGCAGCCTGCCACACGGGGAACCGCAGTTGTTTTTACAGGGAACTTATAAAGAGGGGAAGTGTGAAGGAGAATACTGCCGCGGTATTTGAGCGGATTTTTAAAGTGATTCTTGACCGGAAGGAGCACCCGAAAGAAGGTTCCTACACAAACTATCTCTTTGACAGGGGAATTGACAAAATCCTAAAAAAATGCGGCGAGGAAGCGACGGAGATCGTTATCGCGGCAAAGAACCCTGACAAGGAGGAGGTCAAGTATGAAATTGCAGATTTCCTCTACCATATGATGGTATTGATGGCGGAGTGCGGCGTGGATTGGGAGGATATCACGGGGGAATTATCCCACAGACACTGAGTGCTAAGGAGGTGGAAAAATGGCATTTTTAGCAGGTTTTATATATTATCTTACAGTTTTTATTGTCTATTGTGCCGCGATTTTCGGCGCTGTAAAACTTGGTATTGTATGGCGCAAAAAGCGTGAACGAGCCGGAAGGTAGGACTGTGGATTAAAGATTCCGGAAATTACAGGGGAAGGAAAATATATAAAAACATAAGGGGGTTGTTATGGGACAGGTTTTAATGAGGTTTCCTGGCGGGCGGCAGCGCGCGCTTACACTTAGTTATGACGACGGGGTGGAACAGGATGTCAAATTGATTGGCATTATGAAGGAGTACGGCCTTAAAGGTACGTTTAACCTGAATTCCGGAGCCTATGCCACAGAGGGTACCGTGTATCCGGCAGGGCATATCCACCGCCGGATGACAAAGAAGCAGGTGGGAGAGCTTTATCTTTCAAGCGGTATGGAAGTTGCGGTACATGGACTGACCCATCCGTTTTTGCAGGAGCTTCCGCCCGTCCTGTGTGTGCAGGAAGTGCTGAAAGACCGGGAGAACTTGGAGGAGCAGTTTGGCTGTATCGTGCGGGGGATGGCATATCCGTTCGGCACCTACAGCGATGAGGTGGTACGGATTTTGGGTGACTGTGGTATCGCGTATTCAAGGACAGTGCATTCCACGCACAATTTCGATATCCCGCGCGACTGGCTGCGCATGCCGGCGACCTGCCACCATAATGACCCGGAACTGATGGCACTCGCAAAGCGTTTCCTCGAGCCAACCTACTCGTCGATGCCGCAGTTATTTTACCTCTGGGGACACAGTTATGAATTCGAGGAGAGGGATAACTGGAATGTGATTGAGGAGTTCGCAAAATTCCTTGGCGGCAGGGAAGATATCTGGTATGCGACAAATATTGAAATATATGATTATGTTGAGGCATGGCGCAGCCTGCTGTTTTCCGCAGACGGCAAGCGCGTTTTCAATCCGACAGCGTTTGAGATATTCTATAATAACATGGGACAGGAAGCAAGCATAAAGCCGGGCGAAACAAAATTAATTTAACGTAATAATTGGCACACCCCCTTCATATAATAAAGCAAACGCGCATTGTGCGAAACTATGCGGGGAAAAGCTGAGGGAAAAACGGAGGGTGTGCTATGGAAACGGAAAACAAGTTTAATCTATACAACGATATCCGCAAGCGGACGAACGGGGAAATCTACCTTGGGGTGGTAGGACCGGTGCGAACCGGGAAGTCAACCTTTATCAAGCATTTTATGGAGGAGATGATTATCCCGGAAATTGAGGATATACATAGCAGGGAGCTGGCAACCGATGAGCTCCCGCAGAGTGCGGCGGGCAAGACCGTGATGACGACGGAGCCGAAATTCATCCCTAAGGAGGCGGTTGAAATTGAGATTTCCGACGGGGTGAAGGTTTCGGTGCGCATGATTGACTGCGTTGGCTTTATGGTGGACGGGGCGGTCGGACATATGGAAAACGACGCGGAGCGCATGGTAAAAACCCCGTGGTTCGGTCATGAAATCCCGTTTACCCAGGCGGCGGAGATCGGCACGCGCAAGGTGATCCATGACCATTCCACAATCGGGCTGGTCATCACGACGGACGGGAGTTTTTCGGAGATCGGGAGGGAGAGTTACCGGCAGGCGGAAGAGCGCACGGTTGTCGAACTTCAGAAAATCGGGAAACCGTATATTGTGCTTCTCAACACGATAAGGCCGTACTCGGCGGATACAAAAGAACTTGCGGAGCAGCTTTCAGCGCAGTATGGTGTCAGCGTCCTGCCAATCAACTGCGAACAGCTTAAAAAGGAAGATGTTGACCGGATTATGCAGAAAATCCTCGATGAATTCCCGGTAAGCGAACTCCAGTTCGGTATCCCGAAATGGACTGAATTATTGCCCAAGGAGCATCCGGTTAAGCAGGGGATGATACAGAACGCAAAGGAGATGCTGGGGCGTTTTATAAAGATGAAAGATCTCAAAAATGCCAAAAAGCAGCTATTTGCGGATGAACTTTACCGTTTCCGCTTGGAGGAGCTTTCGATGGAGAGCGGTGTAGCCCAAATTAAGGTGGATGTGGCAGAAAAATGTTATTATGGGCATATCAGCGACATGATCGGGACACCGATCGAGGGAGAGTACCAGCTCTTCCAGATGATACGCGAGTTGGCGGAGAGCAGAAAAGAGTACGAGAAAGTGGCACATGCCTGCGAGGAAGTCGGTGCGAACGGCTATGGGATTGTGATGCCGTCAATCGGTGAAGTGTCCGTGGAGCAGCCCGAGATTATACGGCACGGCAACAAGTTTGGGGTGAAGCTTAAAGCGACCGCCCCGTCCGTCCATATGATCCAGGCGGATGTTGTAACAGAGGTCGCACCGATTGTAGGGACAAAAGAACAGGCGGAAGACCTGATTGAATATATGTTGGAACAATCCGACAGTGCGGAATCGGGAATCTGGGATACCAATATTTTCGGGAAAACCTTACAGCAGCTTGTCGAAGAGGGTATCCAGACCAAAATTGACCGCATGACAATAGAGAGCCGCAGGAAAATGCAGGATACAATGAAGAAAATTGTAAATGAGAGCAACGGTGGAATGATCTGTATTATTATCTGATTCCGGTAGCCTGGTAAGGAGCCGGGGCAGGCACAAATTTTTTGTGCCTGCCCCGGCTCCTTATTTTAAACGTATAAGATAATCTGAACAAAATGCACAAAGACTATTTACATTTTAATTCCTGTATTGTATAATGAGATCATAAGTTTAGAAAAACATAAAACAATTTACGTTTTTCTAAAGAAGAAGTGGTTCCCGAGAGCGGGATCGCCTGAAAAGTGAAGAAAGTTTCTAAAAATGTTCTGGAACAGGAAAATGGAGGTTGTGCAATGAGAAAGAAAAATGTAGTTCTTTTTGGACTTTTATCTGCGGCAATGCTGTCCCTTACAGTGACCGGATGCGGCGGCGAAAAGGAGGGGGAGAAACAGGGTGGGGAAGTGACGCAGGCTGCCCCGACAAATACGCCGGATACGGTGACACCGGAGCCTACGGGTGAACCGACATCGGAACCCACCCCGTTTGAGGAGGTCGATATCAATTACAAGAGGGTCAGCGTGCACGACCCGTCCATAATCAAGGCGGATGATACATATTATATTTTTGGCTCGCATAAGGCATGGGCAAAGAGCAAGGATTTAATCCAGTGGACAGCCTTTAGCAACAACATCAATTCCAATCTATCTTCTCTGTTCGGGGATATTTGGGAGGAGTGGTCAAAGACGGCAACGAACCCGGATATGAATGGGAATATGTGGGCTCCCGATGTGATCTACAATGAAAATATGGGGAAATACTGCATGTATATGAGCGTGAATGGCGATGACTGGAACTCAGTGATTACTCTTTTAACAGCGGATGAGGTGGAAGGACCGTATGAATATGTGGGTCCGGTTATTTATTCCGGGTTTAACACAACGACACATCCGGCGGAAAAAACAGATGTGTATAAGGTGTTGGGCGAGGGGGCGGATTTAACCCGCTACCAGAGCACGAGCGAGAACAAATTAAACGCCATCGATCCATGTGTAAAATTTGATGAGAACGGTGATATGTGGATGGTCTATGGTTCCTGGTTCGGGGGGCTTTATATGATTAAGCTTGACCGGGAAACAGGTCTTCGTGATTACAGCCATACCTATGAAACAGTGGAGGATGTTTCGGATGCGTACAACGGGATTAAGATTGCGGGCGGTCATGCAGTTTCCGGTGAAGCGCCGTACATCCTAAAGGTGGAGGATTATTATTATCTCTTTGTTTCCTACGGCGGTCTGACAGCCCAGGGAGGATATCAGATGCGGACGTTCCGCTCCGAAAATATTTACGGGCCGTATGTGGATCAGAATGGTGTTTCTGCAATCTATTCGCACGGTGTTTCGAACAATTTGCAGGGTAAGGTCGGGCTGCGCATCATGTCTTCCTACAAGCTTGCCGGAAATTTTGAAACCCATGTCGCACAGGGGCACAATTCGGCTTTCGTGGACGATGACGGGAAAATCTATGTGGTGTACCACACAAGGTTTGAGAAGGGAAAGGGCGGAGTCGGCGAAGCCCACGAGGTGCGTGTGCAGCAGCTTTTTGTAAATGAGGACGGATGGTTGATCGCGGCTCCTTACGAGTACTCCGGGGAGAGCCTTCCGGAAACAAACCTTGCAAAAGAACAGATGGTTGGGGAATATGAGTTTATCATCCACAATCCAGTGATGTACTATGGTATGGGAAAAATGGATGACGAAGTGTTAGGTATTGTGGATACAAATGTGATAACACTCAATGAGGACGGCACGGTGACGGGGGACTTTACCGGCACCTGGACTTATGAGGAAGGGAAGGCGAATATGACAATCACGGTGAAGGATGTAGAATATAAAGGCTATTTCCTGCGCCAGGCTACAGAGGGTATCCACAAGGTAGTAACCTGTTTTACTGCGGCGGGCGGAAATGTCTGCGTGTGGGGGAGCCAGAAATAAACAGCTAGAAAAGGGAAAACGGGAATTAGGAAACTGGCTGAATTTGTAAAGGTATATATATAAATAATTGGTATAAAACATGCAGAAACGTCACCAAACCATACCGTTGGGTTTGGTGGCGTTTTTACGACTTCATATTTTTCCATAACAAAATATTAGAAAGCCTCTTGCTAAAACCGGGTAGGAAGGAGTATAATAAAAGCACAGGCAATCAGGGGGAAGAGTTGGGGGCTTCCCCCTTTTTTCAGTTTGTGGTCATATTAACGATTGGAAAAGGAGAAGGAAAAGTATGGAAAAATCAAAAATGAAACAGATAAACATCGAAGGTATAAAGCTAAAAGGGGCAATCAAGAAAAAACTTCAGTTCCGCACCATTACGCCGATGGTTGCAGGGCTTATCATTGCGGCGGTTCTGATTTCCATTGTTGCCGGACGTGAAATTTCGAGGTTACAAAATGCAAATATTAAGAATAATTCCCTGAACGCTTCCTACAAGATCAGTGAGTACTTTACGAAATATATGGAAATCACCACGCAGCTTGCGGCAAACCAGGAAGTAATTGATTTCTGTGAGGGGATTAAGCCGGGGGAAAAGATTAATGAGGCAGAAGATTATGATAGGATCATGATGACTTTAAAGAACATGCATAATACTGATACAAAGAATGTGACCGCTATCTGGGTTGCAGACCTCGATTCCAGCCAGTTTGTCGAGGACACAGGATATATCAGTGAAGTAGGGAACTGGGATATCACACAGCGGAGCTGGTATCAGGAGATGATGGCATCCGGCGGGACAACGGTTTCGGAGCCATACATAAACAGCTCGGATGGGAATATTATTTCCAGTATTGTCACGCCGATCTACAATGAATCAGGAACCATGGTAGGTGTTGCCTCCCTGGATCTTTCCCTTGCGGCGGTTATCGATATGATGGAGGAGCATAAACTGGGGGATACCGGTTTCTTCTTCTTGATGACGCGCGCCGGTATGGTCATGTACTCGCCGGATCAATCACATTTACAGACCTCTTTCCAGAATATTGATATCGCATCCAATATTAAAACTGCTTTTTCTGACGGGAGATTTGGTGATTATACATACCGTTATAACGGGAAGAAAACTTATGGCTATATGAGCCAGGTGGCTTCAAATGGCTGGGTGGTTATTAGCGGTATGCCAAGTTTAGAGTACAATGCGGATTTTTATAAGGTTTTTGGCAGTATTGTGATTTTGTTTGCACTTATCATCCTGGTGTTAAGCATTATTATCTCAAAGATTTCGGTTGGGATTGTGCAGCCGATCCACAAGCTGCATAATGTGGCGGAGCAGCTTGCCCGCGGGGAGCTGGATGTAGAACTAAACATCGAATCAAACGACGAGATCGGGGCGGTTGCCGCCGCAATAGATAAGACTGTTTTGCGGCTGAAAGACTACATCAAATATATTGATGAGATTGCGAAGGTGTTAGATGAGATCGCACAGGGCAACCTGGTATTTGAACTGACCCAGGACTATGCCGGTGAATTCGGAAAAATCAAGGTGGCGCTTGAACATATCGCTGACAAGATGACAACGACAATCAAGGGAATCCGAGCTTCGGCGGATCAGGTAAGCGGGGGTGCCGGGCAGATTTCCCAGGCAGCGCAGGCTTTGGCTGAGGGGGCGACAAACCAGGCGGCAGCAGTGGATGAACTTTTAGCCACCGTGACCGATATTGCAGGTCAGGTGCGGCACAATGCAGATTATTCCATGGGAGCCGTGGAAAATGCGGATGAGGTCAAGAAAAAGATTGAGATGAGCAACGATGAAATGCAGCAGTTGGTTGGCGCGATGGAAGAGATTAACAGTTGTTCGGATGATATCAGGGCAATTATTAAGAATATTGAGGAAATCGCAGACCAGACAAGCCTGCTCTCCCTAAATGCTTCCATTGAGGCGGCGAGAGCCGGGGAGATGGGAAAAGGGTTTGCCGTCGTTGCAGGCGAGGTTGGCAACCTCTCGAAAGAAAGTGTTACTGCCGTCCAGAAATCCACGGAGCTAATCGAGAATTCCGTAAATGCAGTAAAACGGGGGATGAGCCTGGTTGGCATGGTTGCAAGCCGCCTGTCCGAGTCAGCGGACGGCGTGGTGGGTCTTGCTGGTATGATGGAAAAACTTTCAAAGGCTGCCCACAAGGAGATGGATAGCCTTAGTGAGGTTGAGAAGGGGATCGGGCAGATTGCAAGCGTTGTGACGGACAATTCGGCGATGGCACAGGAGAGTGCTGCTTCCAGCGAAGAGCTTTCCGCCCAGGCATTAACTTTGAATGATATGATAGATACTTTCAAAGTTTGATGAAAAAGTATCCAATAAATATTGACAAATTTCTGAAATGTTGTTATAATAAGTCCGTAACAAAGTTAATAACTTTGTAACATTTCGGAATATTGATTTAATATTTAATGGAGGCACGCATGAAAAGAATCGTAAAAAAGGCAGCGCTTACTGCCGTGACAGTTACCATGCTCTCATCGGCACCACTTGTTCCGGCTTTTGCGGACAGTGATTCAAGTGCACTTGGCGGTTTTTCTTATTTGTATGAAAATTATCTTACGTCGAAGGATGACACAAGGGGCGAGGAGGATACGACAGCCACCTTGCTTTCCGACAAGGTTACTATCCCGGAGAATGTGGCGATTGCCAATGTGGACGATTCTTGTAATATACGCGAAGGCGCGGGGACAAATTACAATATTATCGGTATTTTCCCGCGCAATGCTTACTGTATTGTCCTTGATGAAAAGGATGGCTGGGCGCATATCAAGTCCGGCAACGTGACCGGATATATTAAGACGGACTACCTTTTTATGGGGGAGGAGGGCTACCGGAAAGCATCCGAGCTTGTGACACTGACAGCAACTGTCACGGCAGGTTCGGTCAATGTCCGCACGGAGCCATCTACAGCAAGTGATGATACCATCATTATGGAAGTAAGCCGCGGCGAGCAGCTCGAAGTTGTGGAGGAAGCAATCCTGAACAAGAACGACGAGAAGGCATTGATGTGGGTTAAGGTTATTGTGGACAGCTCGGATATGAAGGAGTCGGAAGGGGATTCCTACGGCTATCTAAGCAGTGAGTTTGTGGATGTCGGCTACAATTGGAAGACCGCTGTTAAAATTGACCCGATTGACGCATCTATTTCCTCGATACGCCAGAAGGTTGTGGCGGAGGCGAAAAAGCATATTGGCTTGAGATATGTGTGGGGCGGCACAAGCCTGACTAACGGCGCGGATTGTTCCGGTTTCTGTCTGGCGGTGTATCGTGCCTGCGGTATCAGCACCAAGAAGATGCCGAGAACTTCCTACGCTATGGCAGCATCCTCCGTTGGAAAGACCGTTTCCCTGGCAAATGCAAAGCCTGGCGACCTGGTATTTTACGGTTCCCGCAGCGGGGTTGACCATGTGGCTCTCTATATCGGCAACAACAAGGTTGTCCATGAGAGCGGCAGGAAAGAAGGCTGCAAGATTTCGAATGTTAATTACCGCACAATTGTTAAGATTAAAAACTTTATCGATTATATTTATTGATCTGTCAGCCCGGCCGGGTTTTCCCGGTCGGGTTTTTTATGCGCAGACCCGTGCAGTGGAATTATGCCGCTTTAGGCTACAAGTCCGGTACTTTGTACGACAGGAAAAAAGTTGGAAACAAAAAAATCTGTATGTTTTAATATGTTTTTTTATTAAAAACAATAATTGATTATTCATTCGCAATAATAGAATAGCATGTTATTCCCTGTTTTGCTATAATAGTAATAATAATAATAAGAGCACAGGAGGGTATTACAGTGGCCTATTCTAAAGCCTGGCTGAATTATCAGGTCGTAGAAAATATCCGTTTCCCGTTCGATACATTATATGCGGAAACTGGGGACAAAAGAATTCAAATTGCCGCACAAGAATTGCAGGTGGCAGCAAAGGAACTGGCGAAGATAAAGTTAAGTTTAGTATCGGACTCCTCACAAATACAGCGTGCAGCAAAGGAAAATGGTGCCATTCCCGCCGCGCGCGTGGTAAAGGGAGGGATTTTCCTTGAAATTGATGGGGAAATGCAAAATGAGGAAAGCTACCGTATTTCGCGGCAGGGGCGAGGTCTTGTGGTCTGCGGCGGCGGGGAGAGCGGGCTCTTATATGGGACATTTGCATTGATCCGCATTATGCAGACAGACCCGCAGCTTCTTTCGAAAATCTGCTCCGGTAAACAGACGGTGGAACAGGCTCCTGCCAATCCTCTCCGCATGTTAAACCACTGGGACAATGTGGATGGCAGTATTGAGCGCGGGTATGCGGGGAATTCATTCTTTTTTGTTGGGAATGAGCTGGTCATTGATGGGCGGACAAGGGATTACGCCAGGCTTCTTGCCTCGGTTGGCATCAACGGCACAGTGATTAATAATGTAAATGTGCGCGGTGCGGCGACCGAATTGATTACGGAGCGCTGTCTGCCGCAGCTTTCAAGGCTTGCGGAACTTTTTTCCAGTTACGGGGTAAAACTTTATTTAAGCCTTAATTTTGCCGCCCCAATTGAGCTTGGCGGGCTTGCAACCTGTGATCCGCTTGACGGGCAGGTGCAGGATTTCTGGAAAAAGAAAATGGAGCAGGTATATGCTAAGGTGCCGTCGCTTGGCGGCTTTCTGGTGAAGGCGGATTCGGAGGGGCGGCCAGGACCATTTACTTACGGCAGGAACCACGCTGAGGGTGCCAATATGTTAGCGAGGGCTATCCGCCCTTACGGCGGGCTTATTATCTGGCGCTGTTTTGTCTACAATTGCAGACAGGACTGGCGCGACAGGAAAACGGACCGTGCCAGGGCGGGCTATGATAATTTTATGCCGCTTGACGGGCAGTTTGATGACAATGTTATTTTGCAGATTAAGAACGGACCGATGGATTTTCAGGTGCGCGAGCCGGTGTCACCTCTTTTTTCCGGACTTAAAGAAACCAATATGATGCTTGAGGTGCAGGCGGCGCAGGAGTATACCGGGCAGCAGAGGCATCTGTGCTATCTGGTTCCGATGTGGAGGGAAATCCTGGACTTTAAGACATACGCTGCCGGAAAAGGCGGGGATGGTGCAGACTCGGTGGCGGATATTGTTTCCGGCAGATTATACGGGCAGGGAAACTGTGGGATGGCGGCGGTGGCGAATACGGGGGATGACGAGAACTGGACTGGTCATGATATGGCGGCTGCCAATTTCTATGGTTTTGGCAGGCTTGCGTTTGATACGGCGCTGACGGCGGAGGAGATTGCAAGGGAGTGGGTTCGCTGTACTTACGGCTGCAACCGGGAGATTTTGGATTGTATGTTGCCTATGCTTTTGTCCTCATGGGAAACCTACGAAAAATATACCTCCCCGCTGGGCATCGGCTGGATGGTCAACCCATCACACCATTACGGACCAAATGTGGACGGTTACGAGTACGACCGGTGGGGAACCTACCACTATTCGGACTGCCGGGGGATGGGGGTTGACCGCACAATGTCGGGGACGGGCTATGTTTCCCAGTACAATGAGCCAAACTGTTCGATGTATGAGGACATAAAAACCTGCCCGGAGGAGTTACTGCTCTTTTTCCACCATGTGCCATATACATACCGGTTAAAGACGGGCAAAACCCTGATCCAACATATTTATGACAGCCATTTTGAGGGCGCGATGCAGGCGCAGAATATGCTTTTGAATTTCGATTCCTTAAAGCATATACTTCCACCTGGCGCTTTTGAGCGCATCCACACCCGGCTCAAAGTCCAGGCAGACCACGCCAAAGAATGGCGCGACCGCATCAATACCTACTACTTCCGAATCTCCGGAATCCCCGACGAAAAAGGTCGCACAATATATTAAAAAACTAAAAAAACAGCAGTTGCCTGTACAGCCCCGGAAGGGATTTTCCGGGAGCAGAGCGGACGGAAAAGAACTTCCGAGAATAGGGGGCTGGGAAGGGATTCTGCGGAACTAAAAAAACAGCAGAACCCCTGTACAGCCCCGGAAGGGATTTTCCGGGAGCAGAGCGGACGGAAAAGAACTTCCGAGAACAGGGGGCTGGGAAGGGATTCTGCGGAACTAAAAAAACAGCAGAACCCCTGTACAG
>CAJTOR010000021.1:54180-59548 GCA_910577675.1 uncultured Lachnospiraceae bacterium
GGAAGGGATTTTCCGGGAGCAGAGCGGACGGAAAAGAACTTCCGAGAACAGGGGGGCTGGGAAGGGATTCTGCGGAACTAAAATAGGAGGAAAAAATATGGATATGACACTGCGTTGGTATGGGAGCAAGCTCGATAGCGTTACATTGCAGCAGATACGGCAAATCCCGGGGGTAACAGGAGTAATCTCGGCACTGCACGAGATACCGGCAGGAGAACCGTGGCAGGAAGCGGACGTAATGGCACTCAAAAAAGAAGTGGAAGCGGCAGGCTTAAAACTTCTTGGTATCGAGAGCATCAATGTGCACGAGGACATTAAACTCGGGTCGCCAAACCGCGACGAACTTATAGAAAACTATATCACCTCATTGGAGAGTGTGGGGAAAGCGGACATACATCTCGTATGCTATAATTTCATGCCAATCTTTGACTGGACAAGAACCGACCTGGCATTCCCGCTGCCGGATGGCTCAAACGCACTCGCCTACGACAAAAAGGTGATCGAAGGAATCCGCCCGGAAGACATGTTTGAGCGCATCGAGAGTGCGAGCGGCGGCTTTATCCTGCCGGGCTGGGAACCGAACCGCAAGGACGAAATCAAGGAACTCTTTGAAAAATATAAGGGCATGACCGCAGAACGGTTGCTTGAAAACTACAAATATTTTCTGGACGCAATCATGCCGACCTGCGAGAAATATAAGATTAAGATGGCAGTGCATCCGGATGACCCTGCGTGGAATGTATTCGGGCTGCCGCGGATCGTCACAAGCGAGGAATCGCTCCTTAAAATTGCGGGACTTAACGAAAGCATCTACAACGGATTTACACTCTGCACGGGCTCGCTCGGAAGTAACCTCGAAAACGACCTGCCGAAAATTATCAGAAACGAAAAAATAGCGCCGCGCATCCATTTTGCACATGTGAGAAACATCAAATACGAAAACGAAAACTTCTTCCACGAAAGCTCGCACCTCTCCTCGGACGGCAATTTTGATATGTACGAAATCATGAAAGCATTCCATGACATAGGATTTGACGGTGTGTTAAGACCGGATCACGGGCGCATGATCTGGGACGAACAGGCAAGACCTGGATACGGGCTCTATGACCGTGCCCTGGGAGTTGCGTATCTTAACGGTCTGTGGGAGGCAGTCAATAAAGCAGGATGCTAAGAAACTTCTTTTTATAATATAGTGAAATTTATAATACAGTAAATTTGACAGGACTAGACTAGATAACAGCAAAAACCTTCTGAATGTTGTATTAGGACAGCAGCGGGGAACCTATGTGTAAGAAATAAGGGGGATATCATGAAACTGACAGATATCAAAAATGCCGCAGACAGTGCTTTATTTGCGGAAAAGGGATATGATGTTTTTGGCTTTGACAGGGAAGCAGTCAGGGCTCGCACAAAGGCAGCCACAGAATGGATTCATTTTGGGGCGGGCAATATATTCCGCGCTTTTCCTGCGGCAGTCTTACAGACACTCTTAGATAAGAGATGCATGGATAAGGGCGTGGTGGTCTGTGAGGGCTTCGATTATGAAATCATCGAAAAAGCCTATCATCCATATGATGATTTAAGCCTGCTTGTCGTATTAAAAGCCGATGGCTCCATAGAAAAAAAGGTGATTGGGAGCGTTGTGGAATCTCTGACCATGGACGAGGGGAACGCCGCAGATATGGCAAGATTGATGGAAATATTTTCCAGTCCATCTTTAAAAATGGCAAGCTTTACCATTACGGAAAAAGGCTATGCAATTACCACATCCGATGGTACCTACATGCCGGTGGTACAGGAGGACATGCAGGATAGGACGCTGTGCCCAAAACATATTATGGGGAAGGTCACAAGACTTTTGTACGGGCGCTATCAAAGCGGTGCCGCACCGGTGGCGATGGTGAGTATGGATAACTGCTCGCACAACGGGGATAAATTAAAGGCAGCAGTTTTGGCATACGCGAAAGAGTGGGCAAAGAGCGGTATTGTAGAGCAGGGCTTTGTTGATTATGTAAGTGACCATGCGCGCGTTTCCTTCCCGTGGAGCATGATCGATAAGATTACGCCGCGCCCTGATTCGATGGTTCAGGAAATGCTCAACAAGGATGGTTTTGAGGATACGGAACTGATTATCACGGGAAAGAATACCTACACAGCACCATTTGTCAACGCGGAGGAAACACAGTATCTTGTGATAGAGGATGATTTCCCGAACGGGAAACTTCCGCTTGACCGGGGCGGGGTATATTTTACCGACCGCGAAACAGTGGATAAGGTGGAAAAAATGAAAGTTTGCACCTGTCTTAACCCGCTGCATACTGCCCTTGCAATCTACGGCTGCCTGCTATCCTACACTGCGATCCACGATGAGATGGAGGATGAACAATTAAGGGCGCTGGTTACGCGCATGGGCTACGAGGAAGGGATGCCGGTGGTGGTCAACCCGGGAATCTTAAAGCCGGAGGACTTTATTGAAGCGGTGCTAAAATTGCGGCTGCCAAATGTTTTTATGCCGGACACGCCGCAGCGCATTGCAACGGATACCTCACAGAAACTTCCGATCCGTTTTGGTGAAACCATCAAAGCCTATCTTGCAAAGGGCGAGGATGTGGGGAAACTTACCTTTATCCCGCTTGTGCTGGCGGGGTGGCTCAGGTATCTGCTTGGGGTGGATGATAGCGGGAAACCTTTTACCCCGTCACCTGACCCGATGCTTTCGCAGGTTGTGGGGCAGATGGATGGGATTCGTTTTGGGACAACCATACCGGAGGGTGCACTCAACCATATTTTATCCCGCGCTGACCTGTTTGCGGTCAATCTGGTAGAATGTGGGCTTGACAAAAAGATTACAGGGTATTTCAACGAGTTGAATTCCGGTGTCGGCGCGGTGCGCACAACTTTAAAAAAGTATGTTGCCAAATGAAAACAGGTAAAAGGCACTTGTTAAAACCTGCTTGCCAGGACAATAAAAAAGAAATGAGGAAAACCATATGCCAACAGTAAAAAATCCGATTTTATCCGGTTTTTACCCTGACCCGTCCATCTGCCGGGTCGGTGACACCTATTATATTGTAAATTCCACCTTTGCCTATTTCCCTGGTGTGCCAGTTTTTGCGAGCAAGGATCTGTGCCATTTCAGGCAGATCGGCAATATCCTTGACCGCCCGTCGCAGCTTCCGCTTGGGAATGACGGCATGTCGCGCGGCATTTTCGCCCCGACCATCCGCTATTATGACGGCGTATACTATATGATTACCACCAATGTTTCGTTTGGAGGGAATTTCATTGTTACGGCAACTGATCCGGCAGGTCCTTGGTCGGAGCCGCATTATCTAAAAGGGGCGGAGGGGATCGACCCGAGCATATTTTTTGATGAGGACGGAAAATGTTATTATATCGGCACGCGCCCGAACCCGGACGGTGTGCGCTATAACGGGGACTGGTACATCTATATTCAGGAGCTTGATATCAAAAATTTCTGTCTTGTCGGCGACTATAAGCTTGCATGGAAGGGGGCATTGCGCGACGCGGAATGGCCGGAAGGACCGCACCTTTACAAAAAGGACGGCTGGTATTATATCATGCATGCAGAGGGCGGCACGGGACCGTCGCACGCGGTATGTGTAGCGCGGAGTAAGGAAGTCTTTGGTCCATATGTCGGGAATTTCAACAATCCGATCCTTACCCACCGCCATCTCGGGAAGGCTTACCCGGTGCGCTACGTCGGGCATGCCGACCTGGTGGATACACCGGAAGGGGACTGGTACATGATTATGCTTGCCTCCCGCCCGTGCGAAGGGTATACGGGGATGGGGCGTGAAACCTTCCTTGCAAAAGTTACCTGGGAGGACGGGTGGCCGGTGGTCAACGAGGGAATCGGGAAGCTTTCCGACATCCAGGAAGTTAATCTGCTGGAAGAGGATGCATTGCCGGAGAGTGATTTTTATACCTTCCACAACAGGAAGCTCGACGCGCATTTTGTCACGGTGCGCAACCCTAAGGAAGATATGTATTCGCTTACAAGGCGGGCGGGAAAGCTTGCCCTTAAAGTGGCAGAGGAAGTTATCACAGAGCCGACGAATGCTTCCTATCTCGGTGTGCGGCAGAGAAGTTACCACTACACTGCGGAAACAAGAATGGAATTTACCCCGAAGGCGGGTGAGGAAGCAGGGCTTGTAATTTTGCAGAGTGAGATGGCAAGTGTGCGTTTTGTGGTTATGGAAGAAAATGGAAAATCAGTACTGCGCGTGGTAAGTTTTGGGGATCGCTTAAATGGCGGGAAGACGCAGGAAAAGACACTTGAAAATGGTGTTATTCTCGCCCAGGCTGCACTGCCTGTGGAATCGGTTGGGATTACCTTAAAAATCATGCAAAAGGGGCAGCAGCTCTCCTTCTGGTACGCGCCGCAGGATATGGATTTTTCGAGGATTCCTGCCACGGTGGACTCGCGCTTTTTAAGCACCGAGGCGGCGGGCGGATTTGTCGGGAATACCATCGGCATGTATGCCAGCTCAAACCATGCAGAATCAGAAAATTATGCACTTTTTGATTATTTTGTAGTGACAGATCTGTAAAATATCCTTTAGTTGACTTTTAAAAAAAGTTATTATAATAGAAAACAAAGGTAATGTCCATACATAAAATCGAAACGAGGTGACGGGGAATGAAATTGGCAACGGCATTGTCGGAGCGCTCAGACCTGCAAAAAAGGCTAAGTGAGATTGGAATCCGGCTAAATAACAATTCAAAGGTACAGGAGGGGGAGGAGCCTTCCGAATCGCCGCAGGAGCTGATGCAGGAGCTTGACCGTCTGACGGAGCGTCTGATGGAGCTGATTTCAAGGATTAACCTGACAAACAGCATAACGGTGCATGAGGGGGAGCGCATTACAACTTTACTTGCCCGCAGGGACTGCCTGAAAAATAAGATACAGATCCTGCGCAGTTTCCTTGACAGCGCAAGCAGCAAGGTAAACCGGATGACACATACCGAGATAAAAATCCATAGCACGGTGGCAGTCGGGGATATCCAGAAACAGTTGGATCTGCTATCAAAACAACTGCGCACCCTGGACGAGCGGATACAGGAACTGAACTGGACAACGGAGTTATTGTAGGTCTTTTTAGCTGGTAGCCTGACAAAGTGGACGTATCTCCACGGCAGAGAATGTGCCGACTCCAGGGTGTGGACAGCCCAAGGGATAATTCCCATCTAACAATGTATGTCCCGCACAAGAACATGTGCATTGTTATATTTATTTATTACTACCGCTGCGTCAGTTGGCAGGCGAGGGAGGGTTTGGGGATAGCAGGAAATCGAGTAGGAGGCGGTGATTAACCGCCGTCCTCTCACACCACCGTGCGTACCG